>NZ_CP102251.1:967385-1289847 GCF_025145285.1 Alistipes onderdonkii
ATGCTTGGAAGTCCGGGGCCGTGGAGCAGCTTGCCGGGCAGGTCGCAAGTACAAAGATCGCACTTTCGCGGATTATCTCGCCGTCGCTCTACTGGGTTATGTCCGGGGACGATTTTTCGCTCGACATCAACAACCCGAAAGCCCCGAAAATCCTATGCGTCGGCAACAACCCGGAGCGCGTGGCGATATACGGCGCAGCCCTATCCCTCTATAATTCCCGCATCGTGAAGATGATAAACCGCAAAGGGCAGCAGAAATGCGGGGTCATAGTCGATGAATTGCCGACCATTTTTTTCAAAGGTCTGGACCAGTTGGTCGCCACGGCCCGAAGCAACCGCGTCGCCGTGTGCCTGGGCATGCAGGACTTTTCCCAGCTTACGCGCGACTATGGCGAACAGGAAAGCAAGGTCATACAAAATATCGTCGGCAACATCATTTCAGGGCAGGTCGTGGGCGACACAGCCCGCATCCTCTCCGAGCGATTCGGGAAGATCGTGCAGCAGCGGCAGTCGCTCAACATCAACCGAGAAGATAAATCCACGGGTATAAATACCCAGCTCGACAACGTGATCCCCGCGTCCAAGATCAGCAATCTTTCACAGGGCGAGTTCGTCGGGGCCGTAGCCGATAACTTCGGGGATAATATGTCGCAAAAAATGTTTCACGCCCGAATCATCGTCGATACCGAAAAGATCAAAGCCGAAGAAAAACAGTATCGCCCGATTCCCGTGCTTTCCGACTTCACCGACGAAAACGGTAAAGATCGAATGGCCGAAGTTGTCGAAGCCAACTACTACCGCATAAAGCAGGAAGCGGCCCAGATCGTAGAGGACGAACTGCGACGTATAGCTGCCGATCCGAAGCTACAACACCTGTTTAAAGGCAACGCGCAATAGTCCGTTTTTATCCGTTCATGTCCGTTCGTGTCCGTTGCAGTATCATTTCGTCAATCCCCGCCATACATTCGCAGCACAGACAGTTTCACAAAATAACTTAAAATTTAAATTATGGCAGAAGAACAAAGACAGTCGCTCGGAGCTGACGAACAGCCCATCGACAACACATTGAACGAACCGAGTATCGGTATGCTCTATGACAAGGAGAAAGACCAGACAAAGGTCTTTTCCCAGAACCCTGACGGGAGTATCGGTACGGTGGACCCGACACCGGAGAATGAAAGCCTGTTTTTTGTCATGGACAAGAACATTCCGCTGAACTTCTACAAGAATTTGAAGAAATATCACAACAACCCCACGATTAACATTTACGTCGTTCCCCGGCGTGCGCTCGAACGCATGAAAGATGCGCTTAAACGGTACTGGAAAAATACCTCCCGCGACGACGTAAAGCTGTATTACAACTACAAAATGCGTCCTGACGGACAATTCGAGTGCAAGATGAAAACCCGCGGCATCCCCATTGACGAAATGCCGTGGGACACACTTAACCGCATGGGGTACAGTTTCGGCGGGCTGGAAAAGGTGAACTATCTCCAAAAGTTGCAGAATTACGAACAGACGGGGATGCACAAACTCAAATACCATGACGATATAATCAACTATATCGGCGAAGGTAAATTCCGGCTCAAAAAGAGTGGAAACGGATACAAAGTCGATGTGAAAAGCTATGCCCGGATTCTCGACGAGGGACTTTTCGATCAGAAATTCACCAATGCGGATATGAAGAACCTCGAAATGTACGGCAACCTCGGCCGCGTGCTGGAAACGTCCGAGGGTCCTCTGCTCGTGTCGCGGGACTTCGATACGCGGCAGTTGGATTACACGAACGCTGAAAATGCTTTTGTTCCCCGATACATCCGCGGAACGGAACTCACACAGGAGGACATCAACAGCTTCCGCCACGGTGAAGTGCGCGAAATAGCGATAGTAAACAGGGACGGCAGCGTGAACATCGTGCCCTACCAGTACAACGCGGTTTTCCGCAAACCTATGGAGGTATTGACCATTGAGCAGCGGAATGCGCTGGCAACCAAACTGCGCGAGCAACGCGACATGGAGCGTATTATTTCCTCGATGCCCGAAACCGCCGACGGGCGGACCCAATACCCGCAGGCCCCCAAGCAGTCGGCAGAACAGACCGCCGAGACCGCCGGACAGGGACAAGCACCCGCAGCCGTGCCGGAGCAGAACCAGCAGGGGCAGGCCGCCGAAACGGCCGGACAGGGACAAACTCCCGCACCTGACCTTTTCGGAGCAGGCAAAACCACGCAAGGCAAAACCCCGGTGCAGGGCCAGACATCCCCGCAAGGTCAGAAACAGCCGGGAGCCGGGCAGAAATCACCGCGTCCGGAAGTAGCGACGCCCGCTCCCAAAGCACAGCGGAAAACAGGTCAACACGTTTAGCGCTATGGAAAGATTCGATGAATCGGCTATCGACTGGGTAGCCGCCGCCAAGCGCGGCATAAGTCGCCGGATGCTCAAAGAATACGGTTTTCTGGAATTGCTGCTGGAGGGCGGCACGACACCCGTAATTCCCCTGACGCTAACCCTCGCGGACGTGACTATAAAACTGGACGGCACGCTTCGACTGACCGAGGACTGCGACAAAAACGTGCGTTTCGAAGTCCTCGGTTACGGCTGGGAAGAATAACCTCCTAAATCCTAAAATATGCGAAAGTGATGATTTTCGCCCGGAGAGCACCGAGGGTGCGGACCGGGACAGGACGGCGCGGCCCTGCCGCAGACAACAAACACAGTATCAAAACTTTAATTTACAGCAACTTACATTTAAATTACACCGACTTAACATGAAAAAGATTCTTTTCGCGGCCTTTGCCGCACTTTCGATGATCGCCTGCAACAAAGACGACGCAACGACTATCATTCCCGACATCGACCACACCCCCGACGGCGCAATCGTCGCCATGAGGTTCACCGACGAAACCCCGACCCGTGCGTTCTTTGCCGAAGCCGCGGCCGCCGAAGCGTGGGAGAAATCCCTTTCCTCGCTCTCCGTGTACGTGTTCAACGCCAAAGGCGACCTTATCACCCTGCGCGACTTCACCGCTTCGGAACTCACGGCCCGCACCGCGACGTTCGCCCTGCCGCACGCCACAGCCGGAACGACCTGCGACTTCTACGCCGTAGCCAACATGTCCCTGTCGGGCGTCACCACGAAATCCGCGCTGCTGGCAAAGCTGGAAACATCCGCCGCAGACTATAACGGCACATTCGCAGAGGTGAGCACCCAAGCCAAGCGCAGCGGCGGCTTCGTAATGACGGCCGGAGTGAGCAAGGCCATCGCCGAGGGCGGCACGACATCCATAGCCCTGACACTCAAACGCACCGTCGCCAAAATCGCCGTGCAGACCTCCGTCGATGCGTCGTTCAATAGCAAGTATTCCGGAACGCTGACCGTAACGGGAACGAAGCTGCTGCGCGCCGCCAGCCACACGCCGATCATCGCTCCGGCCACACCGACGCCCGGAGCCATGACCTACACCCATACGCAGGCCCCGGCAACGGCATCCGGCAAGAATAACAATCTTTTTTACATCTTCGAAAACGGAGCTTTGGCCGAAGCGAGCCGCGTAGCGTTGGAGATCACCGCGACCTATGACGCCGACGGGAACGCTTCGACAACGGCCGACCGCATGGAAGTCATCTACACCGTTCCCCTCACGGGCAAGGCCGGGGGTGAAATCGCCCGCAACGGCTACTACCGTGTGGCCGCCAACATTACGGGTCTCGTGGGACAGGATTGCCAAGTCAGCGTGTCGGTCGCCGAGTGGGAAACACCCGTAACGCAGTCCGTCGATCTGGGCGCATAAACAACCTATTTATTAACCACCGCCCGCACCTTTCGGGGCGCGGGCGGTTATCATAACTCCCGATGAAACACACTATATTTTTTTTGCTCACCCTCGCTCTTTGCTGGGGCTGCATTTCCGACCGCGAGCCGGACGCCCGGTCGAAAGTGACGGTAGAACTGACCGTCAGGCCCGACCCCATGACCACGACGACCCGCACGACCGACGAAGCAGCGATCCGCGACCTGAATTTCTACCTCATAGACAGAAAAGGCGCAGTCGTCCTATATCGCTACCTCACCGCAACGACACTACGTTTCGAATGTCTGCCGGGCGACTACCTCGTACGCATTGCCGCGAACGTCGGGCGCAGTCTGGGCGAAACAGCCGATCTGTTCCAATACAAGGTGACATACCAAGAGCATTACAACATGCTGCCGATGTTCTGCGAACAGAAAACAACGATCTCATTATCCTCCGACGGCGTGGTGCAGTTGCCGCCCATAACCGTAAAGCGGGTTGTATCGAAAATCTCTTATAACCTTACCGCCAAGCCTGCGGACATGGAACTCAAATCGGTGCAGCTTATTTCCATCCCCCGCACTGCGGTGGTGTTCGCCCCAGACGGCACGGCGGCCGATAATCCCGACGACTATACCGACAGTCCCGAAACAACCCTGACGGGACAGCGGGCCGCAGGTTCTTACTACATGCTGCCCAACAGACAAGGGGTGAATACTTCGATTACCGACCAGAAACAGAAGAACGCCGACAATGCACCCGCTTGCGCATCGTGGCTGCTCATCCGTGCCACACGGGGCAGTAAGGTGCTGGCCTACTCGGTCTATCTGGGCGAAAACAATACGTCCGATTTCAACGTCCGGGCCAACAGCCATTACACGCTCAATATAACCCTGCTGAACGACAACACCGCAGACACTCGCATTGCGTCATATACTGCGACCGTGTACGACGATTTCGATGACGGCAATATCGGCAGCTACTGCGTGTATGACCCGGATTACAGCCTGCATGTCGATATGGTGAATGAAAACAGCTCGCTCGCTATCAGCGGGCGGTTAGAGGTAACACAAGGCGACAGCGATTATTTCGAATTTGACCGTAACGACTGCAATAGCAGCTTCGAATTTGAAATCTATAACCCCAAAGGCGGCAATTACTTTTACCTCGATTACCGCCCGCCGATCTTTACAAAAGACAATTCGCAACTGGCATACCGTGTGACCCTGACCGACGAATACGGATTCGCACAGTCTTACGATTTCAAACATACGATGGCAAATGTAGTCTACGTCCATACTTCCACGGGCGGAAGCGTCACGGCAGACAAATGCCTTTACGCCCAAACCGCGACCGAGGGCAGCGGGAAGCGCACCGCGGCGTTATGCCACGAGGACGGCTGCCGACTGACCGCCACGGCGACGGGTTACTACTTATTCGACGGCTGGTATGCCGACGCCGCATATACCCGGCTTCTTTCGTCGTCGGAGAGCTATACCTACATTCCCCGCGATCTGTACGCCGACATCTATGCCCGGTTCCGTGCCGTAGACACTCCGCTCGACAGCAAGGGAACGGCAAACTGCTACATAGCCCCAACCCTGAATACCCGCTATTCGTTTAACGCGACCGTTCAGGGTAACGGCAAAAACACGAGAAATATTTGGGCCCAAAATCTTAACGGAACTTCCGCTCGTATGCTTTGGGAATCGGATAGCAAAGTTGTTGAAAATGTATTGTATGCAGACAACCGTATCTCGTTCTCGACGGGGAACGCGCGGGGGAACGCCGTAATCGGATTGTTCGACGTTACGGATAATTGCATCTGGTCATGGCATATTTGGTCGGTCGATTACGACCCGGCAACCACAGCACAGACCTATGTTTCCGGAGCCGTTTTTATGGATCGAAACCTGGGAGCGATTTCTACCGACTGCACGCATCCCGCATCCCGCGGGCTTTACTACCAATGGGGCCGCAAAGACCCGTTCATCCATCCGGCAAATTGCACCAGCTATGAACCTGAAAGAGTGGTCTATACCGAAGGATTCGCATTTAATGTCAGCTATCCCCGAAACGCCAGGACTGAAAGCCCTTATGACGTAATGACCGTAGAGTGGTCGATTGCTCATCCAACAACCTTTATGAGCGATGCCATGTACGAAGATTGGGAAGAGTGGGCATCTGTTGTGGATTGGCTTTACAATCATCATCCGAATCTTTGGGGTAATATCACGACGAGCAACAGCAATATCAGCAAGATAAGCTACAAATCTATCTATGATCCGTGTCCCGTTGGTTGGAAAGTTCCCAGCCCCGAAGATTTTGTCGGAATCGAGCGGGTAAGTCAGTCGTCGCCCTATTATGTAACGATTCATTACAACGGTAATCGCACTACGAATATTCCGATCGGAGGGACTTTCGTCGATACACGCTTTATGAATAACGGACAACTCGGACGACTTTACACCAATGCGCCCTACTATATGTTCTGGGGAACGTATGGCTGTCGGTATGGCGATATTTCCTGCACCTCGATTATTTTCTCGACGGGTTCCGTACCCTCATTTATCGACACAACAGATTATTACCGCTATGCCGCAAATCCTATCCGCTGTATTCGGGAATAGACAGAAAGAATTACAACCATGAAGAAAAGACACATCATCACCTTAATGCTCTGCCTGCTGGCTTTGTGGGGCAAACCTCATCGGGCCGCAGCGCAGTTTTTCAGCGCCAAAGTAAACGCACTGGCCGCACTCACCGGAACGGTGAACGTCGGCCTCGACGCGGCCGTCGCCGATAAATGGACGCTCGACGTATCCGGCTACTGGAACCCGATTAATTCCGATTCGTTCAGTTGCCGCCTGTACGCCGCACAGATCGGCACGAAACGCTGGCTGTACGAGGCTTTCGTAGGACATTTCATCAGTGGCCAGCTTACCTACGGAAATTACCTGTACGGCGGCTCACGGCACTACTACAAGGGCAATATGGCCGGGCTGGGGTTCAGCTATGGCTATGCCTGGCTACTCTCGAAGCGGTGGAACATCACAGCCGAAATCGGCGTCGGAGTCTTTTACATGAAAGATACCCGCCGCGACCGCACATTGCCCGAATACGAATCCATCATCATTCACCACTATAAGCGATGGGTGGTCGGCCCCTCACGCGCAGAGGTAAGTTTTAACTACTTATTCTAACCCTATGAAAAAGATATTTTATATTCCGATCTGCATGATGCTTTTTTGCTGCGCCTGCTCGGATGCGGACATAAATCCTAATCCGACGACGCAGGCACAGCAGATCACCATGACGTTCCGATGCGGCGAAATGTCCCCGACACGCAGTGCATCGAGCGACACCCGCATCGACGACATCAACCTGTACCTGTTCCCTGTGAATGGCGGCCCGGCCCGGCACATATACATCGCCCCCGTGCAGTCGGTCGTACTCGAACTGCCCAAAGGGGACTATACGCTTTATGCCATCGCAAACCTCGCCCGCGATACAGGCGACCGGGCGGAGGATTTCGTTCGCACGCTGCGCGTCGAACGGGATCCTTTGGCCCTCGCGGATGCACCCTTTCCCATGTCCGCACAGCAGGCTGTTACCGTGCGCGGCGACACGCAGATCGCCGTGTCCTTGGTTCGCGCCGTGGCAAAGGTCAATTTCAGCTACACGGTAGCCGCCGATTTCGCAAAGTCTTTTCGTGTGAAGTCCGTGCAGCTTCGCAGCGTCCCGCTCACCGCAGCCCTTTTAGGCTCCAGCCGGGCCAATGCCGCCGGGGAAGTGGCAGACATGGAAAAGGTATCAGCGACGGGAACTGAATACAACGCAACCTACTACCTGCTGGAAAACCGTCAGGGACAGGTCGCGGGAATCGGTTCCCAACAGCAGAAAGACGAAGCCCATGCCCCGGAATATGCGACTTACATAGCCATAGAGGGCAAAGCCGCAAATGTTAAGGTCGTGTACCGCATATACCTCGGCGAGAATAACACCACGGATTTTAACGTCGTTCGCAACCGGGTTTACAACATCAATGCACGTATTCTCGGTATGAACACCGTGGACTGGCGCGTATCGACAGCCGAAGTAGCCGTTACGCCTTTGGCCGAAAGTTACAGGCCCGGCGCATCCGCCGCTGCGAGGTTGGAACTCGTGTCCACGAACGATGCGGAGAATGATTATTACCTCTCGTACCACCTCGACGCGGGACAGGGCATCGTCACCATCGACGGGGAGCGCCGTACGGCAGGCACACCTTATCCGCTGCTCTCCGGAAACGGCACGGCGACGGCTGGCATCGCCTATACACAAGAGGTCTCCGGCGACGTGCGCCTGCGCCTGACCGTCACGGATAAACACGGGATCAGCATGGAGCGCATCCTGACTACCACCTACAAGAACCCGCCAATAACCGCGACCTATACCCAAGAAGGGTATGAGTTGGCCGCAATGGACAGGGCCTATGTTACGTTTACCGTGTCCCAACCCGGTTATACGGGCAGGTATAAAGCCCGCTTGAACGGTGAGGGTGCGACATTCTTTCAGGGACATTACAGTGCAGATATTCCGAAAACAGAACTGACCTTATACGAGGGAAACGGAACTTATGAACTGCGCATAAAACCAGAAGCCGTAGGCGAAATCCCCTTTACCGTAACCATCACCGACGAGCAGGGAAACAGTACTTTTTTCGAATCTTCCGTGAAAGGCGTGAAAACGACAGCGAATTTTTCGCTCGATTTCAGGCTGATGACCGGAGCGCTCGATATTGTCATGGAATCGTCTTATCCCGTCAGCGAAGATTTGAAGATCACGGTTACGGCCTCCGTAAAGATCGTCTATTCGGGCGGATATACAAGAATGCAGGATTATACGTTCGACGTGTTTTTCGAAGCCGAGCGCTCACGGGGAACAGGCTATGTATATCTCGACCTGCAAGGCCGATATGACATTTCCATTGTTTCGTACACTATGGAATCCGACACTCCGGTTTCATTGAACGGTATGGTCGAATACAAACTACAATAGAATGAACAAAAACAGAATAGTAACCGGGGTCTGCTGCATGGTTCTTTTTTGCGGCTGTTCCATAACGGGGCATCTGGAGCGGCGGCAATACCGCGCCGACGTGCTGCATGTCAGCCGCGAACAGCGCGAACGCGAGCAGCAGGCCTACCAGCCGCCCGTATTGAAGATCGAGCGCGACAGCAACCGCTTCTACCTCGTACCGACCGAAGTGCAGGAGAACGGCAAACGTATCATGGCGATGCAGATTCAAGAGGTAACGATCCGCGCCCGCGCCCGGACACTCCCCGAACGGCTTGGAAAAGTCACTATCGACTTTGTGATCGACATGCCCCGGCAGTTGCAGGGCACGTGCCGAAGCGTCGTAGTAACCCCGTATTTGCACAAATACGGCGAAGCACATCCTTTACAGGACATCACCATTCGGGGCGGGCTGTTCTCGCGGGTACAGCAGCGCGACTACTGGCAGTTCGACAAATATGTCCGGGTATTCGCACCCGACAGCAACGCCGAAGCCCACGCATTTGCCCGGTTCGTGAAATATCCCTACCCCCAGGGTGTGCGGCTCGACAGCGTGGCCGCACATCCCGGCCATATCTCGTACTACTATTCGCAGGAAGTGCCGACGGATGAAACGTCGAAAACAATGCTCGTCACGTTGCAGGGCCGCGTTGTGGCGCTCGATGACAGCAGCTACACGCTGCCGCCGTCCGACACGCTGACCTATCATGTTTCGTCGATGCTCTCATTCGTCGATACCACGACCCGCTACAAAATAAAGGTCATCAGTAAGTACGCAACCGTGCAGGACCGCAACTACATTCAGTTTTTGGTGAACGACACCCGCGTACTCGACACCCTCGGCAAAAACGCCGCACAGCTCGGTAAGATTCAGGCGCGCATGGCCGAACTGATCGCCCAGCAGGAATTTTACGTCGATAGCGTCGTACTTACGGCTTCGGCATCCCCGGAGGGCCGTTTTAACCGTAACCGCACATTGGCACAAGGTCGCGCCCACGCACTCAAAGGTTACCTGCAGGAGCGCATCGGTCCCCAAGTAGATACCCTCGTCCGCGTGCGGTGGGTGGCGGAGGACTGGCCCGAACTGGCCGCCCGCATCCGTGGTGACGAAAGCCTGCCGCAACGCGCCGAAATATTGGAGTTAATCGCCGCCGAAAAAGACCCTGACCGACGGGAGCAGGTGATCCGCGAACGATACCCGGCGGAGTATCAGAACATCAAAGAAAACGTATATCCGTGGCTTCGGGCCGTGACAATGCGATACGACCTGCGACGCAGGGGGATGATCCGCGACACTATTCACACCCGCGAGGTCGATACAGCTTACATGCGGGGTGTAGACCTGCTGCAAAAGCGCAGGTACGCGAAAGCCCTTTACAACCTGCTTGAATACCGGGATCGGAACACCGTCGTAACCCTCCTTTCGCTCGGCCATGATGCACAGGCGTTGGAAATCCTCGCTGGGCTGGAGAAGTCCGCGACGACCGAATACCTGAAAGCCGTCGCTTGTTCTCGGCTGGGTCGCAAGGCAGAGGGCCGCGAACATTTCCTGACCGCCTGCGGTATGGACGAGCGGATGCAGTACCGCGGGAATCTCGATCCCGAAATAACCGAACTTTTAAAACAATAAACCATGAAAATAGGACTGATAGACGTAGACGGCCACCACTTCCCGAACCTCGCGCTGATGAAGTTGTCCGCATGACACAAAGTCCACGGCGACAGCGTGGAGTTCGCCGACCCCATGTTCGGGCAGTATGACCGGGTGTATATGGCAAAGGTGTTTACGTTCACTCCCGACTATCCCCACGTTTTCCCCTGCGAAGTCGTGAAAGGCGGAACCGGGTATCGGGATTATGCGCGGGTCCTGCCCGAAGAAGTGGAACACTCCTGCCCCGATTACGGGTTGTATGATTATCCTGCGGCAGTAGGTTTCCTGACCCGCGGATGCGTGAACCGCTGCCCGTGGTGCGTAGTCCCCCGTAAAGAGGGGGCAATCCGGGCAAATGCCGACATTGAGGAATTTTTAGGCGGACGCCGCAACGCCGTACTGCTCGACAACAACGTACTTGCGTCCGGGTGGGGACTGGAGCAGATCGAGAAGATCATCCGGTTAGGGGTGCGGGTGGACTTCAACCAGGGTCTTGATGCCCGGCAAATCGCCCGGAATACCGAAATCGCAGAACTGCTCTCCCGCGTGAAGTGGTCGAAGTATATTCGCATGGCATATGACAGCTCCGCCGTCCGGGACAACGTTCACAGGGCAATAGAAAGGCTGAAAAAATGCGGCGTGAAGCCCGCAAAGATGTTTTTCTATGTCCTCGTTCGGGACGTGGATGACGCGCTGGGCCGCATCGAAGAACTGCGTGCGCTGGGATGCCAGCCCTTTGCACAGCCTTACCGCGACTTTGAGAGCAAGATACACCCCACACCCGAACAGCGGCGACTGGCCCGCTGGTGCAACCACAAAGCGATATTTCACACCGTGGATTTCAAAAACTACAAAAAATAAGATTATGAAAAGAAAAACATTCGTAAGCATCTTGATCGTACTGCTGACCCTGCTCGGCCTGACCCGCTGCAAGCTGGCAGAGGTCGAAAATATCGACGTAATACCGTGTCCCGACGTTGTAATCGACACGGTAATCATTCCCGGCTGGGACGACCAGCCCGACAACTAAATCGAACGCCTTATGTCTATTGATGAATTATTGCGGAATACCAACGGCATAAGCGTAACAGTGAGCCTGGATGACCTGCGGCAGCTATTCTCCGAAATAGCCCGCAATACAGCGCCGATAACTGCACTGGAAGAAAGCCCTCGAACATTGACACGTAAAGAAACGCTGCAAAGGCTCGGTATAGATTCCTCGACCTTATGAAACTGGGAACGGGCAGGATATATCAAATCTATGCCTTTCGGCGGCAGGAAACGCTATCTGGAGGAAGATGTCGAAAATATCAGAACAGGGAAAAATGAGAGGTAGGCTTTCACCTACCTCTTTTTTACTCCAACATATTTACCAATTCTTTTTTCATATCCTCGTCAATATCCCGATAGCGGGCAAACGCCTTGCTACCCTCTTTATGACCGCTCAATGCTCCTACCAAATTAGGATCCTTAACATTTTTATAGATATTACCGATAAATGTCCTACGAGCCATGTGCGACGATGCAATTTCATAAATCGGTCGCTGTTCCTCTTGACGGGTCTGTTGATTAATCACAGTAACAGTCCGAGTAATGCCGGCGCGCAAAAAAACTTTTTTAATATATACATTATAAGTTTGTTGCGCGACAAACGGCATAATTGTTTTACGCTCCAGATTCCGATAACGGTTTATTATTTCCAATGCCGTTTCCGTCAAAGGAACCCTTATCGTATTTACGCGATCATTCCGGGTTTTGGACGGGATATATTCGATAGCATTTCCTATAAGATTATCATACGTCATATTATAATAATCTCCTACCCTACAACCGATCAGACATTGAAGAACAAAAACATTTTTTTGCTGTTCCAATACCGGATCATCAGACATATCAGTTTCATGTATCTTTTTTCGTTCAGCAACCGAAATATAGATCGGTTTCCCATAAACACTTTCGTTGATCCGATACTCCTTAAAAGGATTCTTTTGCGCATATCCCTCTTCAATAGCCCAAATCATAAATGATCGAAACCTTGTCATAATATCTGTAACCGTATTCTGACCGCGTACAACAGGCATCCCTTTCGGTCGCGGGTTTCCGGTCGCATCCAAATAAGGCTTGACCTTTCTTACCGATTTTTTCGGAACTTTCAACGAATAAGGTACAGCTTCATATATTTGCGGATATTGCAGAAAAAATTCCCTCTCATGGAATAAAAAATGTTCTATTTCGGATAAATCCTCATGGGTAAGTTTCGCAATATCCAGTTTGTAGCGCCGATTCCCAAGCTGTTTATACATTTCAAACCGCTGCAAACAGCGACGCAAAACGCTTAAATGCTTTATACGCGCCTCTGAAAATTTACGCTTCTTTATATATCCGTCAAATAAAGAAAAGAAATTATCCGCAGGTGTTTTCTCGGATTTATTCTTCGGCTCTTTGGACTTTTTATAGAATCGAGCAACAATTTTTTCCGCCCAAATCTTATCAATAATGTTTTTATCATCCGCATTTAATATAGCTTCTTCGACATATAAGGTTAATTGACGCAACAATTCTTTTTTATTCAGTAACGCAGTTTGTTCTTCACCCGGAATAGTCGGAATCGTAATATTATTTTTCTTACCCCAGCGTTTTTCATCGACCCATATATTTGACTTAATACGCACAAAGTAACCCATCCGAACATACATCCGAATTATAATTTGCGCCTCACCCAAATTGTTTTTAGACTTTGCTAAACTATATGTCGTCTTTGCCATAAAAAAGGTATTTTCTTATCTCAAAGATATATAAAATACTGATATTCACCAATAAAATTTGACACTATTTTGACACTAACCCACAAAAACAATCAAAAACACAATCAATAAAAAACAATCTAAATGCAAACTATATCATTGTATTTCAATATATTATAAATCATTTGTATTTTTGCCCATTTGAAAGAAATTGCATTTTGTGATTCCTGTCCTGGGCACTTGGTTAAGCCTCGTAATCTTTGATTACGGGGCTTTTTTAGTTTTCAGTATAACCGTCCTCCACACCCATGCAAGGGCACTGCCCGGGATCGGACACGGGACAAAACAGCGATTCCGCACCGAACGCCCCCGCAGCCCGCAATGCATGCCCGACCGGTCGAAGCTATTCCTCGCCCACCCCCTCAATCGCGATCTCGAAAGGCGAAGCGGCGCCCGCATGGTAGATAAACAACTTCCGGAAGAACACTCCATCCCGTTCGGCTTCATAGGTCACTTCGATCCGCGACCGCCGGCCGGGCAGCAGGGGCGCCTTGTCCCAGACAGCCGAAGTGCATTCGCAGGTGGTCATTACTTTGGTGATTAAGACAGGGCACGAACTGACGTTGGTGAAGCGGAATACGATTTTTTTCTTATGTCCCACCCTTATCCGCCCCAGGTTTGCAACCCGGGATTCGAACCGGAAAAGCGTATCGCTGCCGGCAAGGCCGGCGTGTTCCCGATCTGTACCGATCAGTGCCGGAGTGGGTAGCAGCCCGTCGGCCGCCCCCTCTCCGCCATTTGCCACGAAGCACATGATTCCCGCGGCCACGACCATAACCACAACCACGACCACGGCTACGGACATCGGCACCGCGACCGCACTGAATACCTGACTATTTTTTTTATCCATCTTCGACAGAGCCCCATATTATTGATGAACGAAACCACAGGACAGCTTCAATATCGGGTCATAGAGAAGCTACAATTTTTCCAGCAGCGCCCGAAGGAAATTTTCAGTTTGCTGCGATGTTTCTTTAAATGCGGTAAAGAAACCCTCGCATCTCATATCTTGTGTAAGGATAAAGAAATAGGGATTGTTGACATCTTCTATCGGAATTCCGAGTCGGTCAACGCTATACAGCCCGCAGGAGACTTCATACGTGTTCCTGAGTATCCTCAAGTCCCTTGCATTGTGATAATCGCACAGTATGATCAGCCCCATTTGGGCACGGTCATCGAGGATCGATTTCAACAGCTTGAAGTGCATCGCAATACAGGGCAGGCAATTCATTCTGCTGAAACGATAGACCAGCGTTCTGCCATGCGCGGACACGACCTCCGACAAAGGTGACTTATTGCCCTCCGCGTCAGTCAGCACCGTCGTGGGGGAAAGGCAAAACCCTTCCGAGGAGAGCTCATAGGGCCTGCAAAAAGCCATATTCTCGAATGCGGTCTGAATTACCGCCATTCTGTTCAACTGCTTCGAATAGGCGATATATGTTTTTGCCATGACACAGGCCGTGAACCCGAAAAGGAGCACCAAACCCGCTGAAAGCAGGAGGACATGCGGCTTCTGTTTGGGCATGGCTATTCCTCCTGTTTTATGTCGAATACGAACAATACCGGGTTATCGTTCTCGGACAGTTTATCCAGCAATCCGTACAACTCTTTTTCAAACCCGGTTTTCGGTGTTCTGTCCGATATGTTTTTATATCCGTGTGCGAAAGTATTTGCGTTAATCCAATATATTACCTCGTTGCCGATTACACGTTTTACGCTGAAAAAGAATTTATCCGAAAAATTACTATCGGTAGCAAATTCATAGATCGACATTTTATCGTCCTCCTTGTCATATAAGAAATAATAATCCTTTTCACCCGTAAAAGTCACCTCCGCAAAAATATACCGTTCCGATTGCTGAATCCGGTTTATCCCCAATACGGCATTTCGCCCCCGGTTATCCTCGAAAACTTTTTCGGGTCGCCCCGAAGTGTATTTGGCTTTGGGGTCTTTGAACTCCATACGGTATTGCACACAGACACTGTCTTTGGAAACCTTATAGATATGATCGTCTCCCGAATAAATCATCAGGGCTTCGTTTCCTGCTATTCCGTATTGGGGGCCGTTTATTCCCAGAACATCGGGATCTTTTTTAAAAGGCAGATATTTGGAATAGCCATCCCCATCCCGAGCGTTCGAAAAAAGCCGGTATTTACCAATCGCAGAATTACTCCAATCGTTCATATAATAAATAATATCCCCAATGGCAAATAATTCTGTACACCTGAGACGTTTGAATAAATCATAGTCGTCCGAAACAGGTTGTAAGGTCAGACGATCATAGAACACCTGTTTTCCTGCAAAATGGTCTATTACAATAATATTACGATCTGTAACCGTCATATAGGAAAGATTGGTATACTCACCCGGGCCGCGCCCGTGCTTATGGATTTTTCCGGCATAACTCCCGTCCGGATTGAAAACATAGACCGACTGCGACATATGATCCATGATATAAAACTTTCCGTCCACGATTTCCAATCTATCGATATTGGATATTAAGCACTCGTCATTCGTCGCAAGGGGAATGACCCGGAAGGTGGTATCGAGTATTTTGTTGAAATCGGAGTTCGTCACACTTTCCTCCGAATTGAAAACAATACTTTTCACATTGCCTGCCACTTCCGCATTATTCGAGGAACAAGCTGTTGCGAAGAAACTGATTATACAAATAATATGTAACGTGATTTTTTTCATAATTTTAATTATTATCGTTTTTTTCTTTGCACACTCTGATGAGTGTGCAAAGATTTTATTTTTTAATTTGTAGTCTGGCATGAATACGCAGTACACCCGGAACCGCCTTTGTCGCATATTTCCATAATTCCTTCCACTTTAACAGACGTATACCCCAACGTTCCGGTCTGCTTTTCGCTTGAAAAAGATATCTCTCCATTTAAGCTCACATTGCGAAACAGAATACAGGTCTTAGGTTTTCCCTGTAAATGTTCATAATAGAATTTTGAGCCATCACCTTTGTTATTACTTCCTTCATTGTTACTTGTCTCCTCATTTTCATTATTCGTCAAAGCTTCGATATTGACAGACAGCAGTGCCTGGGTAGTTTTATTGTAAGTGATAAAACCCAGCACCAAGGCGAAAGTCAGAAATGCAGCACAGAGTATAAAAATAAATTTTTTCATGTTTTTGTTTTTTAAATTCTCGATTGATACCTGCGATCCGGCAACGCTCCGTCGGCGTTATTTCCGAATCCAGTTTGTCGCCCGTCAGGCCGGGCCAGCCTACTAAACAGTGGGAAGGCAATAGTCTTCGGTCTATATCCGTTATCTTACATAAATAAACAGCACCTCCTTTCTTTTTGAAGGGAGCCCGGGGCGGAGATCGCTGCGCATGAATTTGCACGATTCGGCAGCGACCCCGCCCTTTTCGTTCCCTGAATCTCAGTTTGCCGGCACGGCACGGCTACCACCATATTTGTTCGTCGTTCTCGTACGTAAAAATACGTTCCTCCTTGCCCTTGGTATGGTTCCTCAAAAGCAACAGGGCATTCCCGGGGACATTGTCGTAGTGTAAAACATGCGTCCGATCCCCGATGCGCCTGCCGAGGGATACGAACCGGCCATCGCGGCAATAGAACAACTCGTAAAGCTCGTCCGCCTGTATGAAATTATCGTCATTGCGCGGCAGGAACATCACGCTACCCAGGGTCTGAGGCCGGTCGAAAGCCATGCCGCCCCAGCAGCGGGATTCCTGCGGGGCATTGAAATAGGTGAGCGGATCCCCGTCGAATAATTTGTATTTGTCGTCGCCCGAATTCCCGTAGCTGCCTTCGGTTCCGATTATCTCCCCGACGAGCTTTTCCCCCGACGGGGCATAGAACCCGACCTCGGCCATATTCACGAATGCACCGCTCGGGGAGAGATAACGTATATACCGGAAGGTTATGCTGTCCCCCAGTTGCGCGTAATACGGCCTGGCTTCCGGCACCTCGGGCGTAACGTAGACAGTCCGGGCATCCCGGAAATCGGGACTGTCCGCAACCTGGAACCGGCCGTTTTTCACCCGGTTGAGGATAAACTCCAGCTCAAAGAAAACCGGGTATTTCCGCTTCAGTGTGACGGAAACCTCGGCCCCGTCGGGTTTACGCACCGCCACCCCGCCCTCTTTCGAGACCGTAAACGGATCCGTTGCCGGAAGAAGGAGCCCCCGGTCATAATACATGACCATATAGGCGCAGCCCTTTTCGACATGATCGAACGCCACCCGCCCGCGCTTTATCCGGCTCCAGGCGACAGGCACCCAGTTCCGGTTGTCGAAAACGACCAGGTAGGCGAATTTCTTTTTGGCCGCGATCGGGATCGTCAGTTTCATGGCAAGGTCGATGCCGTCGAAATACGATTCCGAAACGTCCTTTATGAAGGGGGATCGGAAGGCCGGCGGAATTCCCTCCGCCAGGGCTCCCCTTTGGTTGGGCAGGCTCTGGGGCTGGAAACTGAACATCTTGCGGTAAACCTTCCCGACACGCTCCTGCGGCCGGGATTCGAAATGCTTGCCGAATTCCGGGTCGCTCATCCCGAAAGAGTAGAGCACGCTATCGACCCGCAGCGAATTCCAGCTGTGCGACTGGCTCCGGTTGGCCCACTGGATAATGTAGTCGTAATTTACAGGCAGCCCGACGCTCCTCAGCGCATACCACATCAGGCTCGTGATCTCGGGGCATGCACCGCCTGCCGCCCGCAGGTAATCCGACGGCCTCAATGCCATCCTCATGACCGATTCGTCGATGACCTCGTAATCCATTCTGCGCAGGCTGTCCTGGATCGTCCTGGCCGCAATGTAACGATCCGCCCCAGCCTGCTGCAGGGGGCGGATTATTTCAGCGAGGAAATCCCTGTAATGAGGCATCCAGTCCTCCGCCAGTTCGTTCTCGATCCGGTAAGGCAGGACATATTCACAGAAATCGCCGAACGACAGCCCCTTTGTCCACGGGTAGTCCAGCGTCGCAAAAGCATTGTCGATATGCCGGATCAAAAAATCGCGGCTGAGTTCTGAAAGGTCGAATGCCGGATGTACGTTCGTAAAATCGGGATTATAATTCTTCGCCCTGCCCCTCAGCACCTGCCTGGGGATATCCTTATCACAGAAAAGGGAATCATAATCGCATTTGAAATCCTCCAGTCCCTTTCCCGCATAGCCGTAATGGAGCGGAAGGTTCTCGATCAGGAACCGGGCCGCCCGGTATTTCAGCGAATCGGCCTTGTCCGTGCTGTAATGTTGCAGAACCGCTTCCAGTTCCGGACGGTTTTCGCCCGCAAGTTCCAAAGCCGCCTCCAGCCGGGATTCACAACCGGCGCATATCCATGCCAAACCGAACGATAAGATCAGCCTGACGGCAGTACGGTCAAAATTTTTCATGATCGAAACACTTTTACATCTATTCTTCCCTTCCAGTTACTATCCACCCCGGATGGGGGGGGGTACCCACGCAACCCATCCCGGATTTTATTTATCCAGTCAACGATTACCATGTTTTTCAATACGACAATCGGCAAAGCTGTTATCATAACAAGATTGATCAAGCGGGGTGATATCTTCTGTGAAGATACTTTTTAAAACATCAAAAACAAAATATTTTTACATTATTTTGAACCAATATTAATATTTTTGTTTTATTTTGTAGTAGATAATCAAATATCTTGATTAACTATATAATGATTGCGTCTTTATTTTGTGTTCTTAAAATAAAATTATATGGCCAAATTCTGCTATTTGATGACCGGAATCATCATCATCCCGCTGTGGTGCACCTCGTGCAATGACAATAATCCCAGGAAAGAAATCCAGAAGATCGTAAAGGAATGGATCGGGAAAACGGTACTGCTGCCGCAGGATATACAACCGACTTCGTATTCCTGCGACACGGTTTACGACCCCGCGAAATCGAAAAAACCATTCAGGATACTGAATTTCACCGATTCGATAGGCTGCACCTCCTGCAAGCTGAAATTGTTGACCTGGAACGCTTATGTGAGGGAAATCGACACGACGCTGGCCGACAAGGTCGATTTCCTGTTCTATTTCCACCCGCAGAACGAGCGGGAACTCGGGTTGATATTACGAGCCGACGGGTTCGAACTGCCGTTTTATATCGACCGTAAAAATGAAATCGACAGGCTGAATGGCTTTCCGAAGAACCAGGCCTGCCAATGTTTTCTCCTCGACAGCACCAACAAGGTTCTATTGGTCGGCAACCCGACGCATAAGCCGCGGCTTTGGGAGCTGTATAAGGAGATAATATCCGGGAAGAAGGCGGACAAAGTTCCCACGACCGACATCCGTATCGCCCGACTGGAAATCGAGGTTCCGGATTTGAGGATCGGCAGCACGGCACAGGCGGCCTTCGTCCTGGAAAACACGGGGAACAAACCGCTGGTAATAACCCACATCGACGCCTCCTGCGGGTGTACGAAACCGTCATGGAACCGGAGCCCCGTCATGCCCGGAGAGAAATCCGAAATCAAAGTGGAGATAATCCCCGACAAGGCCGGGGCTTTCGACAAGACATTGCGGGTCTTCTGCAATACGTCCGCCGGCAGCACTTCGCTGAAGATCATCGGTATGGTAGAGGAATAATTATCGGGAAAAACGAGGGCGGAGAATTGCCTCGGGAAAAGACACGTTTTCTCCGCCCGGCCGCCAAATCCCGGAAAAGGAAAGGAGGTTGTGCAAAAATAGTCAATTGATCCCAAACCCCAAGCGGGTTAGCCGTTGTTGAAAGGATAGACACAACGCATCGAGTAAACTGTGAACGAACAGAAAAAGAAAAACGCTATGAAAAAGAAAATTACGTTCGGCTTGGTGGCATTCGCCATGGTGGCAGCCTCGGCCGTATTTATGAAGAGCATTGCCAAGGACGACCTGTCCGCAATGATCCAGGCCAATGTGGATGCATTGGCAGAGTTTGAGTGGAATGGACAATCATGGAACGAAAACTCCGATCATTGGTTTGGTGAACGTTGGCTACCTTCGCTGAAAGAGTGCGTTACAACCAATTGGTTGGGTAAACCTTTTTACGGGAAACAGGTAGTCTGTGAAATTGGGGCTGGAAATTGCTTCAATGGCACCGATTGTACAAACTCATAATTAATTCAGTAACGGTTGGTGTATTTATCAGCTTTGGTTGTAATTGCATCAACCGTTACATGCTACCAATCTATAATATACTATCTAACTAATAAATTTTATAAATGAAACAATTAACCGCAGCTGTTTTAGCCTCCATCCTGTTCTGTGCTTGCGACACCCAGCCACAAAGCAATAGCATGGCATTAGAACTGTCCGACACGAAAATTATTAAAATCACCTACGACACTCCGCACCCGATTCGGGCCGATAATGCCAGAATTATCGGCATGGATGAAATGCTCGATAGGGTCAAATCAATTGACTACATAAAACTGGATTCATCCGAGCCCGTCGGTGTAATCAACAAAATGATCGTAACAAAAGATAAAATATTCATACTGGATGCCTATGTTGCCCAACAGATCTTCGTATTTAGTAAAATGGGCAAGCTGTTATACCGTATCAAAAATAAAGGCCGGGGGCCGAAAGAATATCAGAGCATCAGAGATATGCAGGTCGACACCATCCGGAATGAAATACTTGTAAATGACGCGTTGGCTCGCTCCTATCTTTATTTCTCCACCGATGACGGAGCGTTTCTCCGTAAGGAAACGGGAGTGGCGAACTGTTATCTGGCGCATATCGACAGTTTGTATATAAATTATCAAGCCCCAGAACAGGATTTTAACGACAATGAGAATTGGGCGATTCTCGTTTCCGACAAAGACTCCATTCTCTACAAGGGCTTCGAGCCTACACCGCTTCAAAATGATAATTTTATTAACAATAGCTTTACTTATGACTGCGATGGAAAGCTTTTGTTTACTCCAGTCTACTCCGATACTGTTTACCAATTTATGTCTATATCCATAGTATCACCTAAATATGTGATCCACCAAAAGAAGAGCATATGGAATCTTTATAACCAAAAAATACCCCCTCTGGAAGTAGATAAGTTAATCAAACAGAACAACTACACAAGATATGCGGGTAAATTTCTTGATGGGGGAAATTATGCTTCTTTTGAAATAGCCCACAAATGGGAGGAATATATTACCCCCAGACCTTATTTTTGGGATAAAAGAACCGACATAGTGTTTGCATGGGACACTGCCAATGTGGATGAAGATGCAATTGTCCATGAAATTATCCGACAACCGATAGCCGTCTACGGCGATACGTTTTTCGGCACCTGTTCGCCGCAAATCCCCGAAGAATACAGGAAAAACCTGAGCCCTAAGATCAAAAGCCTGCTGGAGTGTTCGAAGGAGAGCGACAACCCGATCGTGGTTGCGTATACGTTGAAATAATCGTAAAAACACCCAAGCAGAAGACCAAATAAGAAAGCATATGAAGCAACTAACAGCCACAATTATAGCCGCCCTATTCTGCGCCGCCTGCGGAACCACGCAACTAAAAAACAGCCCGGCATTGGAACTGTCTGATGTAGACTCAATTCATATCATGCCCGGCACTCCGCACCTGATCCGGGCCGACAATGCCAAAATCATCAGCACGGCTGAGTTGCTCAATATGGTCGGACAGGTCGATTACTTAAAGTTGGATTCATCCGAACCCATCGGTGAAATCTCAAAAATGGTCGTAACCAGAGACAAAATTTTTATACTGGATGCTCACATTGCACAGCAAATCTTTGTATTTAACAAAACCGGTAAGTTATTATTCCGTATCAAAAATAAAGGCCGGGGGCCGAAGGAATACATTAGTATCTGGGATATGCAGGTCGACACAATTCGGAATGAAATCCTGCTGAACGACGCCCTTGCGCGATCGTATCTCTATTTTTCCGCCGATGACGGACAGTTTATCCGCAGGGAAAAAGGCATTGCAAATTGTTATGTAGCACGTATCGACAGCCTATACGTAAATCTCCAAAACAACGGACAAGATTTTAATGATGAGGAAAACTGGGCGATACTCATTACCGATAAAGATTCGGTAATCTATAAAGGGTTCGAATTTAAACCGATCCAGGAAGGCGATTATATAGTCAACAGTTTTTACAGGGATAATGACGGAAGCCTACTATATACTCCGGTCTACTCCGATACCATTTACCAGTTCACGTCCCCGGCAACTGCCTATGCGAAATATGTGATATGCCAGGAGAAAAGCATATGGAAACTTTATAATGAAAAATTAACGGCATTGGAAATACGTCAGCGGATTAAAGAAAACAATTACACGAGAAGTGGTACCGATTTTATTGCGACGGGAACCCATGTGTTCTTTACTCTCGATAGTAAGTATAAAGAGTATGTTGGAGTGAAACCCCATTTTTGGGATAAACGGAATAATATCATTTACAAATGGGATGAAGGTATCCCGTCGCCAATACGAGATCTTATCGGCCATCCGAAGGCCGTTTACGGGAACACATTCGTCAGCATCTCCCCCACAGTAGGAATACCAAAAGAATACAGATACCTATTTAATCCCCGACTCAAAAAATTACTGGACAATTCGAACGAGGGCGATAACCCCATATTAGCTTTGTATACGCTGAAATAGCCGCAGAAACTCTTGGTTCCATATTATTAGAAAACCACATGAAACAACTAACCGCCATTATTTTAACCGCCTTGATCTGGGCATGCGGAGCCCAGCCACAAAACGACAGCAGGGCATTAGAACTGTCCGACACGAAAATTATTAAAATCACCCACGACACTCCGCACCCGATTCGGGCCGATAATGCCAGAGTTATCGGCATGGATGAAATGCTCGATATGGTCAAATCGATCGACTACATAAAACTGGATTCATCCGAGCCCGTCGGTGTAATAGACAAAATGATCGTTACAAACGATAAAATCTTCATAATGGATTCTTTTGCGGCTCAGCAAATTTTTGTATTCGACAAAACAGGCAAATTGTTGTTCCGCATCAAGAACAAAGGCCGGGGGCCCAAAGAATACATTAGTATCTGGGATATGCAAGTCGACACCATCCGGAATGAAATACTTGTAAATGACGCGCTGGCCCGCTCCTACCTTTATTATTCCACCGATGACGGGACATTCCTACGGAGGGAAAAGGGAATAGCGAACTGCTATTTGGCACGTATCGACAGCCTATCCATAAACCTTCAAATTCCCGGACAGGATTTCAACGACGACGAAAACTGGGCGATTCTCGTTTCCGACAAAGACTCCGTCCTTTACAAAGGATTCGCCCCGACACCTCTGCAAGACAACAATTTTGCAGTCAACAGTTTCACTTATGACTGCGATGGAAAGCTTTTGTTTACTCCAGTCTACTCCGATACTGTTTACCAATTTATGTCTGTATCCATAGTATCACCTAAATATGTGATCCACCAAAAGAAGAGCATATGGAATCTTTATAACCAAAAAATACCCCCTCTGGAAGTAGATAAGTTAATCAAGCAGAACAACTACACAAGATATGCGGGTAAATTTCTTGATGGGGAAAGTTATGCTTCTTTTGAAATAGCCCACAAATGGGAGGAATATATTACCCCCAGACCTTATTTTTGGGATAAAAGAACCGACATAGTGTTTGCATGGGATACTGCCAATGTGGATGAAGATGCAATTGTCCATGAAATTATCCGACAACCGATAGCCGTCTACGGCGATACGTTTTTCGGCACCTGTTCGCCGCAAATCCCCGAAGAATACAGGAAAAACCTGAGCCCCAAGATCAAAAGCCTGCTGGAGTGTTCGAAGGAGAGCGACAACCCGATCGTGGTTGCGTATACGTTGAAATGACTATAGCAACAACTATATTTCTTATGACACGACAATTAAAAAAGGTTACACGATAATAATTAAGAAAATATTTGTCAAATAATATTATTCTGCTTAAATTTGATAACCGACACCCACTTTATATAGTAAATAAATTAATGAAATCATCTCTCCAATTTAAACAAACAGCCCATGTTTGCCACCCTTTGCATACCTGTTGCCGAAACCATCGTCCGAGATAAGGATCCGTCTGCAAGTCGCTGGAAACAGTTATTCACACTTCGAACTTGAATACTCCGCCCCGCGACACTGCAGAGCGTCGTTCCCACTCCTTTCCGGGACAGTGACATATGCCCCCTGAAATTCCGCAACTCGATCCATCTCCTAACACCAAAACAAGCCTATGATACCGGAGATCATACGAAAGATATTAATCGTCGTCGCAGGAACCATACTCCCCGCAGCGGCACGGTCGCAGAGTTCGGCAATTGCGCCACAGGAATCGCAGCAGATACAACTCCGCCTGACGCTCGACAAGGCGATCTATTCGGCGCAAAACCATTCGATCGCCGCGATGGTCGCCAAATATACGTTTCTCTCCTCGTACTGGTCGTTCCGTTCCTACCAGGCAAGCCGGCTTCCGTCGCTCAACCTGAGCGGCGAGGTGCTGAGTTTCGACCGTTCGCTGCGCCTGTTGCAGGATTACGACACCGGGGAGATGCGTTATCTGGAGAACTACAACCTGCAAAACACACTGGGGCTTGCCATCCAGCAGAATATCACCCTGACGGGCGGCACCCTCAGGCTTTACTCGTCGCTCAACCGCCTCGACCAGTTCGCCCCCAAGGAGTCTAAATCCTATTATTCACAGCCCATCACGCTTTCCTACACCCAGCCTCTCTTTGCCTACAACAGCTTCAAATGGAATAAGAAGATCGCCCCGAAAGAGTACGAACTGGCCAAACGCACCTACATCGAAGCCATGGAGGACATTACGGTGCAGGCCGTGAGCTACTATTTCAGCTTGCTGCTGAGCAAAACCAGGCATACCATCGCCGTCAAGAACTACGGCAATACCAAATCCCTCTATTCCATAGCCGAAGAACGGCTCAAACTGGGGAGCATCACCAACGACGAGCTGCTCCAGTTGCAACTGCGCATGCTCAACGACAGCCTGGCGATCAACGACACGGCACTGGCAGTCCGCGAGCAGCGCATGAGGTTCAACTCTTACCTGCGTTACAGCGAGAACGTCGATATAGACCCGGTGCTCGACGAGCAAATCCCCGCCATCGAGATCGACTATGTGACCGTACTGGACAAGGCGCTGGAAAACTCGTCGTTCAATGCCGGCAACCAACTGCGAGCGCTCAACGCCGAGGCAGGCATCGCCCAGGCCAAGGCCGAACGGGGCGCTACGGCCACGATAAATGCCCGGTTCGGGTTGTCCCAAACCGGCGAAGAGTTCCGGACGGCCTATTCGAACCTGCTCGACCAGGAGGTCATCGGACTTCAGTTTTCCATCCCGCTTTTCGACTGGGGCATGGGCAAGGGCCGCGTCCGCATGGCCAAGGCGAGGGCCGACATGGTGCGCAACCAGATCGAGCAGGACGAAACCGATTACCGGCACACAATCTATACGCTCATCGAACAATTCCACAACCAGCGGAACCAATGCGTCGTGGCCGCCCGGGCACGGGAGGTCGCTGAAAGCCGCTATGCCATGGCGATGGAGAATTTCCGGCGGGGCACGGTGTCGGTTACGGACATGAATACGGCGCAGACCGAAAAAGACCAGGCCAGCCAGACCTACGTGTCGGCGCTGGCCGATTTCTGGAACTACTACTACTCGCTGCGCCGCAAAACCCTCTACGACTTCATTTCCCACACCGATATCAGCGTCGAGTTCGACCGCCTCATCGAAGAATAACCCTTGCCATGAAACAACACTACCTTTATCTGCTTTGTGCAGCGCTCCTCGCGGGCTGCGGCAAAACGAAGAACGCAAAGACCGATGCGGCACAGGATCGCATGCAGCACCGTATCGAACACAACGAAGTCACGGTGGATACGCTGCAAAGGCGCGACTTCATGCGGGAGCTGATCAGCAACGGACGGCTGGCAGCCTCGAAGCGCAGCACGCTCTCCTTCGAGGTTTCGGGGACAATCGCGGCGATCGATGCGAAGAACGGATCCCGCGTAGGCGCCGGGGAGCCGATCGCCCGCATCGATACGAGCGACTACGCCCTTCAGCTGCACAAGGCGCAGCTGGCATTGGACAAGGCGCGGCTGGGGTTTTACGACGTATTGGTCGGACAGGGGTATCAGGCCGGCGACACGGTCACCCCTCCGGCCGGGGTCATGCAGCTGGCACGCATCCGCTCGGGGTATGCCGATGCCACGGCATCGCTGCTCAGCGCCCGCCGCAGCCTGGCTCACTGTACCCTGCGGGCTCCCTTTGCGGGAAAGGTCGCCGATGTGGAACAACAGGTCTATGAGAAATCGAAAGGCGAATTCTGCACCCTGTTGGACGACAGCCGGCTGAACGTCCGCTTCTCTGTCCTCGAATCCGAATACGGGCTGCTCAGCCCGGGGCAGGAGATCGGCGTCAGCCCGTTCGCCGACCTGCGCAAGGAGGTGAAAGGACGCATTACGGCGATCAACCCTTCGGTCGATGTGCACGGACAGGTGCAGGTCGATGCCGAGGTCGTCAACGACGGCACGCTGGCCGACGGGATGAACGTCCGGGTGGCTGTGCGGCAAAAGGTGCCTGGGCAACTGGTCGTGCCGAAGAGCGCGGTGGTCATCCGCGACAATCTCGAGGTACTCTTCCGCTACAAAGACGGCCGGGCGCAATGGACTTACGTACATACTTCGCTGGCCAACAGCCGGGAGTATGTGGTCGAAGCGAATCTGGATCGCGGGGCGGAGCTCAACCCCGGCGACCTGGTGATCGTCTCGGGGAACCTGAATCTGGCCGACGGCTCGGAGGTCTCGCTCGGCAGGGAACAATAACACCGCACCCATGTTACGCAAACTTCTCGACCGGCCTATCGCCGTGACGATGATCGCCGTCGTCCTGCTCATCCTGGGCATTGTCAGCAGCCGCCTGCTGCCTGTGTCGCTCGTGCCGGACGTCGACGCGCCGTATATCACGGTGCAGATCCCCGCACAGGGGCTTTCGGCCCGGCAGCTGGATGAAACCGTCATCACCCCGCTGCGGCAACAACTCATCCAGTTGTCGCAGTTGACCGACCTGCGCAGCGAGGCCCGCGAAGGAAACGGCATTATCCGCCTGACCTTCGAACAGGGCTCGGACATCGACTACCTGTTCATCGAAGTGAACGAGAAGATCGACCGTTCGACGACCTCCCTGCCCCGCGACGTGGAGCGCCCGAAGGTAATCAAGGCGAGCGTCACCGACATCCCGGCCTTCTATATCAACCTCACCGTACGGGGGGATCAACCGACCGGGCACCGGGACGAACGGCATCCCGTATCCGACCGGTTCGCGGCGCTGAGCCGTTTTGCCTCGCAGGTCATCACCAAACGCATCGAGCAGTTGCCCGAGGTAGCCATGGTCGACCTGAGCGGCACCGTTGCCCCGGAACTGCTGGTTATCCCCGACGAGGCGAAACTCCGCCAGGCGGGCATCACCATGGCCGCCGTCGAGGGGGCGCTGCGCCGGGCGAACGTAACGCTGGGGAGCCTTGTCATCCGGGACGGGGAATACCAGTACAACGTGAAATTCCAGTCGGCGATAAACGGCCGGAAGGATATAGAGGATATTTTTCTGAAAATCAACGGCCGGTTGTTCCGCCTCAAAGAACTGGCCACGATCGTCGAGCACCCCCGCAAACGGCAGGGCATGGTATTTTCGGACGGCCGCAACACCGTGTCGCTGGCGGTCGTCAAGCAGGCGGATGCCCGCATGTCGAAGCTCAAGGACGAGCTCGACAAGCAACTCCGGCAGTTCCGCTACGACTATCCGGACGTGGAGTTCACCGTCA
Organism: Alistipes onderdonkii; assembly: GCF_025145285.1. Lineage (NCBI taxonomy): Bacteria > Pseudomonadati > Bacteroidota > Bacteroidia > Bacteroidales > Rikenellaceae > Alistipes > Alistipes onderdonkii. The sequence continues at coordinate 995,519 of NZ_CP102251.1, forward strand.
CGCGCGACCAGACCGAACTGCTCGACTATTCGATTTCGAACCTGATAAACAACATCATCACGGGGGCATTGCTGGCCTGCGTCATCATCTTCTTTTTCATGCGCGACATGAAGTCGCCGATGCTGGTGATCCTGACCATTCCCGTGACGCTGATCATCTCGATCCTGGTTTTCTACCTGTTGCATATCTCGATCAACATCATCTCCCTGTCGGGACTGGTGCTGGGCATCGGTATGATGGTCGACAATTCGATCATCGTCATCGACAACATCACAGCCCGCTGGATACGCGGGGAGCAGCTGGCCGGGGCCGTCACGCAGGGCACCAAGGAAGTCATGGTTCCTATGCTGTCGTCCGTGCTGACGACCTGCGCGGTATTCGTCCCGCTGATCTTCCTCAACGGCATGGCCGGGGCGCTCTTCTACGACCAGGCCATGGCCGTAGCCATCACGCTGTTCGTCGCCTACGGGGTCTCCGTCACGTTACTGCCGGTTTATTACCGCTGGTGGTACAGCCGGCAGCAGGCTTTCCGGCCTACGCCGTGGCTCGCGTTCTTCTCCTTCGACCGGGTCATCGACGGGTACGACGCCATCCTGAAATGGTTTTTCCGCCGCCGCGGGCTGATGTGGGGTATTTATGCGATCTCGATACTGGGGCTTGCACTCCTCTTCCGGAGCATCGACAAGGAGCGGCTGCCGGCGATGACCTACAGCGACATGTTAGTCCGCATCGACTGGAACGACCGCATCTCGGCCGAAGAGAATGCACGCAGGACGGAAAACCTCGTCGCCTCGCTGGGTGACCGCATTCTCCAATCCACGGTCATGGCGGGCGTCCAGCAGTTTGTCCTTTCGCACACCGAGGAGAACGGAGTGGCCGAGGCGACGGTCTACCTCAAGTGCCATGAACCGGACGACGTGGCACCCGTTCAGGATGCCATCCGCGGCTATCTGGCGGAGAACGCCCCTGTGGCCCGCTGTTCGTTCGGCGTTTCGGGCAACGTCTTCGACATGATCTTCGCCGAGCGTGAAGCCGTGCTCACCGCACGCCTGCGCTCGACGACCGGGCACAGTGCCGACCCGGAACAGTTGCAGCAGCTGCTCGACCGCATACAGGATACGCTGCCCGGGCAGGAAATCCCGCCGGTCGCCATGCAGGAGGACATCCTCTACATCGCACAACCCGAACAGATGGCGTTGTACGGCGTGACCTACAACGACCTCATAGCCACGCTGCGCAATGCGCTCAACGAGAATACGCTCTTCACGGTCACTACGGGCGATGAATCGCTGCCGGTGGTGATCGGCAACGACCTGCGCAGTCTGGACGATCTGCTCGGCAATACGTTCATCCGCACCACCGAGGCCGAAATCCCGGTCGGCATCCTGATGCGCCAGACAATGACCCGCGACCTGAAGCACGTTGTGGCCGGAGCCGAGGGTAACTATTACCCGCTCGACCTCGCACCCCGGGCCAAGGATGTCCCGGCCGTCATCGGCGCGATCCGGGGCTGTGTGGCGGAAGACGAACATTTCGAGGTGAGCTTCAGCGGCAGCTATTTCTCGAACCGCGGCATGGTGGGGCAGCTCATCGGGGTGCTTGCCGTGGCCCTGCTGCTGCTTTTCTTCATCCTGGCTGCACAGTTCGAATCGCTCGTCCAGCCATGGATCATCCTCTCGGAAATCGTCATCGACCTTTTCGGGGCACTCGTCGTCCTCTGGGTATTCGGGCAGACGCTCAACCTGATGTCGATGATCGGGCTGATCGTGGTCTGCGGCATCGTGATCAACGACTCGATCCTCAAGATCGACACCATCAATACGCTGCGACGGGAGGGCATGGCGCTCAAACACGCCATCATGGAGGCCGGGCGGCGGCGCCTGAAAGCCATCGTCATGACCTCGCTCACGACGATCCTGGCCGTAGCGCCGTTCCTGTCCCACGGCGACATGGGTTCCGACCTACAGCTCCCGATGTCGCTGACCATCATCAGCGGCATGATTGTGGGTACGCTGGTGAGCGTATTCTTCATCCCGCTGGCCTATTACGAGATTTACAGACCCCGCCGATGAACGTCCCGCGCCCCATATCCCCGTCGCGGAGAGGGATCCCCGCATTTTCGGTGCTGCTGATCATGGCGGCGCTGGCGGTCATCGGGGCGGCCATGCTGCCCATGCTCAATATCCAGTATACGCCGTCGGCAGCCGAGCGGAGGATCGACCTCTATTTCTCATGGCCGGATGCCTCGGCACGCCTGATCGAGCAGAGCGCCACCTCGCGTATCGAAGGCGCCATGTCGACCGTCGCGGGGTGCGAGAACGTCTCTTCCCGTTCGGCCAAAGGCTACGGCAACATCTCGGTCGCATTCCGCAAGGGAACGGATATGGAAGCCGCCCGCTTCGAGGTCGCATCGGCGATCCGGAATCTCTATGCCAAATTGCCGCAGGAAATCTCCTATCCCTATATTTCACTCGCCGCCTCCGGCAGCCGCGAATCCGAGACGCTGGTCTATACGATCAAGGCCGACCTGCCCTCCGAACGCATCGAAGAGTATGTGACGGCCCACGTCTCGACCCCGCTGTCGCAGGTCGAGGGGGTCGGGCGGGTCGTGTTGTCGGGTGTCACCCCCTTCGAATGGGTCGTCACGTTCGACCCCAAGGCAATGGAGGCCGCCGGGATCACGGCCACGGATCTCGCCCTGGCATTCCGGAATTATTTCCGCAGCGACGTGGTCGGGATGACGACGCTCCCGCAAGCCGACGGCAGCGAGCGGAGCGTCGTACTGAAGCTCCGCAACCGTGCCGGGCTCGACTTCGGGGATATTCCCGTCGCGCACCGCAACGGCCGCATCTACTACCTGCGCGATTTCGCCACTGCACGCTGGCGCGAAGCGCTCCCGGCGAGCTATTTCCGCATCAACGGCCTCAATACGATCAACCTCTCGGTGGTCGGCGAGCCTCACACGAACATCCTTCAGGTCGCCTCTTCGGTCAAGGCGGAGATGCAGCGCCTTCAAGCCTCCTTCCCGGCCGAACTGTCCGCGACGCTGACCTACGACGCTTCGCAGTACGTCTCGGGGGAACTGCATAAAATCTACCTCCGCACGCTGCTCTGCGTAGCCATCCTGCTGTTGTTCGTCTATCTGGTCAGCCGGGATTTCCGCTACCTGCTGATCATCACGGTAACGCTCGTGGTCAATATCCTGATCGCCGTGGTTTTCTATAACCTGCTCCGGCTGGACATCCATATCTATACGCTCGCCGGGATTACAGTCTCGCTGGGTATCATCATCGACACGTCGATCATCATGGTCGACCATTACAGCTACTACCGCGACCGCCGGGTATTCGTCTCCATCCTCGGAGCGCTGCTGACGACAATCGGCGCGTTGGGAATCGTCTGGCTGCTGCCCGAAGAGCAGCAGGCCAACCTGACTGACTTTTCACTGGTGATCGTCGTCAACCTGGCCGTATCCCTGCTCATCGCGCTGCTGTTCGTGCCGTCGTTGCTCGATAAATTTCCGCTGAGGCGCAGCATGACGGTGTCGTCCGTGCGCCGGCGAAGGCTCATCGTGCGGTTTTCACACGGGTATGGGCGGTTCATCGCCTGGGGGCGCAGGCACCGCTGGATCTTCATCGCGGCACTGGTCTGGGGGTTCGGCATCCCGACATTCCTGCTGCCGGACAAGATCGCCGAAGGCAAGGACGGGAAGCCCTCGGCATGGGCCAACGCCTACAACAGCGTCATGGGAAGCCAGGCTGTCTCCGAGCACCGGCTCCAGATCGACAAAGTCTTCGGGTCGTCGCTGCACCTGTTCCGCACCGCGACCAACCGGTACAATAATTTCCGCACGCCGGAACAAAAACGCCTTTATGTCAACGCGGGAATGGCCGAAGGGTGTACCGTCCAGCAGCTCAACGAGGTTGTGCGGCATATGGAAAACTACATCAGCCGTTTCGACCAGGTCGACATGTTCCGCACGCGCATTACCTCCTACGACAATGCGCAAATCGAGATCACGTTCAAACCCGAATTCGAAAACGGCCCGTTCCCGGCGATGCTCAAACAGGAGCTCACCTCCGCGGCGATCAATTTCGGCGGTGCGACCTGGTACATCCGGGGCATCGACGACAACTCGTTCAACAACAACGTCGTCAACAACTACCGCTCGAACCAGTTTCGGCTCAAAGGCTACAATTACGACCAGCTGTCGGCCTATGCCGATGCCCTGATCGACTCCCTGTCCCGCAACCGCCGCGTCTCCAACCCCGAAATAATGGACGGTAACGCCTGGTCGCTGCCCCACAACGAATTCAACATCCGCTACGACGGCGAGCGAATCGCCGCCGCAGGGCTCGATGTGGCCGACTATTACGGGATTCTCAGCACGATGCTCTTCAAAGAGCGGCTGTCGCCGGTTTATACCGGCGAGGAACTCCAGCAGGTCGTGCTCGAATCGGGCGACCGCGACCGCTTCGACCGCTGGCATGTGGCCAATGCCCAGGTGCGCCTCGGCTCGCGGCAAACGAAGCTCTCGGCAGTCGGTTCCATCGAAAAACAGCGTACGGGCGTCTCCATCCGCCGCGACAGGCAGTCGTACCAGATATTGGTCGGGTACGATTTCATCGGCTCGTACGAACTGGGGCGACGGCTGATCGAACGTACCGTCAAGCAATTCAACGAGGAGATCCTGCCCATCGGGTTCCGGGCCGACTCGCCGTCGTCCGGATTCTGGCAGGAGGAGAAACAACAGCAGGTGTGGCTCATCCTGCTGGTCGTGGCGATAATATACAGCATGTGCGCCGTCATCTTCGAATCCCTGCGCAAACCCGTCGTAATCATCCTGATGATCCCCATCTCGTTCATCGGGGTGTTCCTCACGTTCGGCTGGTCGGATTTCGTCTTCGACCAGGGCGGGTTCGCCGCTTTCGTCCTCTTGTGCGGCATTGTCGTCAACGCCGGCATCTACCTGATCAACGAGCAGAACAACTGGGCCGATGTTTCGCACCAGCACGGGATCCGGCTCTACCTGAAGGCGTATAACCACAAGATCATTCCCATCATGCTCACCATCGTGTCGACCGTGCTGGGCTTGGTGCCCTTCCTGTACGACGGCCCCGAGGAGGTTTTCTGGTTCGCATTCGCCATGGCCGCCATCAGCGGGACGTTGTTCTCGATCGTAGCGCTGGTCGTCTATCTGCCGATCTTCCTGCCGATGGGTCGTAAAACCGGCAACCTGTCATGATACGGCGCCCCCATCCGTTCCTGCGTTGTCTGCTGGCGTTTCTGTTGGCGGCCGCCTGCTGGTTCCTGCTCGTCCCGGCGCTCGACATGCCCGTACAGGAGTTGCACGGAAATATCCTCCCGTCCCTGCGGGCAACCGCGGCCCTGACGGCCCTGGCGGCCTGCTACTGTCTGTGCTACCGGCCTCGTCTGTATGTGAACCGTACGGATATATATGCAGTCTTATACCTGGGTTGGGTCACGGCAGGCCGGTTCCTGTGGCCCGGGTTGGCTTCGGCGGTCAGGTATGACGAGCTGTTGCAGGCCGCGATGATCTATGTCGCCTTGCGGATTGTCTTTACGGCCGAACGGCGGACGACGACGCTCCTGCTCCTGCTATTGTGCCTGCTGGGCATCTACGAGGCATGGGTCGGCATACGCCAGATCTACGGATTCGCGCAGTCGAACCACGGACTGTTCAAAATAACCGGCACGCTTTTCAACCCGGGCCCCTATGCGGGGTTCATCGCCCCCGTATTCGTATGCGCCGCGGCTTGTGTCGCCAGATACCGGTTCGCCGAACGGGCATTGCGAACGTGGGGCTCGCTGCGGCGCCTGCGTTCGGGCGTCCTGCTGTGGGGCGTGGCGCCTTACCTGCTCGGCTGGGGCGTGGCGCCTTACCTGCTCGGCTGGGGCGCGGCGCTCATGACGGTCGTAGTCCTCCCGGCGTCGATGAGCAGGGCCGCGCTGATCGCCGTCGCCGCGGGCTGCGGGGCGTTCGCATTCCGGGAGTGGAATGTCAGGGATCGCTTCCGACGCATATCCCGTGCGCATCCATTGCGCGTGGGGGTGCTTTCGGGTCTGGCTGTACTGCTCCTTGCGGGCATCGGCGCCGGGGCATACCATATCAAGCGTCCTTCGGCCGAGGGACGCCTGCTGATGTGGAAAATCGATACGCGGATCATGCTCCGCCATCCGCTCTGCGGGGCCGGGATCGGAAATTTCGCAGGCGCATTCGGCGAAGAGCAGGCACGTTACTTCGCCTCGGAAGAGCGTTCGAAAGCCGAGACCCAGGTCGCCGGATGCCCCGAAGCGGGATTCAACGAATTCCTGCAGACCGGGGCGGAAACTGGGGCAGTAGGCCTTGTGTTGCTGTTGCTGATAACGGGAAGCGCAATCGTGAGCCAGCTCAGGCGCGGCGCGCCCTTCGGTTACGGGCTGCTGGCAGCGGCAGTTTTCGCCTGCTTCTCCTATCCGTGGGACGTGTTGCCATTGCGGCTGCTGTTCGTCGTATTGCTTGCCGGGACGTGCTCGAAACGGGTTGTCCCGATCCCCGGGCGGGGGCATGTCGTCGTGTTGCTGGCACTTGCGGGATGTCTCGTATGCTGGACGGGATTGTACAGCCGCTATGCCCGCCGTGTGGAAGCCCGGCGGCAATGGAGCGAGGTTCGCGTCTGGCCGAATTCAGGGAGGTACGACTACCTGGTCGAAGACGGGCCCCGTCACCATGACGCCCTGCAGGGCGACTTCCGGTTTTTATACGACTATGGCTATGCGCTGCACAAAACGGGCGACTACCGGCAGAGCAACGAAATTCTCTGCGAGGGCATGCGGATCAGCAGCGACCCGATGTTCTGGAATATCGCGGGGCGGAATTACGAAATGCTGGGGGATGTCGCGGCAGCCGAGGAAGCTTACCTGCATGCGCACCATATGATTCCGGATCGGGTTTATCCGCTCTATCTGCTTGCCAAACTCTACCTCGCAGACGGACAGACGGAAAAGGCATACGCCGCGGCACGCCGGGTCGTTGCGCATAAGCCCAAGGTCGAATCGGTGCAAACACGGGAGATGCAGGCAGAGCTGCTCAAATTGTTCGGCATGTCCCCTGCGGACGAAATACGGGAGTAATATGCGACGGGTTTTCAACTATATCTTTTGGATATCCGCAAGCGCCTGCATGCTTTTCGCGGGATGGCTGCTCCTGCGGATTTTCATCTGCGACCAGTTCGTCGTCCCGTCGGAATCGATGATGCCGACCTTGTTGCCCGGGGATCGGATCCTGGTCAATAAACTGCTCGCCGGGAGCCGCATTTACAGCAAACTCGAGTTCCGGCAGGGTGTTCCGCTCCGTTCGTTCCGCATACCCGGCCTCAGAGGGGTGCATGTCAATGACGTGGTGGTCTTCAATGCCCCGCACGGGTACGACCGGGATCGCATAGAGTTCCGGATCAACTATGTCTATGCCAAACGTTGTGTCGGGACACCCGGCGACAGCATTGCCATCCGGAACGGGTATTTTTGCAATAATCGCTACAAGGGGATTATCGGCGATGCCGGAGAACAGGGACGGCTGGCTGCGATGCCGGATTCGTCGTTACCGCCCAATGTACTGCGCGCCTTCCCTTTCGATGACCGGCGCTACGGGTGGACGATCAAAAATATGGGACCTCTATATATTCCCCGTGCCGGCGACAGGATCGAACTCGACTCACTGAACTATGAGCTGTACCGACTTGTCGTGGAATATGAAACAGGCGGGGAGCTGACCTGCGACGGGAACCTCCCGCGGCTCAACGGCGAAGCGGTCTCGACATACGAATTCCGGAAAAACTATTATTTCTTCTGCGGCGACAATGTAGTCAATTCTAAGGATTGCCGCTATTTAGGGTTCGTTCCGGAAGATTTCGTCATAGGTATCGCCAGGCGTATTACATACTCCAAAAATCCGTTCGGGACAAAGCTCAAAAGTCGGTGTTGGAAAAGAATCATATGATTTTTACAATGCCACCGACAGGCCCGCTTGAAAATCCATCCCCGCGCTACAAGCCGCATCACCGGCCCCGAAGGCTCCGGCTCCGGCGGGAAACGCTGGGAACGCACAGGTTCAAACCGGCTCCGCATATGGGTCATTTACCCCTATCTTAGTATCATTTCACCCACGCATGGGAGCCTGTATTTGGATTATTTTTGTTTAAAAGATTCGACGTCATGAGATCAAAAGCCTTTAAAATGTATCTGAAACCGGGCATGGAAGAGGAGTACCGCAGACGGCATGAAAAGATATGGCCGGAGCTGGAACGGCAGTTGAGGCAGGAAGGCATATACGACTATTCGATCTTCCTGGATCGGGACACCAACACGCTGGTAGGCGTGCAGAAGAACAGAGGGGAAACCGGATCCCAGCAGATGGGCGCCAACGAACTGGTGCGCAGGTGGTGGGATTATATGGCGGATATAATCGACGTCAACCCGGACAACTCGCCCGTCTCGGTCGATCTGCCGGAAGTATTTTACATGGAATAGCCGCCGGAATTACTCGGAGCCGGACGGCACGTCGCAGCACGCGACCCGGTATTCGGACGGCGGGCATCCGACGTATTTCCTGAAGATCGCTGAAAAATAGGCCGCATCCTCGTACTTGAGGTAAAACGCGATCTCCTTGATGCTCAGGGGTGAGTTCAGTAACATCAACTTTGCCTTTTGCAGCTTCAGCTGGGTGATATAATGCGCAGGCGAGACGTTGGTATACTCCTTGAATGTCTTGCGAAACCACGAATAACTCATGTTGATCTTGTCGGCCACCTGCTCGGGCGTGATGTCGGTCAGCATATTCTCGCGCATAATGCTGCGGGCCTGGTCGATTTTCTCGGCCACCGCATCGTTGGAAGAGTAATCGTTGCTGTCGTAGTAGATCACGTAGGCCAGGATACTGTTCGCAATCGACGCCAGCACCTGCTGGCAGCCGGTCTTTTCCTTGAAGGCGATCTCCAGCGCCTCCTTATACCGGTCGATAATGTGCTCCCGGAAACCGATAGGATGGATGACCTTGTTACGGACGAAAAAGCCGTTGTTATAACGGCTGTCGATATGCGCCCCGCGGAAACCGATCCAATATTCCTGCCAGCCGCTCTTCTTGTCGGGGTAATAGCTGTGCCACGTATAGGGCGGAATGATGAGCATGGTTCCGCCTTTGATCTCGACGCGCTTTTCCGGCGACTCGTGGTACCAGCCCCGCCCTTTCGATATGTAAATCAGTTGGTAATTGTCCAACACGCGTCCATTTCGCGTATTAAAGTAGTAATCAGCAGGATGTCCTGCTGAGGGGGGGGGTAAAAGCTGTAATCGGGTTCGATATAGTACTCCCCGACGTTGTCAACGGTTATTCCCCAGGACTTATCCTGGTCACTGCATACCATGTATTTGAACGATGCCTGTTGTTGCGACATATCCGTATATTTTTATCGCAGATCCCGATTTAAAATGTTAAAATTCCAGATAAAGGTAAACATTTTTTCAGAATAGTGAGCTATCTGAAATAACAGAATCTTTTGCAAAAGCCAGACCCCGCTCATTTCAGATAATACAGTTATAATAGGGCCGCCGCTCCGAGACAGATAAAAGCCGCATAAAAAAATAGCAGCCGAATACGTCATCGACTGCTATTTCCTGTTTGACAAATCGGATTGTCAGAACCTGAATTCATAGGTTCCCGACCCTACCGAATAATGCGTTTTGCCATTGCCGACCGTGATCAGCGAAATTGCCGGAATATTCCGAATACGGGTATTATTCACCCGGAGGTTCCCCCCGATCATTTCCGACGGAAGAATCAGTTCGGCCACAGAGTTAGCCGGAACCCGGATCGTCAGGGTTATTCGATCGCCCCGTTTTTTCCATGCCGATACGATCTCCCCGTAGAGCGAATGATAGGATGTACAGGCTTCTTCGAGCCCGGAGCCCAATCCCGGTTCTATGATAAATTCCCGGAAACCCGGCTTGTCTTCATCGGCCCGGATTCCCCCGAGATATTTATAGAGCCAAAAACCGATATATGCACCGTAGGGATGGTGGCCGCTACCCGGCCCGTTCAGGTTTATGGATTCGGACATCGTGCTCTTGGAACTCCGTACCATATGGAGCCAGCCGGGGCTTTCGGGTTGGGTCAGCATTTTATAAGCCACGTCGAAATATCCGTTGCCGGGCAGGTAGTCCATCGTAAAATTACCGCCGATAAACCCGGCGCTAATATGTCCGTTTCTCATATCTATCGCATCGAGCAACCGTTGCCGGACTTTCTCTTCCATTTCATCGGGAACCAGCCCGAGCGCCAATGGCAGTGCTTGTGCCGTCTGCGAATTTTCCGCATAGATTCCGGTTTCATAATCGAGAAACTCACGGTTGAATTTATCCTTTATGCTGTCGGCGAGTTCCCTGTAATGCTCCAACAACCTCTTGTCATAACCGAGGATTTGCGCATAATCGGCCAGCTTCCGGCTCATCCAATAATAGCCGGCAGTCGATGTCTGCGCGACAGGCGTCAGATTCGAAGCCTGGCTGTTGGGATCGGGATTGAGATCGAGCCAATCCCCCAAAGACCACGAGATGATATGATCCTCGGCCGTCGAGCTTAAAAAATCCACATATGCTTTGAGTGAGGGAAACGCAGACTCCAGCACGCCGGCATCCCCGGTGTAAAGGTATAATTTATCGGCCAACAAAAATATGGATCCGCCCCACCACGGATCGTCCCAATAATCGAGGCTTCCGTCTTCATGGACATATCCCCACCCCACCGACGGCACTGTCGACGGAATATGCCCCGCCGGGGACTGGGAATCCTGAAAATCCCGAAGGGCCTTTTTATACGTATTGAGCGCGTCGAAATTATACAGGTAAGATTCCATGACGACCGCAGCATCGAGCGTCCAGCCCATCTTTTCCCGGGTAGGTTCCTCGCCGGGGATGCCATGGACGGCATTGAGCAGCGTGCGGCAAACCGCAGCATTGAGATCATTCAGTTTATCCATGGAACAACTGAAATTCCCTGCGCGCTGCAAATCGGTATGGACGCATTTGGCCGTAAAATCTTCCGGGGCCGGCTTATAGTCAAGTCCCCGAACCTGCATATACCGGAATCCGTGGTAGGTGAACCGGGGTTCGAATGTTTCCTCTCCGTCGCCGCCCAGTATCAGCAACTCGGTCTGATAGCGCCCGCGCGTATGCCATGTACTGTTCTGCGTATCCAGGGAGCCGTCGGCTTTAAGCACTTCGTTGAACTGGAGCTCCACGGTCTGCCCCCTGCTGCCCCGTACACGCGTTTCGACCCAGCCGGTAAGGTTTTCACCGAAATCCACCAGATAGACACCGGGGCCCGTTTCCGTAATCCCCACGGGTTTCAGTTCCTTCACCACACGCATCGGAGGCATCGGATCCGCCGTCAATTTACCCAGAGGCGCGGGGACATGGCAGACATTGCGCCACAGGCTATCGCAGAAACCCGGTTCGTTCCAACCGTGCACGGACTTGGTATGGTCGATCGTTTCCCCCGAGCGGACGCTGTTATAGACGATTTCACCATGCCCCCATTTCCACGTCCTATCCGTCACGATCACGTCGCGCGCTCCCGATTCGTATTCGACGACGACATTGAGCCGGACTTTCGGCGGCGTATGCCAATTCGCATCGTGCATCCCGAAAACATCCCGTGTCGGCAGGCTGTACCAGCCGTTCCCCAACAGGATACCAAAGGCATTGCTTCCGGTTGAAAAGTAATCCGTCACATCGTAGGTCGCATACACGACCCTTTTATCGTAATCGGTAAACAACGGATCCATCACCCTGTCGCCGACTTTGCGGCCATTGATATACAATTCGTAATACCCCAGGCCGCATATGAATGCAGTCGCCTTGCGAACCGGCACCGGTATCTCCACCTCCCGGCGCATATACACGGCAGCGCTGTCCTCCATAAACCAATTTTCATGCTCGACCCGCCGGTTCGATTTATACCTGCGGTGCGGAAGCAGTTCTGCGAATTTGGACGAAACCCATTCCCCTTCCCAGTCGAATTCCTCGAACAGTCCGGTTCTCCACGATGCAACGGGGCTCCAATCCGATTCGAGGCCGGACACATCCCATACCTTCACTTTCCAATAGTAATCGCAACAGGGCAACAGCGGGGTTCCTGCAAATTTCACATGCTGGCTTTTACCATCCGCAACAATCCCCGAGTCCCATATATCGCCGCAATCCGCGTCCAACAACGCCTTGTCCGAAGCGACCAATACCCTGTAAGATCCCTGGAGGTATCCGGCCCGGTCGGTATCGATACGCCAGCCCAGCAGAGGCTTCTTGTCTCCCATACCGATGGGCTCTTCCACATAATTACATGTCAGGCCCAGCAGTTTCACGTCTCGGGTAACAGCAGACATCCCGGGCAATGCGACCGGAAGGAGAAATGCAAGGGTGAAGAACAATCTTTTCCAATAGTCCATACAATATCATTTTAGGTTATTCGCCGCTCGTTCTTATGTTACGAAATTACAATAACGTATGCCCCCGCCCGTAATAAAAATTGTTCTAACAACATGGCAAATTGACATTATCGGCACATCGGGAACAATGCGGCGTTTCATGTCCGCAGTCCGATCAGAATGCCATGCCGAAAAATCAAATCCCACAGGCTGCAATCCGCAATTAAAAGGCACATTTGTAGCACAATAACCCAAACCAATAAAACTAACTATGCGAAGAATCGTTATCGTAATGATCGGGGTGCTGTGGGCGAATGCCATGGCGGCAAAATCCTTCGAATTAAAATCTCCGTCCGGGGAGGTCTCCGTCACCGTCGACATCGGGGAACAAATACGTTATTCGGTTTACGGAGGCGGCAAGCCGCTCCTGACGGACAGTTCGCTGGCGCTTTGCCTGCGGGAGGGCACCTTGGGCGAGAAGCCGCACCTCACCGGTCATAAGGCAAGCCCTGTAAACCGTACCTTCCGCCCCGTCGTGGCATTCAAGTTCGAAGAGATCCGCGACCGGTGCAACATGCTCCGCCTCGACTTCCGGGGTGGCTGGGCCGTGGAATTCCGTGCCTACGACGACGGCATGGCATACCGCTTCGTCACCGCCCTCGGGCACGACATCGAGGTGCTTTCCGAAAAGGTGGCCATCCGCTTCCCGAATGACTACACCGCAGTGGTGCAGCAGCCGGGCGGTTTCAAGACCGCTTATGAAGAGCCGTACAGCCTCATCGAGACCAACGGGTGGAAACCGGGCGATCCGATGTCCGTCCTGCCTGTGCTTATCGACACTCGGCAGGGCTACAAACTCCTGCTGAGCGAATCGGCGCTGTCCGACTACCCCTGCATGTTCCTCGAAGGGGACGGCGCCAACGGCATGAAGGGCACCTTCCCGAAGGTTCCCCTGGCCTATGAAGAGTCGGGCGACAGGAGCATGCGCATCCTGCAGGAAGCCGATTACATCGCCCGTACAAAAGGCACGCGGGCATTTCCCTGGCGCTATTTCGTCATTGCGAAAGACGACGGACAGCTCATCGAGAATACGATGACCGCACGCCTCGCCGAACAGCAGGCCATCGCCGATACCTCGTGGATCGAGCCCGGGCAGGTCAGCTGGGAATTCTGGAACGCCGCATCGCCCTACGGCCCCGACGTGGATTTCGTCGCCGGATTCAACACGGCGACTTACAAATACTACATCGACTTCGCCGCCGAGTACGGCATCCCGTACATCATCATGGACGAAGGCTGGGCCCGCAGCACCCGCGACCCCTACACCCCCAACCCGGCCGTCGACGTGCACGAACTTATCCGTTACGGCAGGGAGAAAGGCGTGGGCATCATCCTGTGGATGACATGGCTCGTCGTCGAAAACCATTTCGAAATGTTCGAAGAACTGAGCAAATGGGGCGTCAAAGGCGTGAAGATCGACTTCATGGATCGCAGCGACCAGTGGATGGTCAACTACTACGAACGGGTGGCGGCCGAAGCGGCCCGGCACAAGATGGTCGTCGCGTTCCACGGCTCGTTCAAACCCGCCGGGCTGGAATACAAATACCCGAATATGCTGGCCTACGAAGGCGTACGGGGCATGGAGAACATGGGCGGCTGCACCCCGGCCAATTCGGTCTGGTTCCCGTTCATCCGCAACGCCGTCGGCCCGATGGACTATACGCCCGGCGCCATGCTCAGCATGCAGCCCGAATCGTACTGCGGCAACCGGCCCAATGCAGCCAGCATCGGCACGCGCGCCTACCAGATGGCACTCTTCGTCTTGTTCGAGACCGGATTGCAGATGCTGGCCGACAACCCGACCCTCTATTACCGCAACGATGAATGTACGCGGTTCATCAGCCGGGTACCCGTCACATGGGATGAAACCCGAGCACTGAAAGCCGTCGCCGGAAAATTTGCCGTCGTCGCCAAACGGAAAGGCGACAAATGGTATGTCGGCGCCATAAACGGCAGCAACGAGGGAATCGAACTCGAAATTCCGCTCGACTTCCTCACGCCGGGCAAAAACTATACGATGACCGGCTTCGAAGACGGAATCAACGCATTCCGGCAGGCGATGGATTACCGCAAAACGCAGCGCAGGGTCGACAGCACAGGGAAAGCCACCCTGAAGATAGCCCGCAACGGCGGCTGGGCGGCGGTGATCGAGTAATCCTCCCGCCCGGCTTGTTCATCCCCGGGAGTTTTGAATGCTCCCGGGGATAATTTTTTCCGCCCCCCCGGTACGAACTGCGCAAACCGGCACATGCCTGCAAACAGGTGCATCCGGAAGCAAACCGGAGCCGACACACGCAAACGAACGTCAACCAGCACGAACCTTCACAATGGATACGGGCCGGAACCCCGGCTCGGCAAACGGCTGTGCAGCGATCAAAAAAGCCGGCCGCGGGGAATCCGCGGCCGGCATCCGGAGGCCCGGCGAAAGAAGCCTATTCCAGCTTCACCCGATCGGGCACAGACCTGAAGACATCCACGCATAGCGTATCGGGCCTGTAGAGCGTAGTATATTCCACAGCCGTAGCCATGTCGTAATCCTCGAGCACCGTCTTTTTCTCCTCGACGGGAACCAGTTTTTCCACGACGGCATGCTGCTTGTCGGTATATACCACCTCGGTCGCATAGGGGCCCTGCGTCGCGTCGATATCCCACCATTCGATGACGGCCTGACCGTCCTGTAGGGTAAACGACTTTACCAGGCGGTTCGTGAGCGATGCCTTGTATTGTTCGCCGTAACTTTTACCCGTCACATTGACCGGAATGGAGCGGTTGCCCTCGGCATCATAAGTGTAGATGTCGAAATTGTAGGAATTTTCAGGCAGTGCGATTTCCCGCCGAACCCGGAACGGGCCGCCGGACATATCCACCGGCACTTCGACATATTCGCTGCCGAGCCCCCAGTAAACACGGCAGCTCACGATCTTGGGATCCGATTTGCAGAGTCCCTCCACGACGACCCGTCCGTCACCGGTATACACGATCGCCTCCTCGATTTTACCGGGATAGACGATCTCCTCGTCGCCGGAGATCTTCTTGTATTCATCCATATCCGTGCAGGCCAACATCCCGCATGCGATGCAGCCCGACAGCAAAACGGATATCACAGTATTCTTTTTCATGTCAATCACATTGTTAGATAATAATTACCGGTTTCATTGGGATTTCACCTCGGGTCGCCGAAGAGGTCGATCTCCTCGATGCCGAATTTCGTCGTGCCGTCCCAGCTTTCCAGGTTCCGGATTCGCACATACCGGACTTTCGGAATGTCCTCGCTGACCGGGAAGAGGAAATCGAACCCGGCGACCGCCGTATCGAAATCCTCCTGCGACTGCTGCCCATAGGGCAGCTGCGAGGGTTTTTTGTTTTCGAAGGTCGCCAGCTTGATCCAGCTGTCGAGGCTACCGTCCGGGTCGGGGCTCATCGTACCCCATATCTCGAAGCGCCGCATATGCTCGCCCGTATAGAATAGACGATCACCCGCACCGCTGCCGTACGACATTTCATATCCCCAATTGAAGAGCGTAAGACGGCTCAGCCTGGAGGGCGTGCCGATATCGAACGTACTGATCTGGGGTTTGCCCGCATTCTCCCCGATCGGCGTGGCAATCAGCCAGCGTTCATGGTTGGTGTAGGTGTAAATGTTGTTCCACATACGATCCATCTCCAGCCACCCGGGCTGCTCGGCCGTCGCATCGCCCGGCAGGTTATAGGCCTTGAACTTGGACTTGTCGAGCATCCGTTCGAAGAGGGGCTTGACCGTGGTGTAAAGCGTATCGGTGTAATTCAGGAAACGGTCGCGCACCGTAAACCGGAATTCGTATTCCAGCGTATCCAGCCCGCGTTTGGCGAATTCGATAGTAGGGCTGCTCGTCTCGTAACCCTCGACGTTCTGCCAGTTGCCGAGCGAATCCTTACGCATAATCTCGATGGCGACGGTCTCCCGCGCCGGATTCTCGGCCTTGACATGGACACCCGAAAAATCGTTCGACACGACCATGCTCCGCCGCACGTCCCAGATCGGGTTCTCCTGCGGCTGCACCTGTACGGTCACCGGGTCAGAGGCGACCTCGCTTCGGTTGACCGCATAGACCTGCACGTCGTGGACATTCGTGTCCCCAAAACCGTCCAGAGTCATCGTATTGGTGTAATACGAGGCCTTGATCTCGCGCATCGCGCCCGAGTTGAGCCGGTACACCGCCTTGACATAGAGCAAATTCGGGTCTCCGGGCAATGTATAGGTCAGTTTTACCTTGCCCGGCAGGCTCTCGACCCCGACGTTGGAAACCTGGCCGGGAGGGGTCGAGTCGTGCCCCATCGGTTCCAGCCGGTCTTCCTTGCAACCCATAAACAGGATTGCCAAAAGTATAATTCCAAAGATATTCGTTTTCATACTGTTTAATCGATTTTCCCAGACAATTACCACCCCGGATTCTGAACCAGGTTGCTGTTCACATTCATTTCGCTGTTCGGAATCGGATTGAAATAATCACGCGGTGCCACGAACGACCGGTTGTAAATCGTCCTCACCTGGTAGTATGCCGCCGCATCGGACTGCGAAACGTCCCACCCCGAGATCGGCTGATTGAAATAATCGGGCGCAAGTTTCCAACGCAATATGTCCCAGTAACGGTGACCTTCGAGCGCCAGTTCGATCAGCCGCTCGCGCCGGATGATCTCACGCATGCCCTCCTTGGTATCGGGCTTGGCCGGGTTCTTGGAATACTTCTTCCACGAATCCTCGACCGTACCCAACCCGGCTCGCTTCCGGATCTCGTTCAGGTAGTGGTGTACGTCCGAAACGGGGCCTTCGGCCTCGTTGAGCGCCTCGACGTACATCAGGTAGACCTCCGCAAGGCGGATTTCCGGCCATGCATATTCCACTACCCCGGTTGTCGTATTACCGAAACCCGACTCCCAGTGGACGAGTTTTTTGGTGAAATAACCGGTCGAAGAGGTCGCCCCCTGCACTTGTCCGGCTCCCAGTTGCCCTTTCTTGGCCTGCAACACGTATGTATCGACGTCTGAACGCGAGGGATGATACTCCATGATCCATTTTCCCCCGTCGAACCCGATGTCGGCATAGAAGCGGTTCTCACGGTCGAAGTTGATACGCGCCGACGTATACCCCTCCTGGAAATTATACCGCTCGTCGGCCGTCGCCACGCGCAGCTCGTTGATTTCCGAAAAGTCGAGCGTCTTGTCCTCGTCGATGGGCACACCGTTCTTCGAATAAAACTCCTTGACGACGGCCAGGGTCGGCGCCACACAACCGCGTACGGTATTGATGTTCATCCCGGCGTCGAGCAGCGGCATACATCCCTGCTGGAGCATTGCCCCGGCGCGGCCGCGGCCACCGGAACGTCCCCATACAACCTCGTCGTTCCACCGTTCGCACACTGCCTGGCGAATGCTCAACTGGGTCTTAGTCGTCTCGGAGATTTCGAACGGGGCGTCATCGTAATAGAAGAGCTCGTGCCCTGCACCTTCGGCGCTTTCGATCGCCTCCTTCGCGGCATCTGCCGCCAAAGCCCACTTGCCGGCATCGTATTCGGAATTGAAAAGCAGTACGCCGTCGTTATCCCGGAAATTGGAGAAATCGCTGTTGCCGTTGAAGAGCGGACTGGCCGCCAGCAACAACACCTGCGCCTTAACCGCCCGGTTGATCGGCTTGGTGATGCGTCCCAGCTCGGACTGCCGGTTGGATATCACGGCGGGCAGGCCCGGGTTACATTCGTCGAGCAGGCCGACGATATACTTCACGCAATCGTCGAACGGCTGGCGCTTCACCTGCACCGCCTCGGGCGATGCCGACACCGGCAGGTTTTTGTCGACGATCGGGATCGGGCCGTACGTGCGCAGCAGATAGTAATGATAATAGGCTTTCAGGAACTTGGCCTCGGCGATCCAGCGTGCACGCTTGTCCACCGTCAGGTCGGCCACCTTCGAGGTATCCTCGATGTTTTCGAGGAATGTATTGCAGTCACGGATCCCCATGAACAGCGAAAAGGCATAATCGCTACCCTTCCACCAGTCCGGCTGCGACCTGTCGGCACTGCGCACGCCCTTGGCGATATAATCCCAGGCGGGCGAAGGCACGTGGTTAGGCATATTCAGCCATATCTCATCGCCGGCCGTCATGCCGATATTGCCCGACGGCTCACCGGTGCCCGGCAAGTAAGAGTAACACGTAAACAGGTATTTCTCCGCCTCCATCGCATTCGAAAAGGCATGGTCGATGACGGCGACATTGTCGGGTACGATATCCAGGAAGCTGTTGCACGATGCGGACAACAAAGCGCAGCATGCGACCCAGCCTCCGATCTTTATTTTCCTCCAAACGGGAAACTTGTATTTTTTCATAGTTCGCTCAGTTTTAAATTCCCATTTATAATCCGATAGAAAGGCCGATATTGAATACGCGTTGCAACGGGTATCCCAGGCCGTTGGCGCCCATTTCGGGATCCCACAACTTGAAATTGCTGATGACAAAGAGGTTCGATGCGTTCACATAGACGCGCAGCTTGGTCATACCGATCTTGCGGGCGGCCTTTTCCGGCAGGTTGTAACCGAGTTCCAGAGACTTGAGGCGCAACATCGCGCCGTTACGCATCCACCATGTCGAGACCTGCGTGTTGTTCTCGTTGGCGCGGTCGCTCAGACGCGGCCAGAAAGCGTAAAGGTTACGGTTGTCCTCCGACCAGTGGTCGTTCGCGACCACGCGCAGCAGGCCGTTCTGATTGCCGGGCTGATCGGTCTTCATCACGAACGGCGAAATGGCCCCGGCATCGATGAAGATCGATGAACGGGCGGATCCCTGGAAGAAAAGGCTCAGGTCAAAATTCTTGTAGCCGATCGTACCGCCGAAACCATAGTTGATCTCGGGTGTCGTGGGGAAACCGATGGGAATCTTGTCGGCCTCCGTGATCTGCCCGTCGCCGTTGATGTCACGGTACTTGATGTCACCGGCAGCCACCGGGATATCCCCGAATTTCTGCGACGGCGAGTTGGCAACCTCCTCGTCATCGACGAAAAGGCGTTCGGCCACGTAGCCCCAGGTCTGGGCGAAGGGATAGCCCAAGCGCGAACGGTAGTATTCGTTGGCGGGATAATTGGGCTCGTCATACACTGTGATCTCGTTGGTAGCATAGGTAAAATTCCCGCGCAGCGTCGTCCAAAGGCCGCTCCGGAAGAACTTGTTGTAATCGACCGACACATCGACGCCGTGCGACTTGGCCTTGCCCGTATTGGCTTTCACCTTCGCCGACAAACCCATCGTCGCAGGAATATAGGTGCGATCCAGCAGGATGTTGGAACGTTCCTGCCAGTAAGGCTCGACGATGATATTCACACCACCGATCTTCATATCCAAACCGAGGTTCAACTGGCGCGACTCTTCCCAGCCGATGTCGTAATTAGCGTAACGCGTCGTTTCCACACCGGGACGCCCGTAGAGGAAGTTCTCGCCGAAGACCTGCGAGCGGTCGCCCGTCTGGTTCAGGTTCACGTTCGAAAGGTAGAAGAAACGGTCGTTCACATCGCCGATCTGGTCGTTACCGATCAAACCGTAGGAAACACGCAGTTTCATGTCGGAGATGACCTTCTTGAGCGGGGCGAAGAATTTTTCGTTGGAGACGACCCAACCGCCGCCGATCGAGGGGAAGAAACCCCACCGCTTGTTGCTCGAAAAACGCTCGGAGCCGTTGTAACCGAAGTTAAACTCCAGCAGGTAGCGGGAGTCGAAGCCGTAAGTGAAACGCCCCGAGAGCCCCAGGTTGCGCGACGGCAGCGACCCTTCGAGCGTGCCGGCATTACCGACAATCGAATGGCGGATCGTCCCGATGAGCATACCCGTCACCTGGTGCTTGTCGGCGAAGGTGCGGTCGTAATTGATGACGGCTTCGCCGTAATAGGCCGTGCTGACCTTCTTTTCGCCTTCGTTGTAATTGAGGTATTCGGTACCCGGCGTCCCGATCGAAGCGTTCCCGCCATCGTTGAACGGGGTCAGCACGACGCCCTGCGACGTGAGGTCTGCCTTGTAATAGAAAGGATTGTACTGGCGGGTAGTCGAGAAGAAGGAGTACCGCTGGGTATATCCCATGGCGCGTGCCGTAAGTCCGGGCACCCAGAACCCGAAGTCCTGCTTGAACTCGATCTGGGCATTGATGGTCGAGGCATTGTTAACCTGGTAGCCCGAAACCATCTGCGCATAGGGGTTCGTGTAAAGCTGGCCCGTCGAATTGGGGGTCAGCGCGCTGCCGAACATCGGGTGCGTGGTCGTCGGCGAATAGCTCTGCGGATAGACGGCCGGGAAGGCCACCGGGTTGGCGGCCATGGCTGAATTGAAGATTTTTTCACCTCCGCCGATCGGGCCGTGATAGTCGTCGAACTGCGCATAGACGCGCACTGTCGCCACCGTGGTTTTGGTCAGCTGCAAATCCGTATTCGAACGGATCGAATAGTTCTTCAGGCTGATGTTATTCTTGAAATCGTTTCCGTTGTCGTTCCGCAACACACCGTTGTCGATGTTGAACGTACCGGCCAGGTAGAAGCGTGCGACACGCCCGCCGCCCGAGATATTCGCATTGAACCGCTGGTTCATGGTCGAGGGTTTGATCAGCTGGTCGATCCAGTCGTTGTTCGGGTAGAGCACCGGGTTGTCCCCACGGCGGGTATGTTCGATCTTATCCTTCGAATAGGTCAGCGGCGACTGCGGGTTACGCGTCAGCACGGCCTCGTTGGCCAGTTGCATGTAGGTAATGTTGTCGGCGAAACGGAAATTGCGGGTATTGGTCGAAATGGAGTTCTCGGCGCGGAAGTTGAACTGCGTCTTCCCCTCGCGGCCGCTCTTGGTATTGACCAGCACCACGCCGTTGGCACCCCGGGCACCGTAAACCGCCGAGGCCGTTGCATCCTTCAGCACCGAGAAGTCGGCGATGTCGTCCGGCTGGAGACGGGCCAGGTCGGTCGATGACGATTCGATGCCGTCGATCAGGATCAGCGGATTGACCTTACCGGCACCGAACGAACCTACGCCACGAATGAAGAACTCGGCATTGTCCTGCCCGGGTTCACCGCTGCGCTGATAGGAGATCATACCGGCGACCTGACCGCCGATCATCGTCGTAAGGTTGCTCGTCGGGCCTTTCAGCTCCGAAGGCTTGACCGTGGCGATGGCACTGACGAGACTCTCCTTCTTCTGGGTGCCGAAGCCTACAACCACGACATCCTCCATCTCCTGTGCAGCCGTTTTGAGCATAATGGAAAGGATACGGCGGTCTCCGACGACCAGTTCCTGGGGTTCGTAGCCCAGGAACGAGAATGCGAGCACGGAATTCTGGTCGGGAACATGGATCGAAAACTCACCGTTACTGTTCGAAACGGTGCCGTTGGCCGGGTTCGCCTTCTCGACAACGGTCACACCAGAAACCGGGTTGCCGTCTTCATCCACGACCGAGCCCGAAATGGGAAACCCCTTTTGCGGGGAAGGTGCATTTGCGAAACCCGCACCGGAAATGTCGGGAAGCGGGTTTGCAGACATTTTTTCAAACGGGGTGGCGGCCGCGAACGCAGCGGTCAGGCCAAAAGCGAACGAGGCAAGCAATAGGAGTGCCCGTTTGCCCCAGGCACAATCTGCCGGGCGGAAAATCATACCAATATTCGTAAACCTTTCACCATAAATGCGATTTTTAAACATAACATTGATAAGGGTTAGTAATTAAATAGGTTAGTTGTAAAACAGACAGACACAACCGGGAACGCTTCCGGGAACAAAGCTTATTATAATAGGTAATAGGTCATAGGCATCTGATTTTAAAGTAGTTGGTTGTTGTATACAAAATTAAATCCAAATGCCCGGCGGCCACGCAGGTCAAATGATCGTAATGAATAAGAAAATGATATTTTAAAAAGGCGCGCGAATATCAATTTACTATAAGTTAATCCCAAATTCTATGCTATCCATAATGGATTTAGCCTCTAAATTTGCCTCAGACCAACGGAGCGCTGCCGGACAGCCGTCGGATTCCCCCGACGGCATGACGATTTATCGTCCCACCTCATTTCAGATTCACCCAAACTATCAACCAACATGAAAATCATCGACTTGACAGGCAGAATCCTCGTCCTGCTGCTATTTTTCCTCGGCATCGGGCAGACATGCCCCGCCGTCCCCTGGGAACCGACCATCAACCAGGTGGTCTGGCAAGGGAACGCCAAACGGCTCATCCTGCTCGTGGAAACGAAAGAGAGGCCGTTTTACACACCCAACGCCAATGAAGAGTACGACCGGATGCTCAACGGCGAGAACTATACGGGCCTCGGCTGCGCAGGCAGCGCGCGGCAGTTCCTGATCGACAACTCCGGCGGGAAATTCAGCCCTGAATTCATCGTCGTAGGCCCCCTCACGCTGTCGAAATCCATGGGATATTACGGAGGGAAGCCCCAGCCCGGCGAGGGAAACGACGGCGACGTAGGCAAGATGGTCATCGAAGCGTGCAAGATGGCCAAGGAACTGCACGGCATAGACTTCTCCCAGTTCGACTACAACAACGACAACAAAGTCGACAACGTATACCTCTTCTACTCGGGGCCCAACGATACCACGATTCCCACCCCGTGGCCGCATGCGTCGGGCGTAGCCGGTGGCGGCCTGGTGCTCGATGGAAAGCTGGTCGACAGTTATGCGATCTCGCAAGAGATGGCGTCCGAAACGATCCGGGGCGGTTATACCACCTTCCTCCATGAATTCGGACATACGTTAGGGCTCACGGACGATTATTCGGGCCGCCTGGGACGCTTCTCGATCTACTGTGACGGAACGTTCAACGGCGGGATCATCCCGGTCAACTTCAACGCCATGGAGCGATTGATGCTCGGCTGGCTCGACTACGAGGTGATCGACCGGGAGGGCGAATATACGCTCGAACCGCTGGCTAAAAACAAGGGGTTGCTGCTGAAGACCAACAACCCGGACGAATATTTCCTCTTCGAAAACCGGAGCAACAGCGGCGACATCACCCCGTGGGACTCCTATTTCAAATACGGGGGAATGCTGGTGTGGCACATCGACCGCTCCCAAAACATCGTGACCTGGTCGGACGGCAGCGGCACACACTCGAATACCGCCATGGGCATGTGGGGCATGAACGCCCCGAACGGCTCGCCTTCACACCCCTGCCACGAGCTGATAGAGGCGGACAACGACAACAACCCGTCATCCTACCGCGCCGGCATGTATTTCCCGGGCACCCGGCAGGTCACAAAGCTCAGTTCACAGACTCATGCGGAATTCAAGACCTGGGCCGGGCTTCCGGTCGGGATCGAAATCGACGACATCCGGCAGCAAGCCGACGGCAACATCACTTTCACGGTGAAGAAATCCGACGCGGCATCGCTCAGCGTGACAGTAAAAAACAGCGCAGGGAAATTGCAAACCAACACCTACATCAGCCTCACGCCCGTCGACGAGGTCGAGCGTCAATCGGTCATGGTCACCCGGAGCCTGGTAGCCTCCGGAAAGAAAATAACCGGAGACACGGGACTGAGCGGGATATGCCTGTTTGCAGAGATACCCACAGGCAAATACCGGATCGAAGCGGACAAGGAAGGCTACCTGATATACTCCGGATACGTAGAAGTAATGCAGGGTGACAATACCTGCGAAATCACTTTGCAGGCAGTCGAGGAGGCCGGCGGGACGGAGCTCAAATGGCATACGGGACAAAACCTGCAAGGCATATTTTTCGTCCCGGGACAGATCCGGGCGGCGGGCTGGGACAGCAGCGATCTCTCCCCGTATGTGGGACAGACCCTCCGGAAAGTAAATATCCAGTTGGGCGGAGACAACAATGTCGCCGACCTGTACGTCTTCGTCGATGACCAGATCGTATACTGCAAACCCATGGAAAATATCGTCGCGAATGGCGTGACGACCATAGACCTCTCGGCCGAAAATATCGTCATCGAAGCGGGCCGAAGCCTCAAGACGGGCTACCTGCTGCATTCTGCCGCGGACTGGCCTTCGACGGCCGACGGCGGCCCGCAGGTTGACGGCAAGGGCGGCCTTATCTCGACCGACAATGGCAAGACCTGGTACCTGTCGAACGACCTTGGGGTCAATTGGGTAATCTCGATCGTCCTGCACGAAGAGGTCGACGTTCCCGTGGAAAGCGTCGGATTCGACGAACCCGAGATCGAACTGGCCGTGGGTGATGAAATGACCCTGCATGCAAACGTCCGGCCCCTCGAAGTCGCCAACCGCAAAGTGACCTGGGAGAGCAGCGACGAGGCCGTCGTATCGGTCGATGCGACCGGGAAACTAAAGGCGCTTGCCACGGGCAATGCCGTCATCACGGCGACCTCGGTACAAAACCCCGAGGTATACGGCGAGTGCCGGGTTCATGTGAAAATGAGTTCCGACATGGTCGACATCATTCCCTACCAGCGGGAAGTGAAATTATCCTGGCCGGGCTACAACCCCGACTACCGATGGCTGGTAAGCTGGCGGCAGAAAGGAGGCGAGGATTACGCCTCGGCACCCGCGCAGACCGAGACCTCGCTCTATATCAGAGGGCTACAACCCGACACAGAGTACGAAGGGAGCATCTCATCCTCCGACAGCGAGGAAGCCACGCCCGTCGAGTTTGTATTCTCGACGAAGCCTCTAACATCGAAGTATGCCGTAATCGCCCTCGACAAAAAAAGGTTTGCCGTCGGGGAGGCCGCACCGCTGGTCGTCTCGAACATCGCCTGCGACGACTACACAATCACCTGGAAACTGAACGGCACGACGCTCGACGGGGACGAACACGTATTCGCAGAACCCGGCACCTGCGAGTTGCGTGCCGAGGTCACGTTCGATGACGGCACGACCGACGTATTAATCAAAGAATTGGAAATCACGAAATAAAAAGAGACGGCCATGCTCAGAAGAATCCTCATCCTCACCATGCTCTTCGCCGTGGTTACGGCCTGCAGCAAGAGCGACACCGACAAATCGGGCCATTCGTACGCCCTGTTACAAAAGGATGTGCCGGGTGTATACGAAAACGAAAACAGCCTGTTCATCTACGACAACGACCTCTACCAATACGCCTACAACACCAGCCGGCACAGTTTCCGGATACAGAATACCTCCCAAAGCCGTTTCATGGCGTGCATGCTGGAAACGGCCCCCGTGGTCGACCGATACGTCAAGGTGACGGTGGAAACACAGGGAATATCGAGTATCCCCTCGCAGGAATTGCAAGCCTTAGTCCTGAAAATATCTCAGGGCAAGGTCTGGCTATGGGACGAAACGAAAAATACAGGCCTCATCATTCGGCTCGAATAACCCTCCCCGGCAAATACGGAAAAAAGGTTCCGGCAGCCATAGCTGCCGGAACCTTTCCATTATATTGTCAGATATTTCCGCACAATCGGCCGGCTCGCGCCACGCCCAAAATTGCACAAAGCACTGGTTACAATTCCTTTCCGACATTTATATGCACAGGCCCGAGAAGTCCGCTTTCCCGCAGCGGTTCATCGGCCAAGGGCCAGCGGATCACCCAGGTTTTGCGTGCCGCGGGCTTCTGCGCCGCATCGTAGACCAGCCTGTTGAACCAGCTCCCGGTCACTTCGACCACAACCGCATTGGTTCCGGGACGGACATAATCGCTGATGTCCGTACGGTAAGGCGGCGCCCAAAGCGTCTGCACAGGGCGGCCGTTCACCGTCACCGCCGCAATCATCCCGACACGCCCCAGGTCGAGCGTATATGTGGCACCCGGCTCCCGGGCTTCGAACGTCGTTTCGTAAACCGCCGTGCCGGAGAACGCCCGCCCCTCTTCGGACAGGCCGAGGTCTTTCCAGGGCTTCAGTTCCGACAGTTCCAGCCTTTCGGGGGCACCCCAACCCGCCGGGAAACGAAGCGTCCAATCCCGCAGGGGGATCGCGGCGGCTTGCGCCCCCGCGGCGACGTGCGGCTGCGGCAGATCGGACTCCGGGACATCCCTCCGGAATACGACGTAGCACGACCCTGACTGCGGCAGTTCGAGCGACACGCGGGTGCGATTCCCGCAGGCGACGGCCTGTGCCCGCGTTCTGCCGCCCGTCGCGGGATCCCACACTTCGACGATGCCGCTGCAACGGAAATCCAGCGTTCCGGCGAAGCCCGCACCTTTCGGAGGACACACGAAATACCAGTCCGCCCCTTCCGTACGGCGGTGCGCCCAAAGCACATCGCCCCGGACGTCGGGCGTTATGCCGGCGGCAGCGAGCGCCTCAGGAATCGCCAGCCCCGAAATCACACGACCCCTGCCGACTTTCCGCACGCCTGCGGTACGCCTTCCCCAAATCGCCTTTACGGCTTTGTCGAAACGCCGTTGCGCCTGCATCCCGCCGCTGAGCGTCGCCAACCCCTCGGGGGCCTCGCCGATAACGGTGGCGCCTGCCCGGACGAAGGCGAGGATCTTCTCGAGTGTTGCGGGCAGCATCCGGCAGTTGTCGGGCAGCCACAGCACGCTGTAACGGATACCATCGGGCGTCACGAACATTCCCTCCTCCACGCGGAGGCGGTTCATCAGGATATCGGGATTGCAATAGTCGTATTTGTAGCCTTGCAGGAAGGCGGGATCCTGGTCGGGCTTGGGGCTCAGTTCGTCACCCAGATACCAGATGATGTCGGAAACGGGGCGCCCCCGCTCCATCATATAGCTGCAACGGGCGAAATAATCGTTGATGACGGGCATGTGTTTCCACCAGGTCTGCCCGCGCAGGAAAGGGGTGCCGATACCCGGCCCGCCGAACGATGTCCCGGGAGGCAGGAACGGTCGTTGCGGGTTATGCGTATAGGTATGGTATATGAGGTGCGTGACGCCCTCGGCCAGGTTGGTATTGGCGACCTCCTTGAGCATACTCCACTGTTCGTCCCACGTATGGGTGAACGAGGTAAAGGCTTCGGCCGAAACCCGCGGCTTGCCGTAGAAACGGGCGGCCGAAGCGGCCGGTTTTATGGGCTTGAAATTCAGCGACCCGACGAAGCCGTCGGTGAAAGGCTGCCAGAATTCGCACATCGGGACATCGGCATATTTGTAATATTCGAGGATGTCGGCCGGGAAAACGTCGCCGGCGGCCGTTTCATACGAAATAGTCAGGCCCTTCTCCCGGGCGAGCGCAGCCATCGTCCCGTAGAAATTCTCGGAAAAAAGTTTCGAAATCGTCGCACGCCAGTCGCGCAGGAACCGCGCCGTGGTCTCCTGGTCGTCGACCACGAAGCCCATGACGGCCGGAAGCCAGCTGCGCAGCGCATAGTCGTTACGCCCGGCGAACTCGGCCTCCATATCGTCCGTCCAGGTCTGGGTCTCGCATTCCCAGCTGTCGAGCAGCATGCCATCGAGCAGCCCGCCGGACAAAGGGCCGTCGTGCAGGCGTCCGATGTAGCCGGCGAACTGCGCCCGGGCCCCGTCGGGCGACAATTTATTGCACTCCCACCCGGTTCCTTCGGGAGGGGCCGGTGAATTCCGCCGGCCGGTATTGACATGGCCGATGCGCAGGATCGTCCAGCGCCCCTCGGGCACCGTCCACTCCAGCGTACCGTCTTCGCGCATCGCATCCGTGATATCCACGATCCGATCCCGGGCAACATATGCGGCAGGGTTCTGCTGCGGGTGGGCGTTCGCCCGCTCCAGGTTGCGGAGCGTCCATCCCGCCTCGGACTCCCAGCAGTTTTTCCGGGCTGCCGTATACAGTTTGAGCGACCAGAGCGTCATGTCGTATTTGTTTTCGATCGTAATACGGTACCTGGCGGTTGCACCGCCGTCGGCACAGGCGAACGAGACCGGGGTATTATCCTGCGAATTGGCCGAGGGCACCGCACCGTGCATGACCCGCGTGGCATGCCCGTTAGGGGCTATGGCTTCGACGCTGAGGGTGATGCCAGGCTCGTAACAGCGGGGATGGTTGATGCTGTTCATGCTCGGCAGTTCGATGGTGCGGATCGTGACTGCCTCGGGGAACGTGACCTCGATCCGCACGGGTTCGCCGTCGCCGCACGGCGGCAGGTGCACCGGGCTGCGGTTCGTACCGGAGAGCACCTCCTTCCACGGCAGGTCGCGGTTCCCTTCGGCCGAGAGGGGCTTCAGGAAATCGCCGGTATCGTCCAGCGGCGTGGGAAAGGCCAGCACGGCAATGTCGCGGTAATCGCGCCATGCCTCCCGCCCCGTCTGCGGAAGGGGCAGCACCACGCCCCTGTCCCCTGCCGAAGCATCCGTGCGGCTCCAGGCCAGATGGCGCATCGCATTCGACGGTTCGATCCACGGGCCGCCCGAGGTCGCCCATCCCGAGCAGTTCTGCATCGTAAAGCGCAGCCCCAGCCGGTGCGCCTCTTTTGCGGCATGCTTCACCACGTCGTCCCACATCGGGCTCAGCGCCGTGATCTGGGGTTCGACGCCCGGCCACGGGCCGCCGAACTGCCCGTGGAACAGCTGCACGCCCGAAATCCCCGCTCCGGCAATCGCCTCGAGGTCTTCGGTAATTCCCTCGGCCGATACGTTGCCGCCGATGAAATGGAACCACGTCTGAGGATAGTTGATCCGGGGCGGCGTCCGGAAATTGGAAATATCGTCCGCCCCGAAGGGACGGCGCAGCTCTTCCGCATCGGGCACGGCCGCCACCTGGCCGAAGGCCGCGCGGGCGGCCATGACGGAGAGCAATAAAAAGCAGGTTTTATAGATGATTCTCATAAGTCCGGGTATTAGCAAACAACACGTTACGGAAGGGTTAGCGTACCAGGGGGAATTCCGAGATGCGCAGCGTCGTACAACCGTAGGGTATCAGTTCGATCTCCTCCTCGGGGCAGGGGCTTGCGCAAACCGAGTACGGCAGGGGCCCGGCCATTTCGTTATACAGCGTCCAAGTCGGGATCTCGCGCGCCCTGACCCGTATCCTGACGGGTGCATTTTCGGGATTCCAGAAAAAGCGTCCCTGCTGTTTTTCCTTGTCCAAAGATACGGAAAAATGTTTTTCGGGTTGTTCCGCGGCACGCGCAAGTATCCCGTAATTCCACTTGTCGGCGGAGGTCACCTCGTAATATTCGTCGCCGAACTGGGCTGTCTCGCCGTCGCCGAACGGTTTTTTCTCCCAAGTCTCCCGCATGGCGAGGGCATACACCAGCGGGCCGCGCTCGACGGCCACGGAGTTTTCGTACCAGCGGCTCGTGGTCACTTCCATCGGCAGGCGCAGCACGAGCCGGTCGCCGTCGCGCCACTCCCGGTCGAAGACGGCCATGCTCCCGCCGCGGGGATTCCCGATCACCGTCCCGTTCAGGCAGACCTCGGCGTTGCGGCACCAGGCGGGAATGCGCAGGTGGAACGGGAATTTGCAGGCTTTTTTACCGGACATCCGGATCGTGAAGCGGATTTCGTCCTCCATGGGATAGGCCGTATCTTCGCCGATCGTGACCGCATGCCCGCCGCCGACCTTCAGCGAAACTTCGGAAGGCGAATAGAGCATCGCCGCCACACCGCCGCCGGGCGCGGCATACCACAGGTTCTGCGTGAACTTGGGCCATCCCTGGTGCATGTTCGAGAAACAGCAGGGGTATCCCGAAAGTGTCCCGAAAACGATGTCCGTGCGGGCGTGGTTGGCGTCCTCGTAGAAATTATGCGTATGGCGGGTCGCCATCACCTGGTTGGGCTGCTGGAAATACTGCTTGTGCATGAAGTCGTCGGTGACCTGCGTCGGCAGGGCATTGAACGCGATGCGTTCGAGGTGGTCGGCAAAGGCGACGTCGCCCGTGATTTCGGTCATCTTTTCGAGCGAATACATCAGCTCGACGGCCGAACACAGCTCCGAGCCCTGCGTAGGGTTATTCCCGTGCAGCCCCTCGTCCCCGCCGAACATTCCCTGGGGCTGGCCGTGCAACAGCCGGATATCGGACAGCCCCTTTTTCACGGCGTCGATATACTCCCGGTCGGGATGCTGCTGGTAATAGATAACCGGTTCCTTGAGCCCCTGCGCCAGGTTTACGCAGTGGATGGAGCCGAAGCGTTTGAGGTCGTCCGAGCGAAGGAACATACGGGTGAAATCATGCCCCTGGCTGTGGAGCAGGTCGCCCAGTTCCAGCAGGAATCCGTCACCGGTCAGGTTGTAAAGCCAATAGACGGCCTGCAGATTGTCGCACACCCGGTAGCGTGCCCAGAATGTCCAGTGGCCCAGCGGTTTTTCGGGCAGGGTTTTCAACTGGTACCGGAAATAGCGGGTCATGAAATCGACGACGCGCCGGTCGCCCGTCGCGGAATAGTACTGCTGGAGTATCTTCAGCACCACCATCCTCGGCCACCAGTCGGCCGAGTTGTCGCGTTGCAGGCCCGCCTCGTAAGGATAGTCCTGTGCCGGGCCGAAATAACCGTCTTCGCGCTGGCTTTGCAACGCCCATTCGACCCAGGGCTGCACTTTTGCCTTGAGCTGTCCGTCATCCAGGATATAGGCCAGCGGCAGCAGCCCGTCGATCCAATAGGGGCCGCGCTCCCACTGGTCGCCGTCACCGCCCAGCCAGCCGTTACGCGGGCCCATGACCTCGGGATAGAGCCTGTCCATCTGTCCGGTCGCCCCGGAACGCTGGCGTTCCAGCATTTCGAGCAGCCAGCCCTGCGCCCGGATCGCACCCAGCGGCAGCTCGGCATAGGCTTTGGGCGCCAACGGCGCCCGGTTGTGCGCAAAAGGCGCCCCGGAATCTTCGCCGCCCGCGAACCCGGCGGCAGGCGCAAAGGCGAGCGCCAGCATCATATATATTTTCAGATATTTCATGTCCTCTCAATTTTTATCCTGCGGAGTAATTTTCACCCGTTCGAAGAATTTGACCCGTACCGGCCCCAGCAGGCCGGAAACCCGCATGTACTTCTCCGCATCCGGGGCGTCGTATTTGCTGATGTTGCTTCGGGTCATCCGTTCCCCCGGGGGCAGCTTGCCGTCTCCGATGAGCCGGTTAGGCCAAAGGTTGACGACGTCGACCGACAGGCGGTTGCGCCCGGCACGGACATACGGAGTGATGTCGACCTCATAGGGCGAGCACCACGAAACGGGGAATTCATGTCCGTTCACCCGGATCACGGCCACATCCTGCACATTTCCCAGGTCGAGCAGCACCTTCCGCCCTCGGATCTGATCTTTATCCAGATCGAAAGCGTTTTCATAGACCGCCTTTCCGGAATAATAGCGGATCAGGGGCTCCGGGGATTCCGTCCACGAGATCAGTTCCGGGAAGACAACGGCCTCTTTCGGGCCCCAGTCGGGGTCGAAGCGCACGCTCCAGTCGCCGCCGACGGTGATTTCCGACGGCAGGCGTTTCGCCTCCACGACCGAGGTGCTTCCGTTCGACCAGTACACCGTGTAGTGTCCCGGGTCGTAAACGGCGGCATAGACATCCGTCCCCGCATATTCGAACCCGACCTGCGGATAACGGGGCGAGGAGGACTGCGCCGCGGAAAGCGGAAAACCGCTGCGGTCGACCCGCACGATGTGCTCCGCCTGCCCGCCGCCTTCGGTGAACACTACGAACACGGCTCCTTCGGGGGCAAAGTGCATCGGGATATGCGTGTATCCGTCCTTCTCGTAATAATAGGCCACCGGGCTGATCCTGCCCGTGAGCGGATCCCAGAACTCGGGAGTCCGCCCCGTAACCCTGAAGCGGCATTCGACATCCTCGAAGCGGTCGTAAGCGACGGGCGTGTAACGGTAGTAATAGTCGTCTATGCCGTTCAGGGCGAAACGATTTGCCACGAAATAGATATCCTGCCGATCCGTGGCGCGGTGGATATAGTCGAGCTTCGTCGCCGAGTTATCGGAGACATACGAGAAATCGGGTGGTGCCGAAAGCGACCTGAGCACATGGCTCAACTTCTGCCCGCGGATGACGCGCCCTTTGCCGTAGAGGTTCTCGGTGCGGTTGACGCCGTCCAGCCAGCTGCCCGCATTGCACCGCCACATACGGTTCACAATGTCGTTCAGTTCCCTGTCCCCATCCGGATAGCGGGACAAGCCCGTCGTCCGCCGGGGCGGCTCGCCGACGAGCACCATGCCGTCCAGCACCAGGCGCTCGATCCTGCGCATCACGTCGAGGTCGATCTGTTCGAGGCGGGGCAGCACCAGCACCCGGTACGACATGCCGTCGGGCAGCACGAGGCGCCCGTCCTCGACCGAAAGGCGGTTCAGGATCACGTCCTTCGAACATTTGTCCCAGTCGTAACCGGGGCCCAGGTCGGTCACCTCCTCTTTCAGGAAGACCATGTTGGGGACGTCATCGCCGTTGTAATAGAGCGCATCGGCGACGAACAACCCTTGTTGGAGCAAGTACGAACAGCGGCCGATATACCCCACGAAATCCCCGGCCTGCTCCCACCACGTCACGTTGGGGTTGAGATGCGTACCGGCGAAATACTCGATGCCGGGCTTGCCGTACTCCCCGGGCGAAGTAGTGAAGGTGTGCCATACCAGGCGGTTGACGCCCGAACAGAATATCCGGTCGATCAGTCCTTTCAGGTCACGGGGCGACCGTTCCCAGTGCGGGCCGATGCTGGTCGGGCCTTCGGCTTCGACGAACCGCTTGCCGTTGGTATGCGCCGCACAGGCGCTTTGCCGCACCGACAGGCGCGCCTGCTCGGAGGCGACGTGCGAAGTGGAGCGCGCCCAGTATTCACCGTGGGGAATATCGCATGCGCCCATGACCTCCAGAGCATCGACCGGTGTGTAACAGGGCCCCCCGGCCTCGGGGTCTATCAGCATGCCGTTCGCGTTGGCGAACTCCCGGAAAGGCTTATAGTGGTAGTTGAGGATGCAGTCGCTGACCGTCCGGCGGATGTCCTGCAGAAAACGGTTCGACACCTCGGGGCTGTCGACGACACGGCCGGTCATCACCGGCAGGTAGGCCCAGAGATCGTAGCCCCGGAATTTCCGGAACTCTTCGGGAAAACGGTTCGTCCAGTTGACGAGCCCCATTTCCCAGCTGTCGGTCAGCAGGAACTTAACGCTGTTCCCCTCTTCCCGCGCAGTCCCGACCAGCGGTTGCAGCACATGCTCGCGGAACGCATCGAAGGCGTCGGGATTCAGGTGGTCGAGCGACAAGCCCGCCCATCCGTCGCTCGAAGTCGAGGTATGGGCTCCGGTGCATGTCCAGCCGTAGCGGATCACCGTCCACTCCCCTGCCGGGGCGTCCCATTCGAGCGTCTTGCCGTCGTAAAGCGCCGTCAGGTCGAGTATCTCCTCCCGGGGGAGGGGCTCGGCACCGGAATCGTAATAAAAGTCGGCGCTCAATCTTTCGAGCGGAAACATCTCCTGGAAACCCAGTCCGCTGAAAAACGCCTTGGCCGACCAGTTCGGGATGGCCTCATCGCGCATCGGAGTGCCCTCCGGAGCCTTTTTCACGGCCTGCACACGGACATCCTCATACATATACCATGTCGGCGGCTGCGGCAGTTCCAATTCGACCCGGCGTCCTCCGGCGACGTCGGTTTCCGACCAGGTCAGTTTTTTCAAGGCCAGTTCGGGCGTGATATACGGCCCGCCGGGATTCCAGCCGCTGGTCACGTTGACGGCGAGGGCGATCCCCAGCCGGTCGGCCTCGCGCACCGCATGGCGGTAAAGCGCCATCCAGCCGGGCGAGAGGAACACGTTGCCCGGCCCGGGCTTTCCGGTCACCTGGTTGAATCCCCCGGCGTCGATCAGCGAGGCCGACCCGTAGCCTTTGGCCTTCATCTCTTCGAGGTCGCGGGTGATCGACGCCTCGGTGGCGACCCCGTTGAGCCACCACCAGTAACACGACATCCCGGCCTCGCCGGGAGGCGAAGCGAATTTTTCGGCCAGTTCCCCGGGCGAAACCTTCGTTACGGGCGCCAGGCTGAAATCGGCCTGCGCCGCGGCACGCTGCCCGGCAATCAGGGAGAGGAAAAAAACAATCGGTAAAAAACGCATATCATCGGTAATTTCAGGTTATGGCTCATCCGTCTGTCAGAGGGCCTTGTGCAACCCCTCGTGTTTGACCACCCATCCTTTCGAGGGAAATCCGGGGGCATTGCCCGACGGCGCACCGTCCCAGCCGGCAGCCATCATCGCCACGGCATAGAGCAGCCCGCCGTTGCCCGGAAAATAGGGGAACGGCGCACGTCCGCCGCCGACCAGCCCGCAGGCATCGAAGTCGAAGGCCGGGTAATCCAACAGGTAATCGACCGCCATTTCGGGTTTCCCGAGCCGGGCGGCGCACATGGCGAGCATGGGGAAATCCCAGCCCCAGGTCTCGTGCAGCTTCCATTCGCGGTGCACCTTCATCAGCGTCCGCTCCATCGTGGGGATATCCACCCCGTCACCGGGCAGCATACCGTAGGCGCCGATAAGCGCCGGGTGCTCCCAGTTGTAGCGCGTCCACATCCCGTCGATATTCTCCCACGAAACGTATACGCCCTGCTGCACGGGAAGCGGCGACAATTTATCGCAGACCCGTCCGTACTCCGCCTTTGCCGGCAGGCCCAGCCGCTCGCGCCACAGGCCGGCGATCCGCAGCCCGGTGAGCCAATAGCTCAGTTCGAATGTCGGGTTGACGGTCGTCCGCGGGTCGGCATTCTCGCCTACGACCTGCAACGGGTACCCCAGGACATAGCGATCCGCCGCCGCATCGTAATGCGCATAGGAAGCCATGAAATCAGCGGTTTCGAAGACCACGTCACGCCATTTTTCCAGCGTTTCGCGCGTGGGATGCTGCCGATATTCGAGTTCGGCGTAGAAAATCGGGTGCGGCTGTTGCCAGATGAGCAGCGCCGTGGTTTCCAGCGGCCACTCCCACCACGCATGGTCGCCGATAGTCTTGGGCCAGCGAGCGCCATCGTATCCCTGCATGGCGGCTTTGCGCCTGTACGTGGCAAGATTGTCCGCAAAGACCTCCATCATCCCGGAAGCCATCTTCCAACGGCCCCACAGGGCATAGTGGGTGCAGTGCCACCAGATCATCTCGTGGTGGTACTTGCCGTACCAGCCGTTATTGACAAGGCCGCTCTCCTGCGGCGGGAGGGATCCGGCCTCGTTGACGGCCATCACGTATTGGGAGAGCACGACCCGCCGTTCCAGCTCGTGCCAGCGGGGATCGGAACTCCCCGAGAGGTCGATGGCACCGCCGCCCTCCCAGAACTCGCGCCAGTGCCGGGCGCTGGCGCTTCGGGTCTGGGCGAAGGTCGGCACGGCGGCATTGCCCACGATCTTGTCGAAGCAAACCACAAAACTGATCTCCCGCGCATCGGTGGCGGGAATCAGTTCGTAACAGTGCTCCTGCGTCCGGCGGAGCACTGCCCCGGCGTCCCACTGCACGTGGACATCGTAATTCGTATCGTCGAGCTGCCTGTGGAAGCTGGCCATATGTGTCCCGGGCGAAAGCTCCGTAAGGTGCCTTCCGGGGCTGTCCCAGTCGGCGGCACTGCCGAATTCCGTGTTCGACGGGAAAGGAAACCGCAACGAGATGCCGACCGTTCCGTCGGCCACTTTTTCCGACTCGATCCTCACGGCCACGGCGTCCTTCTCCGGATGCCCGACAGTCGTTACGACCACCTCCCGGCCGTCGATGCTATAACGGCTCGTCGCCGTCCCCGTCCACAGGTCGAGCCGCTGCACGGGATCGGTCAAATCCCCGATCCCGGCCCGCGAGCCGTCGTCCTTTATCAACACCAGCCCGATGCGCCCCAGGTTGATCCGCTGCGGGTTGCGCACCATCCAGTCGCGCAACGCCCCCTGCTCGGGATTGGGAATGTCATAGCGCACCATACGGCCCTGCGCCTCCCATTCCGCGCCCCTAAAATCTTCGGGGCGCTGCCCCTGCGGCAGCGGGAAACGGTACCAGCCCCAGTTCGACATCGTATTGGCATTGTCCGAAAAGGTCTGCATACCGCTGATATCGAACCCGAAGGCGAACTCCCCGTTGCCGACCTGCATCGGCCCGCGCAGATTGCCCTCCCGGATTTCGGGGTTATGGCGCGTTACGACCGCTTTGCGGTCTATTTTCCTGGCCGCATACGCAGGATGCGAAAGCGGCAACAGGGCTGCACACAAAACGAGGGCGGCAGCCCTGGCGGGCCGGGACAGATATCCGGCCGGAATTTCAGCATTCATATCGGTTCGGGTTTGGGATTCGTATTCCATCTAAAAAGTTTGCGGTTCCGGCCGAGCGGCAGGCAACCGCAGGCCGTGCATCGGGAACCGTTTTTTCCGTATTACAAAATTGCCCCTTATTTTCAAAACGGCAGGCGGATAAATTGATTTTTAGCCTGTGTATTTTGACCGAACGGGATTCGGCCATCTGACGAAAGCGGTTTCGGCACAGGAGTCTTCGGGAAAGGAATTGCCAGAAGGGAAAGGGCCGGAATTCCGCTTCCGCCCGGAAAAGGCAGGGGCGGAGCCGTTACAGCCTCCGCCCCGCCCAATCTTACCGTCATCCGTCAATACACCTCGAATTCATAGATTCTGGCGGTATTTCCTTCGCTTTGGTCAGGTTTTGAGACCACGAGCCTCACGTATCGGGCGGTTACGGGCTGCGGAAGAACCCTGTCGGTTTCGAGGGCCGTGTTGTCGTAAACCGTGTCCACCGTTTTCCACTCTTCGCCGGGGCTCCGGCGCACCTGCAGGGAGTACTCCTTTGTGATGTAGTCCAGGGCTTCGAGCGCAGCGTGCATGACATACCAACCCCGGATCGTGGTCTCCCGTCCGAGATCCACCCCCAGCAGCTTGGGTTTAGCATCGCTGTAATCGCACCACTTGGTGGATACGTCCTCGTCGGTGGCGCACTCGGCCCTCTCGGAGGCGTTGACCTCCCCCGACCTTTCCACGACGGGTTTGCCGTAGAGCAGGTTTCGCCGCCCGGCCTGCGAGGCGTCGGCGCCTTTCACGGGCAGCTGCACGCGCAGCAGGTCGCAGGCCGCACCGATACCTCCGGCGGGGTCTTCGGCCACCGTCGCCGCGAACACCACGATGCGCGGGTCGTCGGGCAGTACCAGCTGCCGTGCCCCCTCGGGGATGTCGAGGCCGATGCGGAACATGTAGGTGAATTCGTAGGGCCTGTCCTCGTTGCGGATCATATCATGCTTGTGCGTGCCCACGAAGGCCACCTGCGCATCCTTGAGGTAGGGCTCGGTATGCCCCGTATGGCCCCACTGTCCGATGAAGCCGCCATAATAGGGTACCAGTGCCGTGTGCTCCTTTCCGTCGACGGTGAATACGGCCTGCGTGTCGTTCATGGTCGAGGCGGCCAGCAGGTAGAGCTTGCCATAGCGCCCGCGGGGCAGGTCGATGGTGTCGCGGCGGCATTTGACGCCGTTCTCCGCGGCGGGATCCCCCATCTCGAAGCCGACACCCCCGTACACGATGCGGGACGGCAGCAGCTCGGCGGCGTAGGAGCAGCCCTTGCCGTCGAAGTTGGCGTCCGAGCGGAACGGGTTGTAAGAGGCCGTTTTGACGTTGTAAGGCAGCTCCACCGCCGCCTCCGCGGCGGGCGTGAGCGCCCGGACGGGCTTGGCGAGTTTCACGCGGAAAGTCTTCATGCCGAAGGGCCCGACCTCGAAGCGCAGCTCGCGGCCGCAGAACTCCGCGTCGCCCACGACATCCTCCACGCCGTTGAGCTCCCGGGCGTCGACGATCTGCGCCGCGAAGCCCACCACGGCCTGCTGCGACCCGAGACCCGAGGTCTCGTAGAAACGAACCACATATTCGTCCGAATCCTCGGCCTGTTTGAGCGCCCGCAGCGCCACATTGGGGTTCTGCGAGGAGGCCAGCGAGAAGCTGCGGCCCAGCACCCCGCCATGGCGAGGCGCGACGAATGCCCGAAGCGGCTGGTTGAGCACCTCGGCCTTGCGCACGGCACCTCCCGCGCGGTAATCGCCCGCGTGCCCTACGATCGAGTAGGTGAACGTATGGTGTCCGAAGTCCTGCTTGTTCTGGTAGGCGTAGCCGCCCTTGGTCGCAGGCGTATGCAGCAGCGTAAGGCGCAGCGTGTTGTCCGCGGGTTTGTCCCAGCCGTACTTGCTGTCGTTGAGCACCGAGACCCCGTAGCTGCCGTCCGCGTCGGTGAGGTCGGCCCACTGCTGCGCATAGACCTCGTAGGCGGTCGCGGTGTTGTTGCCCCGCGCCACGGAGCCCACGCCAAGGTCATAGACCGCCTCGGGGTTCGAGACCGAAAGCGGGAACTCGGCCTTCAGCAGCGCATTGGACGACTGCCAGTCGATGTCGTTCACAAGGTCGATCCTGTCGGCCTGGGCGCCTTCGCGCAGCGTGATCCACTGCCGGAAGCGGGAATCCCCCAGCGTGCGTTCCACGCATACCGAGGCGCGCAGGGGCCCCTCTTCGGCCACGGTGACCTTCACCTCGCCCGTGATGGCCTGCGGCGATGCGTCCACGGTCTTCTTGAGGATCTCCCAGGCCGGCCAGCTGTAAGACTCGTTCTGCGGGAAGAACGCAAGGCGGATGGACTTGCCGGCGGCCACCAGTTCGCGGCCATGACGCTTGTCGACGATCGACGAGATGTCGCCGTTGGCGTCCAGCGTAAGTTTATAGACGCTGTTCTCCAGCCCCCATGCGCCGGCCTTTATCGCCGGGGCCTTCGGCTGCCCGCCCTTGCGGATGTCGTAGACGGCATACCCCGCAGCCGGGACGGTGGCCTCGACCAGCAGCCGCGTCTGCCCCTGCTGCGTGCCCAGCACCTGCGAGGGAACCCGGACGC
Organism: Alistipes onderdonkii; assembly: GCF_025145285.1. Lineage (NCBI taxonomy): Bacteria > Pseudomonadati > Bacteroidota > Bacteroidia > Bacteroidales > Rikenellaceae > Alistipes > Alistipes onderdonkii. Next base: position 1,034,777 of record NZ_CP102251.1, read on the forward strand.
CCTTGTCGTCGTAGACCGTGAACTTGCTGCCTTCGAGCGGAAGCGTAACCTCCACCACGTCCGAGACCTCGAACCCCGCAGCGTTGTAGAGCACCACGGGGAGCCCTTTGACATCGGTATCCAGACCCCGCGAAACCGCGCCAACCGAGGTCGTGAGTACGTCCCCGAACTGTTTGAGCGAGATCAGCTCGTCGTTCCACGAGAACTCGTAGGCACGGGGGAGGCTCGTACCCGTAAGGTCGTCGTGAAACTGGTGCCAGATAAAGCGTTTCCAGGCCTCGGTGAGAACCTCGCGCGGGTAGGGCACGGCCCCGAGCCAGTCGGCGGCAACGGCGCTGCGCTCGGCAGCGTCCGCAAGCTGCTCGTTACGGCGGTTGTAGAGCTTCATCGCGGCCTGCGAGGTATAGCAACCCGTGGCATGCACGTCCATCAGCAACTCCCCGTTCCACACCGGAAGCTCCGGGTGGGAGGAATAGGGAAGATAGTCCTTGTAAAGGCGGTCGCTCGTGGCGCTGATGATCTCCACCGGCCCGTCGCCCTGCAGTCCCAGTTCCAAAGCCCGAACCGACTCGATGGTCGGGGCGCCGCCCGTGTCCCCCGTACCATAGTAATGGTAAACGGCATTCAGAGGGTTGCTCTGGGCGATGTCCTGCAGGTACTTGCTGTGGCTGAGGTCTTCGTAACGCCACTTGGTCGTATAGTTGTGCGCGTCCATCACGGCCATGATACGGGAGCCGTCGACGCCCTGCCACAAGCCGATCTCGAACGGAATCTTGCTCGTACCGTGGAACGGGCGGTGCCGCCACATGAGTTTCTGAGTCGAGAAACCGATAAGACCGCTGTGGGCCGCGATCGTCGGAAGCGTCCACCCGAAACCGAAGCAGTCCGGAAGGAAGATGTCCGTGCCTTCGACCCCGAATTCCCGGCGGTAGAAGTGCTGCCCGTACAGGATATTGCGCGTGAAGGACTCCGCAGAAGGGATGTTCGGATCCGTCGCGTCCCACGTGCTGCCCGTGACATGCCAGCGCCCCTCGCGGATGTAACGCTTGATCAACTCGTACTGGTGGGGGTAGTACTCCTTCATCCACTGGTACTTGATGCCCCCTTCGAAATTGAATACATAATCCGGGTAGGTGCCCAAGAGGAACAGGTTCTGATCCAGCGTCTTTGGAATGTACTCACGGATCGAACGCTGCACATCCCAGTTCCACTGGGAATCAAAATGGGCGTTCGAGACTAAATAGGCCCGAACTCTATCCTGTGAAAAAACCGCTGCGGCGATAAACACCGACATTAACAATAATAAAATGCGTTTCATGGGCTGGTTGGATTAAACTATTTCTGGGTTAAGGAATTTTATATCCGTATCGGGTTCCAAAATTAGCCGGAAACGCCCCGCAAAAAATATTTTTAAATGACATATTAGTATGACCTTTTGACATAATTCGTAAAAAAGCACAAACGACGCGGATATTTCGCACTCCCGGCACAAAAACAGGAATGCGGAAAGCGCCCCTTGGCCTTCCGCATTCCAGCTCCCGAATCCGGGGGCGAGGGCACCCCCGGATGTTCAATCGAAACACTCCGGACAGGGGCGCGGCACAAGTTCGAATTCGAGCACACCGCCCTGCACGATCTGTTCGTGCGTGATGAAAGGACGGGTGAGCCGCTCGCCGTTGAGCCGTGCCGCACGGATATACTTGTTCACTTTCGACGCCCCCGGGGATTTGATGACAAAACTGCGGCCTCCGGGCAGGGCGATTTCCACCCGTTCGAAGATCGGAGAACCCAGGGCATATTCCCCCGAGGCCGGATTGACCGGATAAAAACCCATCGCCGCAAAGACATACCACGCCGTGAGCGCACCGCCGTCCTCGTCGCCGCTCAGCCCGGTCGGGCGGTCGTCGAACCAGATGTCGGCAATCTGCCGGACACGATGCTGGGTTTTCCACGCAGCCCCGGCGTAATTGTAGAGCCACGGGACATGGAACGCCGGCTCGTTGCCCGCCGGCATGAGCCCCTGCAACCCAGTAGCGTCGGGCATCCGCCCCATGAATTTCCACTTGTCGATCTCCGGCCCCCGGTTATAAGCCTCGTCGAGACGGCGGACGAAAGCCTCCTCTCCACCCATCAGGGCGATCAGTTGCGGAATATCGTGCTGCACATGGAAGACATGGACGCAGGCATTGACCTCGGCGAAGTAACTCCGGGCTCCGAAGCCATCGCACAACTGCGGGTCGAACGGCTCGACCCATTCACCCCGCTCGTTTCTGGGGGCGAAATAACCGATCGCCGGATTCCAGAGATTCAGATAGTTGCGCGAACGCCGCAGCAACAGTTCATAATCGTCCATGCGCCCCAAGTAACGCGCGACCTGCGCCAGGCACCAGTCGTCGTAGCTGTGTTCGAGCGTCACGGAAACCGCCTGCCTCTTTTCCCAGCCGTCGTCGACATACGGATATTTCTCCGGCTCTCCGGGAGCCAATGCCGGGAAATAACCGTGTTCGGAATAAAACCTGTCGGGCTCGCGCGCCGCCCCCGCACGCCAGGGGATCATCGTACCTTCCAGCGCATTCTTGCGGAGCCCCTCGTAAAGTTTTTCCACATCGAACCCCGTGATTCCCTTGCGGATGGCCTCGGCTGCGAACGAGGCCACATGGTTGCCGATCATCGGATCCCCGTGCCAGTCGGGGCCGCCGCCTTCGAACCAGTCGCCGCCCCACTCCGTCAGTTCGGGAAAAGAGGGCACCCACCCCCACTGCTCGTAGATGCGGGCATACGACTGCAGCTCGTCGGCCTTGCGCGCAGGATCAAGCAGGATACCCAGCGCATGGAGGTTCCGGTAGGTATCCCACATCCAGTCATCGTTGTAAAACGGCCGCGCATCTTCGTGGACACAGCGGTCGAAGCCGCTGTAATACCGCCCGTATTCCGACTGGTCGACCATCCGTTCATACGTACGGTAAAGCGAGGTATAGAATATCCGGCGTTCCCGGTCGGTTCCGCCCTCCACGCGTATGCGCCCGAGCGCCTTTTCCCAAATGTCCCGGCTCCGCTTCTTAACCGCACCGAAAGCAAGTCCCCCGGTTTCGGCTTCGAGGTTGGCACGCGCCTGTTCCACGCTGATATAGGAGATACCTACCCGGAAGCACACCTTGCCGAACCCTGCCGGGGCAGAGAACCAGGCGCCGACATCGCGGCCCGACGCCGATCCCTCCGCGGAAAGCCGCTCCCCGCAACGCGTGCCGGAGCTATCGAAAGGCCGGTCGGCGACGGCATAGAAATATTGGCGGGCATAATCGACCGCTTCCCAGCCCGAAACGACCCGGTCACCGCAGACATCGACCTCGCCTTCGGAAGTGAGCCGGAAAAGCACGTTCGCCTGCCGCCCTGCATCCGTGAAGTCGAATTCGTAAAGGGCCGTCCGCTCGGCGGTCGTCCACTCGGCCCATATCCCGAAATCCTCCAGCCACACCCGGTGCGACCAGGGATGCAGTTCCTCCAGGTCATGGTCGTACCACGAAGAGGAGCGCGCCGGGTCGAACGAGATGTCGCCCGCCGTGGGCATGACCGAACCGGCGATCCCGCTCCGGTAGCGGGGCATATTGAGGGCGATGCCGTATATCCGGTCGGAAAAATAGCGGTCATTGAGCCCGGGCTCGGTTACGGGGTAGATCCGCACCATGGAATGGGGCCGGTGCACCTGCGGGGTGACGGTCGTCAGCAAAGGGGCCACGCCGCCGATATTGGGATCGACCCAACGGCCCACGCCCTCGTCGCGGCAGGCGGCCAGGGCGGCAGCGAGGCCCGCGGAAAAGGCCAGGAGTAAAATTCGCGGTTTCAGCATTATTCTATGTTTTTATCAGATAAGAAAATTCGTAAAAAATCGGTTCCGGGAGCGGGAATTACGGGCAAAAATCCCTATATTTGTTAAGTAAGCCATAAGCCATGAAGTACATTCTGAAGGAGATCACCCCGCTGGGAAAAAACGACCTGTTCATCGCAAACTACTGGCCCGACAACCAGATGGATTTTCCCCTCCATTTCCACGAGGACTACGAATTGTGCCTGACGCTCAACGTGCGCGGGAAACGCATCCTGGGTAACCTGGTCGAGGATTTCACCGAAAAAGACCTGGTCATCACCACTCCCAACGTACTCCACTGCTACAAACGCGACGACGCCTTTCTCAACGTCCGCTGTGAGGTCGTCGTGATCCAGTTTCCCAAAGAGCTTCCCTCGTGGGGCATTTTCGACACCGACCAACTGCGGAACATCCGCAACCTGCTCTGCCAGCCTGCCCCGGGGCTCAAGTTCTCGGAAGAGACGGCCGAAGCCGTCCGGGAGCGATTGCTGCGCCTGCCCCGAACCGAGGGGTTCGAGGCCGTTCAGCTGTTTTTCGGGATACTCCACGAACTGGCCTGCGCCGACCGCACACAGGTTGAGCTGATCGGAGTCCAGAGCAGCGACAGTACCCTTCCGCACAGCCGCCGCATCAACAAGATCGTACAGTTCGTCGAGAAGAACTACCACCACAAAATCTCGCTGGAAGACGTCGGCGAACTGGTCGGCATGTCCGCCTCATCGGTGAGCCGCTTTTTCAAACAACGCACCCGCCACAATTTCTGGGACTATCTCAACGGGTTCCGCATCGACCGCGCCGCACAAATGATGATCGAAACCGAGCACACCATCTCGGAAATCAGCTATGCCTGCGGGTTCAACAATATCTCCAACTTCAACCGCGTATTCCGGGAGCGGATCGGCACGACGCCGAGCGACTACCGCAACAAATTCAAGGAGTCGATCATCCCCGACCGCTGACCTCCGGCACCGCGCTCACCCGGCAATTACACCGGAACCGCCGTACGCCACAGGCACCGCCCGGGCGTACGGTCTCTATTCCGGGTCAAGGGAAATCCGGGCTATTCGCCGTTCCACAACTCTTTGATGGTCTGTTCGATGTCCATGCCGTAGGGGATCTTGTCGCTTTTGGCGACGGCTCGGCTCAGGAATACCGATCCGCCGGCCGTGAGCGATACGACGCGCGCACCGGGCATCTCGAGATGGCCGTGCGGATCGTTTTCGCGCAGCCAGTCATAGGCATAGCGCAGCCATGCCCGGCGCGCGGGGACATCCTGCATATAGAACCAGGTGATCTCGTCATATCCCCACACGTAATGGTCGTTGAGATCAGCCACCCCGGGGTGGTCGCTGACCCCGAAATTATCGAACTCGACCAGATAGGGCAAGGCATCGCACCGCCAGCCGCTCGGGGTGACACAGGCAGGGCTCTTGCCGAAAATGGCATTGAGATGCCCCTTTTCCAGCACGCACCGCATCGGCTCTTCGGGAACTTCCTTGATGCGCAGCGGGTATGAGTTGAAATCGAGAAGACTCCGCTCGCCGACCATCATGCCCTGGCTGCCCGCATGGGCGTCGAAAAGCACGAAGTGGCGGCGGGCACGCGGATAAACCCATGCGCGGACTTTCTTCAGGAAACTGTCCCACGACTGCCACTCGTGGTCGTTCATGCCCATCAGGTAGACCTGCCCCAGGTGTACGGCCTCAACACCGATATCCACATAGGAGCCGATCAGGTACATCAGCCACAGCTGCGTCTCGACGCGCGTGATATCGGGCACGCTGCCGCCCGGCCCCCACAGGTCGACATACTTGCCGTCGGGCGAGAGCATCTGCGAATAGTCGAAATTCCGCTCCTCGACGGGCAACCCCAGCGCCTCGAACGCCCAGGCCGGCACGGGGACTTCGTTCACGTCGCGGTAAACGGCCTCGAAGGCCGCAGCCTGGAAGATCACGTCGGGGTCGAAGGCATGTACCTCCCCGACCAATGCTTCGGCACCGGCCCAGAATCCCGGCTCCGTGAGCACTTTCTCATCGCCCCAGCGATAAATAGCCCGCCCGATGAACTTTGCACCCGTATTCCGGATAAACGCCACGTCGGCCGCCTTGTCCGGATAAGTCCCGTCGTTGCAATAGGGATCCACCGTAAGGAACTCCGACATGGTGACGGCACGGGCCAGATAGCGTTCCAGCACGGCCTGCGAAACCGAACCGTCGAAATAATAAGGGGTTTCGGTGCGGCTGCACGAACCGGCCACGCACAAAAGGGCCAAAGCCAGCGATAAAATCAGTTTTTTCATAATCGGAATCATTGGTTGCTCCATATTTTTTTGATGGTCTCTTCGGTCGAACGCCCCGTCGGGGTGGCTTCACTCTGCGTATTGCACCGGTAAAAGCGCGTGGCTGCGGAAACCGATACGCGGCAACCCGGCATCTGGATATATCCGACGGGATCGACGCGGTTCATGTAGTCCACGGCATATTCGAGCCAGTAACGGGCATATTCGTCGTCGCACAGGCTGAACCACGAAATCTCGTCGTAGCCCCAGACGAAATTGTCTCCCCAGTTGTACGACCCCGGATGGCTGCTCTCCCCGAAGTTATCGAATTCGAGGATATACGGGATACGGTCGGCTGTCCAGCCGCTCGGCGTCTCCCCACCCTGCGTATATCCGATCACGGAATCGAGGTAGCCCTTTTCGAGCTTCGCCTTGATAGGCTCGCCGACAATCTCCTTCGGACGCAAGGGGAACGACACGAAATCGAACAGGTGCCGGCCGTCGACCACGATACCGCCGTTGGCCAGGTGGGCGTCCATGATAACCGTCCCGCGCGCCGCCTTGGTCTTGGCTGCCTCCCGGATCTTGGACAACAGGTTCCGGTAGCCCGCATAACCGTTGTCCGAATCGCCCATCGAAGCCATCAACCGCACCTGCCCGCAGTGGAACGCCTCGATTCCGGCTTCCATGTATTTCACGGCCATGAAGTAGAACCACATCTGCGCCTCCTCGCGCGACATGTCGGGCACACAGGTATTCTCACCCCACTGTCCCAGATAAAGGCCGCCCTCGTCACGGATGTCGTCGAAACGGAAATTCCGCTCCTCGGGTTCCTTGCCGAATGCCCGGAACACCCACTCGGGGACGGGAATGTCGTTGACCCGGGTAGAAACCGTCTCGAACATAGCCCCCTGGAAAATCAGGTCGGGATCCTGCTGGTGCATCCGGGCGATCCTGGCTTTGGCATCCGCAAACCAGGCATCGTTCATGAAATAGCCCTCCTTATTCCACTGGTACATCGCACGCCCGATGAATTTGGCACCGACGTTGAGCAACATCCGTTCATCGTCCTCCGTCCCGTAGACGCCGTCGGTCGAGGTCTCGGGGCCGGACAGGAACTCGGTCTGGGTAATGGCCCGCGAAAGGTAGTTATGCAACACTTCTTCGGACATCACACCGTCCGAAAACTGGTAGTTGCCCGTGTTGGGTACGGCATCTGGCCGCCGGGGGATCTCGGGCCACTGGCTTTTATCCCACTCTTTTTCGCACCCTGCAGCCGTGAGCACAACGGCTGCGGCGCAAAGTATCATTTTAAAGGTTTTCATCGTATTTCAAGTTTAAAACCCCGGCCGGCCCGCAACCGGCCGGAGCTCCGTTCACATTCCGTTACAATTCGTCGATCTTATAGGTAATCCCTCCGGATTCGATCGTAAAGACCGCACCGTCCGCGAATACGCCGTCCCGGTAAAGTTTTCCGAGCAGATCCAATCCGACTTTATTGGATGTCGAAACCACCGGGATACCTCCCTCCGAGGTGCCGTTCCCCGTAACCGTCAGGTCGCCGCCCACGCTTTTAAGCGCCTCGAAGCCGCCCAGGCCGTTGAACCGTGCATTATCGGAGAGCACAAGACTACCGCCGATAGTCTCGAGCTTCATCACGTCGAAATTCCAGAAGTTGCCGTTGCAGCCCGTAACGATGAAATCGCCGCCCACACTCTTCAGCGAATTGAACGTCACACCGCGCATCGGCGTCGTCACGCCCGTCAGCCTTACGCTGCCCGCCACGCTCACGATCTGCGAAAGACAGTTCCCTGCGCCCCAGTCTGTGGCGATCTTCGGACAGTTCTCGAAGACAAGGTCGCCACCGATCTCAGTCATATCCTTCATCCCGTTTAGGTTAAACAGCTCGGCACAGTTGCGGAAGACGATGCCGCCTTCGACCGTAAAGCCGCCGTTCAGGAAAAACAGCTCCGTCGAGGTGAGGCTGCTCCCTTCGAGCGTCAACGTGCCCATGACCTTTTCCACGCGGGTCTTGACGAAGGACAGGTCGTTGTCCGACATCGTATTGCCTGTGTCCACGATCGTCAGATCCTGCACCGTCTCCTTCACTGCGGAACCGTCCTGCGGGGCAAAGGCCAGCAATTCGTCCCAGCCCGTGATCGTATAGCTCTTATAGGGACTCGGCACCGGGAATTCGACCGCCGAACCGTCGGCGTATTTACAGGTCACAGTCGCAGCCGGAGCCACCACCCCCGACCCGAGCCAACCAGCTACGAGGTCGAAGCCAACCTGATCCGATGTACTGTCGTAGGGAATTCCACCGTTCGCAGTACCGTTACCCGTAATGGTGACATCACCGCCGACGGAAGTTACGAATGCAAAGCCGCCCAGACCGTTGAGCTTCGCGTTATCGGTTATGACCAGGTTACCGCCGATGGTTTCGAGCTTCATCACGTCGAAATTCCAGAAGTTGCCGTTGCAGCCCGTAACGATGAAATCGCCGCCCACACTCTTCAGCGAATTGAACGTCACACCGCGCATCGGCGTCGTCACGCCCGTCAGCCTTACGCTGCCCGCCACGCTCACGATCTGCGAAAGACAGTTCCCTGCGCCCCAGTCCGTGGCGATCTTCGGGCAGTTCTCGAAGACAAGGTCGCCGCCGATGGCAGTCATATCCTTCATCCCGTTCAGGTTGAACAGCTCGGCACAGTTGCGGAAGACGATGCCGCCTTCGACCGTAAAGCCGCCGTTCAGGAAAAACAGCTCCGTCGAGGTGAGGCTGCTCCCTTCGAGCGTCAATGTACCCACTACCTTTTCCACGCGGGTCTTGACGAAGGACAGGTCGTTGTCCGACATCGTATTGCCTGTGTCCACGATCGTCAGATCCTGCACCGTCTCCTTCACCGCGGAACCGTCCTGCGGGGCAAAGGCCAGCAATTCGTCCCTGTCCGTGATCGTATAGCTCTTATATTCGCCGGGTTGGGGTATCTCCGAGAATTCGACGGGCGTCCCGTCCGCATAGCGGCAGTCGATCGTAGCGCCGGGCTGTACGATACCGCCCGTAATCCAGCTTTCCACCAGGTCGAAGCCCACCTGTCCGGCTTTCGAGGCATACGGGATGCCGCCCGATGCGCCCGGCGCCGTGCCGTTGCCGGTAATGGTAATGTCACCGCCGATATACTCGACCTTTTCGAAGCCGCCCAGGCCGTTCTGGTGGTCATTGTCCGTGAGCGTAAGGCTGCCGCCCACATGACGGAGGTCGGTGGCCAGGTTCCAGAAGAATCCCGTATAGAGCTCGATGCAGTTGTCGGCAAGGGTCAGGTCGCCCCCGACTTTGTTCAGCGAAGCGAAAGCCATCTGCTGCATACCGCAGCTGCGCACCGTCAAATCGCCGTCGATCTCGGTGATCTGGGCGAACCCGCTGCCGCGGCCCCAGTGGATCAGATAAGGTATATTTTCGAGGACAAGATCGCCGTAAATACGGGTGATATTCTTGAAGCCGTTGGTATTGAAGAATTTATTACTGCCGCTCTCATCGTACGTGGTGATATTGCGCAGGATGATGCTACCCTGGCAGTCGACCTTGCCGAAGAATGTTTCGGTCGTTTTGAGCGATGCGCCGTCGACAGTCAGCGTACCCTGCACGACGGAGATCTTCGAAGCCAGCAACGCCATACCGTCGTCCGAGACATTCGGCCCGGTGACCGTCAGGTTCTTGACCTCCTTCCCGCCGGGGCTGAAGGCAGCGGCCTCGGCATCGGACTTGATCGTATAGCTGTAAACGCCGCCCGATTCGCCGCCCTGGCCGATGAGCGACGGATCGGTCACGGCCAGCGGATGGTTGTTCGACAGGGTCACGCTCTCCGCATCGAGCACCGAATTGGAGATCAGGTATTTGATGACATTGAAGCCATAGCTGTCCGGTTCGTCGGGTTTGTCTTCGCCCAGCGAGGAGTTGCCCGTAACATAAAGTTTACCGGTCATCTTCTTGATCCCCAGCATGCCGCTGATGTCGGTCAGCTGCGGGTTATCCTCGATATGGATATCGCCGATGACGAACTTCACGCCGAGGTCGGCGACATCCGTAAGGGATTCGTTGCCCGAAATCTCGAGCATGGTCGCAACCGACGTCGTATGGGGCAGTGCGAGCGAGACGATCCCCGTATTGCGGATGACGAGCGTACCGACGGCTGCGACGTCGAGCGACGAAATGTCCGTAATACCGGCCCCAGTGACGGTGATGCTGTTGGCAGTCCGGCGTGCGGGGAAGGCATCGACTTCGGCCTGTGTGGACAGCGTGTAATTCCCGCTGTACGGGTTCGCGGGATCGGTCGTATCTTCGCTGCACGCGGCCAGCCCCGCGCAGCAGAACAGTGCGGCGGCCGAAAGCAGGTATCTGTGAAATAGTTTCATGGTCTGCGGATTTTAAGTCGGTTATTTCTGCGGGTTGAGATCCAGCTCGCGCTGGGGCGCAGGATAGAAATAGGCATAGGTAGGCTTGAAGGCCTTGTTGGTGATATGCTGCTCGTCGACGCGGTTCAGGCGGCGCAGGTCATAGATGCCGTGCCCCTCGAAAGCCAGCTCCTTCGTCCGCTCCTCGATCACCGCCTCACGGAAATCTTCGATCGGGAGCCCTTCGGGCAGTGCTTCCAGCCCGGCACGTTTGCGAACCTCGTTCACCCATTTATACCCCTCGTCGGTCGGGCCCACCGCCTCGGCATAGGTAAGCGCCACCTCCGCGAAACGGATCAGGTAAAGGTTGGCCGACGTCCGGTTGGCCTTCGACTTGGGGTCGGTATACTTGCGGCAGAAAGGATAGAAGAACTTGTTCCTGATATTGTCGCTGCTGGTGAGGTTGGAGGGATCGTAGGTAGCCAGCACGCTGCCGTCCTCGTTGTAGATGGTCGTAACCATCAACTGCTTGCGCAGGTCGTCATCGTCATAGGTGTTGCGGAAATCGTTGTCCACGCGCATCACCTGATAGCCCGACTCGTAATCCAGGAATTTCATCACCTCGCGGCTGTTCTTACCCAGCGACGAGGAGATATAGACGATGCTCCCGGTCTGGATGCTGAACATCTGGGGCAATTGCGAATAAGTACCCTCCATGCCGCTGGCCTCGCGGTTCATCGAGGTCATGAAGATGTGCTCCACGCCGTCGGCCTGGTGCTCGACGTCATAGACATTGCCCAGGTCGGGATCGAGCCGGTAGACCGTCTGGTTATTGAGCACGTCGCCGGCATACCGGGCCGCCAGGGAGTACATTTCATCGGCGTCCGACACCCAGTCGTAGCCCGGCGCCCCCGAAGCCTTTGCCGACGCGAGGTACAGGTAAACACGCGCGAGCAGCGCCTGTGCGGCGACCTTGTCGGCACGCCCCTGCACCTTGTTCACCGGCAGCAGGCCGATGGCATCCTCTAACTCCCCGATGATGAAGGCGTAAACATCCGAGATCGGGGAAAAATCCTTATAGGAGTCCGACGTCGAGGAGACGGTCTTCGAACGGATGGGCACGCTGCCGTAATTGATGACCAGCATGAAGTGGTTGAAAGCGCGCAGGAAATGGGCTTCGCCAAGGATCTTGTTCCGTGCCGCAGCCGAAATATCGGACATCCGGGCGACATTGTCCAGCACCGAATTGGTACGGGCAAGGCTTACATAGGCCGACTTGAAGAAATAGATGGCCTCGTCGCTGGTCGGGGTGATATCCCACTGGAAAAGCGGACTTTCGTCAGCCTTGCCGTAGGATTTGTACTGGTTAGTCGGCACATCGCCCAGGTAGAAGAGGAAACGGCCGCAGTAATCAATATAGTTGAGGGGTACATAGGCATACATCAACGCGGATTCGGCATCAGCCTCCGTATTGTAGAAGGTCTGGTTCGAATAGGTGCCGTACGGTACCTCGTCGAGACACGAACTCAACCCGGCGAGCGTCCCCAGCATTGCAAAATAGAGGAATATCTGTTTCATATTCAGGTTTACTATTGGTTAGAATTTGAACTCCGCGCCCGCGGTGATGACGCATACCTTGGGATAGGCCACATTGCCGATACCGTTCTCCCCGACTTCGGGGTCGTATTCGCTGACCTTCGAGAAGGTAAAGGGGTTGCTGGCGCTCACATAAACACGCAGGTTCCTGATCCAATTCAACTTTCCGGCAGGCAGCGTATAGCCGAGCGTGATGTTGGAGATACGCAGGAACGACCCGTCCTCGACCGACCACGACGAAGCGTGGTACTGCCGGTTGTAACGCAGGCTGGGCCGTTCGTTGTTGGGATTCTCGGCCGTCCACCGCCCCGCCTTCAGCGCCGGGGACTCGAGTTTGCGGTAGGAGAAGATGTCGTTGCCGTAGACGGCGTACATCATCACCGACAGGTCGAGGCCGCAACGGTGCGAAAGCGAGAGCGAAAGGCTCGAGGTAAACTTGGGATTCGGATTGCCGATAATCACGCGTTCATTGGGGTCGAGCGTGCCGTCGGCATTCAGCCCGACGTAATTCAGTTCGCCCGGGCGGGTATTGGGACTCGACCCGTCCCCCTGCGGAGTCTGGATAATGCCGTTGACCATATAGCCGTAGAACGAATTGACAGGATAGCCGATAGCCAACACGTTGAGGAAAGCATCGTTATAGACGCTGCCGCCGTACTGCGTATAGCAAATGCCGTTGGCATCGACCGTAGCCCCCGAATTCTCGGCCGTGCCGATCGAAACCACCTTGTTGCGGTTGAGGCTGAAGATTCCCGTCGCCGAGAAATTCCAGTCCTTGGTCGAGACGATGCGCCCCGTGACGGCGACCTCGAAACCCTTGTTCCGGATCTCCCCGTCATTGACCCATACCGTATCGAAACCGGTGCTGGGAGGCAGGTACTGTTTGCGCAGCAGGTCGGTCGTTTTCTTAATGTAATAGTCGAGCGTGACATTCAGGCGTCCCCTGAAGATCGAGAGGTCGAGGCCGATATCCATCTGCGCGGTCTTCTCCCACGTCAGTTCGTGGTTGGCCATGCCCGCATAGGTCACGAAGCGGTTGCCCAACCCTTCGCGGCCATCCTGGTAACCGATGCCGTAAACGGTGTACTCCTTGCCTCCCGACCAGTAGTAATCGAACCCGAAGCGCTCGAAGGTCTGGTACGGGGAGATCCCCTGGTTACCCGAGACCCCGTAACTGGCGCGCAGCTTGAGCTGGTCGAAGAATCCGAGCGACTTGATCCAGGGCTCCTCCTCCAGCTTCCAGCTTACCGCACCCGACGGGAAAAAGCCCCAGCGGTGTCCCTTGGCGAATTTCGAAGCGCCGTCGGCTCGTGCCGTGAAAGTCACCAGATAACGGTTCTTGAACGTATAGTTCAGGCGGGTGAACCCCGAAGCGAGGATCTCCTGGCTGCGCGACGTCGAAGTTATGACCTTATCCGCGCCGGAAACGACCTCGTCCTTGAGCGCCGCGTTGGAGAACCCGCGACCGGTAATGCTCGAACCGCGGCTTACGCTGTTCTCGTAGCTTCCGCCCAGCATGGCGGAAAAGGTATGGTCGCCGATAGTTTTGTTGTAGGTGAGGTAGGCATCCCCCGTCAGGTTGACATAGGTCGATTCGCTGTTCCCCCCTTCGCCATTGTAGTTATCCCCGGCAAGGGTATAGAGCGGGGGATTGAAATAGGCCGACCGGCGCTGCTCGGCGCGGGCGTTGCCCGACACCGACATGATCAGTCCCGGGATGATCGTCCAGTCGGCTTTGACGAGTGCATAACCCGACATGTTGTCCGACTCGTTCTTGATCTCGTTGTTTACCATCACGGGGTTCCCGTAATCCTTGGGCTGGCTTTTGAAATAGGAGCCGTCCCCGTTATAAACCGGCCAGAGGGGATTGCGCCCGTAGCTCGTTCCGTTGTTATAGGTGCGGAAGCCGCGCACGAAGCCCGCTTTGGTCTTCAGGTTGATATTGCGGGCGACCTGGTGGTCATAGGACATGTCGACCGTATATTTTTCGAAGTCGTCCTTGTACTGCATGCCTTCGCCGTCGTAATAACCCAGGCTCACGTAGTAGCGGTTCTTTTCGCCGCTGCCCTCGATCCCGACGCTGTAATCCTGCGTGACGGAGGTGCGGAACACATGGTCTGCCCATTTGGTGCGGAAAGGCCACGCCCCGCTTTCGATCTCGGCGATAGAAGGATAATAGGTTCCGTCCGACCAGATCTTCCCGGTATACGGCCCTTCGGCGCCCCCGTTCTCATAGGCCTCGTTTTCCAGCCGCGCCATCTGCACGGGATCGCGCCAGTAGTCGAGCCTGTCGCTGAAAACGCCGACCCCGACCTTCCCCGAGAACCAGACGTTCCGGTGGTCTTTCTGTCCGTTCTTGGTCGTAATCATGATGACGCCGTTGGCGCCGCGCGAACCGTAAATAGCGGTCGCCGAAGCATCCTTGAGCACCTCGACGGATTCGATGATATTGGGGTTCACACTCGTCAGATTACCGGCATCGCCCATCGGCACGCCGTCTACCACCACCAACGGCGAATTGGAACCGTTGATGGAGCTGATTCCGCGCACGCGCATCGTCACGCTCCCCTCGGGGCTGTCGTTCGAATTGTCGATTACCGTCAGGCCCGCCACACGGCCCTGCAAGAGTTTGTCGATCGACCCCGCCGAGACTTGTGTCACGTCCGAAGCCTTCACGGAAGCCACGCTGCCCGTCAGGTCGCTCTTCTTCATCGTACCGTAACCGATCACGATCACTTCCTCGACCAGTTCGGCATCTTCCTGGAGTTCCACATCGACCGCCGTGCGGCCGGCAACGGGCACCTCCTGCGGTTTGTAGCCGAGGAACGATATGACAAGCACGTCCCCCGTACCCGCAGCGACCGTATAGGCCCCCGAAGCATCCGTCGTCGTGCCCCTCACGGAGCCTTTGACCACTACCGATGCTCCCGCAATAGGTTTCCCGTCGGGGCTTCCCGTCACGATCCCCCGTACGGCCGCGTTCTGGGCAAACAGGCCGGTGCCGCACAGCAGCAAGGGAATCAATAGCATGAATAGTTTGTTTTTAATCATTTTGCGAACAGGTTAGTTGTTTAGGTTTTGGTTTCTCGAATCCGGCTATAATAAAATAGGTGTCGTCCGACCGATTTTTTTAATAAATACGTCCGAATCGACTATTACAAATATAGACGAAAGAAAAACATATACATGGTGATATTTTGACAAAAAATAACAATATTTTCACAGTATGAAATTTTACCCTCACGCAAAAACAGCCTCAAATAGCAATAAAAAGAATATTTATAAAATAAGGAGTGTTTTGGCATTCCAAATTATTGCACGATAATGTCAAAATAATACATACATATGCAGATATTTCACCAGATTATCCCGTACGAACACGCTATCTTTGACTATCGAAATTTCCATTATTCGGCTTAAATTTTTAAATTAATTTAATTATGCTAACCCCTTTCCGAGAAATCATACGGGATGCCCATCGACGCCATTATGCCGTCGGGGCATTCAACTGCCTGAGCGTCGAGAATGTCATGGGAGCCATAGCCGCAGCCGAAGAGTTGCGGGCGCCCGTCATCCTGCAACTTGCGGAAGTGCAATTCCCCGGGGCGCCCATGGAACTGATGGCCCCCGTTTTCCTGCAGGCCGCACGCGATGCGAAAATCCCGGTCGCCGTGCACCTCGACCACGGGCAAAGCCCCGAAACCTGCATCCGCGCCATCCGCGCGGGCTTCAGTTCGGTGATGTTCGACGGTGCCGGCCTGCCGCTGGAAGAAAATATCGCCCAGACCCGCCTCGTCGCAAGGCTCGCCCATGCCGCAGGCGTCGATGTCGAAGCCGAGCTGGGGCGCGTGGGCGACACCGGATCCGGAGGCGAGGGCACGGGCGACGCGACGACGGCGGACATCTTCACCGATGTCGAAGAGTCGGCCCGCTTCATCGCCGAAACCGGTACGGATGCGCTGGCCATCGCCATCGGCAACCTGCACGGCCGTTACACCGCCACCCCGCGCCTCAACATCGGCCGGCTGCGCGAAATCAACGCCCGCAACGGTATTCCGCTTGTTCTGCACGGCGGCAGCGGCACGAGCGAAGAGGATTTCAAAGCCTGCATCCGCAACGGCATCTGCAAGATCAACGTGGCCACGGCGATCCAGTTGGAGGCGACGGATGAAATACGCAGTTACCTCGCCGCCGACGGCGCCCCGAATTACATCGACCTGAAAAGCCGCATCACCGAAGCCTCTAAAAAGGTCGTCGCGGCACATATCCGCCTCTTCGAGAGCGACGGCAAAGCCTAAACCGCCCCGACTATGGACAGACGAGGAATCATCTCGGCCGGCACATGGCTGGTCGACAACGTAAAAATAATCGGGCAATATCCCGCACGGGGGAACCTGACGACGATCACCCGCGTAGAAACGGGGCTGGGCGGCTGCTCGCACAACGTGCTGGCCGACCTGGCAGGGCTGGGGCTCGGCGCCGCATTACCGCTGTACGCCGGCGGCTGCATCGGCCGGGACGCCTTCGGCAGCTACATAGAGCGTGAAATCGAACGGCTCGGCATCGACGCGGGCAACATGCTCCCGCTCGCCGATGCCGCGACCTCGTACACCGACGTCATGTCGGAATACGACGGGGGCTCGCGCACCTTCTTCCACTTCCGGGGAGCCAACGCACGCCTCAGCGCGGAGCATATCCTGCAAATGGAGTCCCCCGCACGGATTTTTCACCTGGGGTACCTGTTGCTGCTGGACGAACTGGACAAACCCGACCCCCAACACGGCGTCGTCGCCGCCCGCGTACTGAAGGAATTACAGGCGAAAGGCTACGAGACATCGGTCGACGTGGTTTCCGAAGAGGGCGGACGGTTCCGCAGCATCGTGGAGCCCTGCCTTCCCCATATCGACTATTTCATCGTCAACGAAATCGAGGCCGGAGCCGTCTGCGGCACGCAGCTTCGCAGCCCGGAAGGCGTACTGCTCCGCGACCGGGTGGAAGCGGCGGCCGAAACACTGATGCACCGCGGAATCGGCCGTCTTTGCGCCATCCATTTCCCCGAGGGCGGCTACGCCCTCACACGGGAAGGCGACACCTGCTGGTGCGACGCCATCCCGGTCGCGGCAAAAGCAATCGTTTCGTCGGTAGGCGCCGGCGATGCCTTCTGCGCCGGGATGCTCTATGCCCAGCACGAGCGGATGCCGCTGCGCGACGCCCTCCGGCTGGCCAACGCATCGGCCCGCTTCAACCTCTTCAGCGCCACCAGCACCGGGGGCGCCCCGACTTTAGAACTGTTAACCGAATTCATCCGATTAAATTACCAAACCCAATGAAACGCTCCGAAATAAACCGATCAATCCGCGAAGCACTGGATTTTTTAGCCGAGCACCGTTTCCCGCTACCCGAGTGGGCGACATGGACTCCCCCGATGTGGAACAGGCACGGCGAAGAGTGCCGTGAAATACGCGACAACGCCCTCGGGTGGGACGTCACCGATTTCGGCAAGGGAAACTTCAGCCGGGAAGGGCTGACGCTCTTTACGATACGCAACGGGAACCCCGCCCGCGACCGCAAGACCTATTGCGAAAAAATTATGTTCGTACGCGAAGGCCAGGTTACGCCGATCCATTTCCACTGGCATAAGATGGAGGATATCATCAACCGCGGCGGAGGCGACCTCTGCATGAAATTATGGAAGGCAGACCAGAAAGAACGCATGACCGAAACCCCCTGCACGTTCCAGGTCGACGGGATCACGACGACCCTGCGCGCCGGAGAAATTTTGCGTCTGAGGCCGGGCCAGAGCATTACTTTCGAACCTTACATGTACCACACGTTCTGGGCCGAGGGAGGAGACTGCCTGGCGGGCGAAGTCTCGACGGTCAACGACGACACCGCCGACAACCGTTTCCACGAACCGCTGGGACGTTATCCGCAAATCGAGGAGGACGAAGCGGCCGAATACCTGCTCTGTAACGAATACTCTCTCCAAAAATGATCCGAAACCGTGACATATCGCCCCTTGCCTGGGAACTGGGACACGCCCCGGACAAGGAAACCATACCCGGAACTTTCTGTCCGGCGGCTGTCCCGGGGGCTGTCCAGCTCGACTTAGCACGCGCCGAAGGATACCCCGACTACAACTACGCCGGCAACTACCGCCGCATGACGTGGATGGAAGACCGCTTCTTCACCTACCGCACGGAATTCGAGCCCCCGCGGCTCGGGCAGGGGCAGCGGTTGTGGTTCGTCTCGAAAGGGATCGATTACCAATACGAGATCCGCTTCAACGGGCACCTGCTCGCAGCAGGGGAAGGGATGTTCTCCCCCGTGGAAATCGACCTAACGGAATACCTGGAGCCCAGCAACCGGCTCGAAGTCGTGATCTTCCCCATCCCCAAGCGCCACCCCGAGCCTGCCGACCGCACGCAAGCGTCCGACGTCGTGAAACCTGCCGTAGGATATGGCTGGGACTGGCATCCGCGCCTGGTACCGCTGGGAATCTGGGATGACACCGGATTGCAGGTTCGCAACGAATCCCACGTGGCGGAGCTGCATGTCGGCTACACACTCGACGACGACCTGCAGGGGGCCGACCTTCGCATCGAAGCCGAAGGTCGCGAGTGCGGAGGGTGCCAGAGCGACTGGGAACTGCTCGACCCCGAAGGGCATCCGGCCGCCAGGGCCCGGGGCCCGGCCGGGAAGCGCCTTACCGCCCGGGTGGAACACCCCCGGTTGTGGTGGACGCATGACCACGGGGAACCCGTGCTATACACTTCGCGCTACCGCCTGCTCGACGCACAAGGCAAGGAACTCGAATGCGTGGGACAGCAGATCGGCTTCCGCCGGATAAGGCTCGTAATGAACGAAGGGGCATGGAGCGAACCCAAGGGTTTCCCGAAAACGCGGAGCGCCGCCCCGGCGCAGATCGAACTGAACGGCCGCCGAATCTTCGCCAAAGGCTCCAACTGGGTCTGCCCCGAACTTTTCCCCGGCACAGTCGGGGAAGAGCGCTGCAAAGAACTGATAGACATTGCCGTAGCAACCAATTTCAACATCCTGCGTTCGTGGGGCGGAGGCATCGTCAACAAAGACTGCTTCTTCGAATACTGCGACCGCAGGGGCATTCTCGTTTGGCAGGAGTTCCCGCTGGCATGCAACTGCTACCCCGATGACCCGCATTACCTCGCCACGCTGGAGCAGGAGGCTACGGCGATCATACGCCGCCTGCGCCGCCACCCGTCGCTGGCGATCTGGTGCGGGGGCAACGAACTGTTCAACAACTGGTCGGGCATGACAGACCAGTCGCTCGCACTGCGCCTGCTGAATGCACTCTGTTACCGGTTATCGCCGGAAATACCCTTCAACGCCACATCGCCCCTGAACGGCATGGCACACGGCAACTACCTTTTTTACTGGGAGGGCCGCGATATTTTCCAGCTGATTAACGACAGCCACTTTACGGCCTACACCGAGTTCGGCGTCCCGGGCATTTCGCCGCGCAAAGTCCTCGAAAAGATCATTCCGCCCGAGGAGCTCTTCCCGCCCCGCCCCGGGACGGCCTGGGAGGAGCACCATGCCTTCGGCGCCTGGGATGGCAGCCCCGCGACATGGCTCGGGGAGCCGACGATAGAGCGGTATTTCGGACGGGCACAAACACTCGACCAGCTGATCGAGCGCAGCTCGCTCATGCAGGGCGAAGGATACAAAGCCGTTTTCGAGGAAGCCCGCCGCCAGAAACCCTATTGTGCGATGGCGCTCAACTGGTGTTTCGACGAGCCGTGGCCCGCGGCCGCCAACAATTCGCTGGTGGCCTACCCCTCCGTCCCCAAGCCTGCGCTCGACCAGGTGCGCCGCGCCTGCCGGCCGCTCTGCGCCAGCGCCCGCATCGCGAAGTTCGACTGGACGGAAGGCGAGCTGTTCGAAGCGGAGGTATGGCTCCTCAACGACCGTTTCGCAGCCGCCGGGCCCTTCTCCTTTACCGTGACGCTCCGGGCTGCCGGACAGACCGTCGAGATACTCCGCTGGGAAAGCCCTGCCGCCGGGCAGAACCGCAACGTCGCTGGCCCCACGGCGCGCGCGGCACTCCCGGCATGGGACACAGACCGTTTCCGGGTCGAAATCACCGTCGAAGGCCATCCGGAAATGGATGCCTGCTACACGCTGGCCTACCGCCGCGCCGCCTGCAAACAGGCGGGCACGGCACCGATGAACATAACCGAATAAAACGATGAAACGCATCTTATTCCTGCTGCTCGCGTTATGCCTCGCCCAACCGGGAACGGGGCGGGTACGGCTGCCTTCGCTCATCGGCAGCGGCATGGTGCTCCAACGCGACTGCGAAGCCCGCATCTGGGGATGGGCCGCGCCGGATGCGCGGATAAAACTCACCGCTTCGTGGGATACGCAAACGCACAACGTGCGCGCCGACGGGGAAGGACGCTGGGACGTACGGCTCCGGACGCCCGGAGCCGGGGGCCCGTATACGCTGACTATCGACGACGGGGAAAGGGTCACGCTCGACGACATTCTCATCGGCGAAGTCTGGCTTTGTTCCGGACAATCGAACATGGAGATGCCCCTCAAAGGCTTCGATTCGCAACCCGTACACGGAGGGCTCGATGCGGCGATGCGCGCGGGCGGCTATCCCGGGATACGGCTCTTCCAGGTAGCCCGCGCTACCGCGTCCGAGCCGCAGCAGGACTGCACCGGGAAATGGGAAACCTCGTCCATGCGTCCGGCCTCGGGATTCAGCGCTGTCGGCTATTACTTCGGGCTCTGGCTGCACCGTGCCCTCGGGATTCCCGTCGGGCTGATCGAAAGCGACTGGGGCGCTACGCGCATCGAGGCATGGATGAGCGCCGGAGCGGCACAGAGCGTCGACGAAAAGATACTTGCGACCGACGCGGCATACGACGCCCAGAACCGGGTAGCAGCGCTTTACAACGCCATGATCCGGCCGCTCACCCCCTATACGCTGCGGGGGTTCATCTGGTACCAGGGCGAGTCGAACAAGGGATACCATGCCAAATACCCGTACGACATGGCGGCGCTGGCGGCTAACTGGCGGGCGGCATGGGGAGGCGGTGAGCAAATGCCGTTCTACTACGTACAACTTGCACCGTTCGACTACGACATCCCGATGCACCGCTTCCGGGGCGAGGAAAATCCGATCCTGCTGCCACTGATGGTCGAAGCGCAGATCCGGGCCCTCGACCTGATCCCCAATACGGGCATGGCGGTAAACACCGACCTGGGGGATGCGACCCAGATACACCCTCCGCGCAAAGACCTCGTAGGGCAGCGGCTGGCCCTGCTCGCTCTCACGGGGACTTACGGATGCGAGGGGATCGACAGCCGGGGCCCGTTGTTCGAGCGTGCCGATTTCGGCGACGGGCGCGCGGTGGTAACCTTCAGGAGCAATTCGACGCTGATCCCGACGGACACTCCGCTGCAAGGGTTTGAAATCGCGGGAAAAGATCGTATATTCCATCCGGCGGAAGCTTTCGTAATACACCGGGATTACGATTTCAGCCGCCAGGTCGAAGTCCGCTCCGACGCCGTGGCAGAACCTGTCGCCGTTCGTTACGCTTTCCGCAACGTCGTGGAGAGAGTCAACCTGACCAACACCATCGGGCTGCCGGCCTTCCCGTTCCGCACGGACACATGGGACGACGCCGGGTTCGCACAATAAATGCACAGACAGTATGGATACACAAATCAAATTCCGCGAAAAGGTCGGCTACGGGCTCGGCGATGCCGCTTCCTCGATGTTCTGGAAACTTTTCGGGTTCTACCTGCTCTTCTTCTACACGGACATCTTCGGGCTCCCGGCCGCGGCCGTCGGCACGATGTTCCTCATCACCCGTTTCTGGGACTCGTTCGTCGATCCGGTCGTCGGGATACTGGCCGACCGGACACAAAGCCGCCGGGGGAAATTCAGGCCCTACCTGCTGTGGTTCGCCGTCCCCTTCGGCATGGCGGGCGTACTGACTTTCACTACTCCGGGCTTCGGGATGGCCGGGAAGCTGGTCTACGCCTATATTACCTACGGAGTGATGATGATGATCTACTCGCTCATCAACGTCCCCTACGCTTCGCTGCTGGGAGTCATCTCCGACAACCCCAAGTCCCGCACGGCACTCTCCTCCTACCGGATGATCTTCGCCTTCGGCGGCAGCATCCTGGCACTGCTGACCATCGAACCGCTGGTGGGATGGTTCAGCCGGGGCAGCGACCCGCAGACGGGCTGGCAGGCGGCCACGGCCGTACTGGCGGCGATAGCGGTCGCATTTTTCTTCTGTACGTACGGCTGGACACGCGAGCGGGTGCAACCCGTACATGCCGAACGCCATCCGTTGCGCGAAGACCTGAAAGACCTGTTGCACAACCGGCCGTGGTGGATCCTGCTCGGAGCCGGTATCGCAGCTCTCATCTTCAACTCGATCCGCGACGGGGCCGCCGTCTATTATTTCAAATACTATGTCCAGGCCGCAGCCCCCGCCGAAAGCACCGGCACGACGCTTTCGCTCACCACGCTCTTCCTCGTACTGGGGCAGGCCGCCAACATCGCGGGCATCCTGCTCGTGACACCCGTTTCGAACCGCATCGGCAAGAAAAACACCTATCTCGGAGCAATGGCGGCGGCAACGGTGCTGAGTGCTGCCTTCTGGCTTCCGGGTGCCCGCGACATCTGGGCCATGATGCTCCTGCAGGTGCTGATAAGCATGTGTGCGGGCAGCATCTTCCCGCTGCTGTGGTCGATGTACGCCGACATCGCGGACTACTCGGAACTGAAGACGGGACGCCGCGCCACGGGGCTGATCTTCTCCTCCTCGTCGATGTCCCAGAAATTCGGATGGACGCTCGGGGGTGCCCTGACAGGTTGGCTGCTGGGGCATTACGGTTTCGAAGCCAATGCCGTGCAGGGCATCGCGGTACAAAACGGCATACGTGCCATGATGAGCCTGCTGCCGGCGGCCGGGACGATTCTTTCGGTCGTGTTCATATGCTGCTATCCGCTGGGCGAGAAGCAGGTCGCGGAAACAGGACGCAGGCTGAACGCGCTGCGTACCGGGCACAAACGACAGGACGAGGGGGAATAGCCCGGATACACGACTACGGATAGACGGGTAAGCAGCCGGACAAGGGCGGAGCCGGGCAATCCGGAGCCGGAAGGGATCAGCGGCAACTGAACACGACGCTCTGCGAAGCGCCGTGTTCGTCGATCACGGTCAGGCGGTGCTTCCCCGGCGCCGGGCGGACGGAGACCTTATGTTCGAAAGAGGTCGAACCGATATAGTCGTCGTCGATATGCCAGAACAGCACGGCATTGCGGTCGCGGTGCACGGCCGTAAAGACAAGGCTCTGCTGTTCCCCTTCGAGCGACCTCGGGGCGACCAGCACACGCCCCGGCTGCGGGTAGATGATGTCGATGGGATTGTTTTCGGCCCGGTTACCCGGCAGGCCGGGATGCAGCGGGGGCAGCGGTCGGTAGTCGGGATGCTGCCGGCGGTAATACCACTCCTGCGCAGGCGGGAGGATAAACATCGGCATGCGGACGATCCTGGCCGGGTCATAGCAATCCGCCGTCACACGGTATTTCAGGTCGGCGCTCAGGTTGACGATCCGGTGGTAGGGGCACACCTCCCCGAGGGCGGCCGCACGGGGAATCATCACCGTATCGCGGTCGGGGCAGATATGGGACGCCAGATAGCCGCTCTGGCGGCAGACCACGGCGGGTTCCAGGTCGCCGACGGGCTCCGCGAACCACTCCCCTTTGGGCAGCAGGCCGAAGACCTCGAACAGGACAGGCGCGGCATACCCCACGCCCGTCATCAGCGGGCGTCCCTCGCCCGTGCAGTTCCCCACCCAGACCCCGACGGCATAGTCGGGGGTCATGCCGACAGCCCACGCATCGCGGTTGCCGTAGCTGGTACCCGTCTTCCAGCCGATCTTCTTCGACGACGAGAAATACTGCCATTCGCCCTCCTCCTCGGGACGGGCCACGTGGCTGATCGAATTGGCCATCAGCCATATCGCACCCCGTGAGAGGGGAATATCCCCGGCATCGACCGCCGTACCGCCATCGGGGTCGTAATGCGGGGTGCGTATCGTCTGCCGGCCGTTGAGTTTGGCCGCCAATTTCATGTAGGCCGAGGTCAGATCCCACAACGAAATCTCTGCGCCGCCCAGAATCAGCGAAAGCCCGTAATGGGCGGCGCTCCGGTCGATCGTCCCGAAGCCCAGGGCACGCACCAGCGCAAGGAAGTTCTCCTTCCCGTACTTGTCGAGCATCCTCACCGAAGGGACGTTGAGCGAACGCTCGACCACCCGGTCGGCAGGCACCGCCCCGTCGAAGGTACGGTTGTAATTGTGGGGTGTGAAGTCCCTGTAATAGGTCGGCACGTCGGGGAAAAGCATCGCAGGCAATGCCGTCCCGTTGTCCAGCATCGCAGCATAGAGCAGGGGCTTGAGCACGCTGCCGCTGCTGCGCGGGGCGGGAATCACATCGACGCTCGTACCCTCGGTGCGGTCGGCGGGGTCGTACACGTTCCCTACGTAGGCGAGCACTTCGCCGCTCCCCACGTCCATGACGACGATGGCCATGTTGTTGATCTTATTTCCCCGGTAACGCTTGTTGTAGCGCCGGGCGAGGTCGTTGACCCGGCTTTGCAGGTCGTAGTCGAGCGTCGAGCGGAGCGACCCTTCGCGCATTTTACCCAGCAGGTACATCGCCTCCATCGGCATCGGTTCGGGGGCGTCGGGCAGATGCTCCTGTTTTGCGAGGGCGCATGTCAGCGAGTCGATACGGCCGTCGTGCCAAATCCGGTCGAGCAGCCCGTCACGCTTCTCCCGCAGCCGTTCGCGGTTGCGGCGGATATGGATCAGCGACGGAGAGTTGGGCAGTACGGCGAGCATGGCGCATTCGGCCCACGAAAGCTGTGCCGCACTGCGGCCGAAATAGTACCACGCGGCACTTTCCAGCCCGACCACGTTGCCTCCGAAAGGCGCATGGGAAGCATAGAGGGCCAGGATTTCATCCTTGCAGCAACGCAGTTCGAGGCGCGTGGCGAGCACCATCTCGACGAACTTTTCCCGGAACGTGCGGGGTTTCCCGCCGCGGCTCAGGCGGATGGTCTGCATGGTGAGCGTACTCGCCCCGCTCGTGATCCGCCCGGCCGCAAGGTTCTGCCGCACGGCACGCCCCAGCGCCAGCGGATCCACCCCGAAATGGCGGTAAAAACGTTTGTCCTCGTAGGTCGTGATGGCGACCCGGAACTTTTCGGGGACGCTGTCCGTGGGAAAGAAACGCCACTGGCCGTCGGAGGCGACCTTGGCCGACATCAGGCGGCCGTCGCGGCTCCACACGGTCGCCGAAAAAGGCTCGTCGAAGAGCGTCCGGGGCAGGAACAAACAATACCCCGCGGCGAGCATGGCAACGACCAGCATCGCGAAAAAACATATTCTCTTTTTAGCCGGTTTTTTTGCCATATTTTTACGTATCTTTGGCAAAGTTACCTAAAATCCCCCATTATGAAAACAATATGCCATGCTTTGTTTGCGCTGTCCGCCCTGCTCATCGCCTCGTGCAGCAAGCAGACGTCCGACATCATCGAATGGTCGACCAACGGAGTGACGGGCGTCAGGATGCCTCTCCACGTGACGTTCGTCGAAAACGTACAAGTCGAGGAAAGCGCCATGCAGGATGCCATATCAATCACCCCGGCCGTCGGTTTCGACGCCTACCTGTCGGGGATGCGCATGATCCGCATCGTCCCCAAATCCCCGCTGCAATACGACACGCAGTACAAGGTGGCCATCGACGCCGCGAAACTCACCGGCCGGCAGCACAAGGGCATCGCGGAGTTCAGGTTTGCGACCCCCAAACTGCGGTTTACCTACAACGACAGCTGGCTGCAGCAGAACGACGAGATGACCGGCTATGTGCTCATCGGCGAGATCGTCTCGTCGGACTATGCCGACGGCAGCTACATGGAACGGAACCTCAAAATAAGCGGCGCGGCGGGTACCGACGTCAAATGGACGCATTCGGAAGACGGGCTCACGCACCAATACACCGTGGGCAACATCGTCCCCCGGGGCGATGAGGGCTATACGCTGACGCTCGATTTCAATTACGACGAAAAGCAAACCCTCCGGGTGGAAGTCCCCCGCAAGGACGAATACGCGGTCATCGACCACAGCGTAAATCCGGAACCGCTCGCCATCGTGGTCACCTTCTCCGAACCCATCCGGCAGAACCAGGATCTGAAAAACCTGATCCGCTTCGACACCAAGTTCCGGACTTCGGTCGACAAAAACAGGCTCTACATCTATCCCGAAGCACGCCCCACGGGAGCGCATAGTGTCACGATCGGCCGCGACGTAGTGAGCAAGAACGGGCAGAAGCTCAAGGAGAGCTATTCGTTCACGGCTACGCTGCCGTCGCGCACCCCCTCGATCCGCTTCACGGGCAAAGGCTCGATCCTTCCCTCGTCGAACGACATGTCGCTGCTGTTCGAGGCGGTGAACTATCAGAAAGCCCGGGTGCGGGTACGAAAGATATTCGCCAACAACCTGCTGCAATTCTTCCAGCAGAACTACTACGACGACCAGTACTATTCATCCATGGATTACGTGTCGCGCGTCGTCCGCGACACGACCATTGACCTGGGGGCCAGGTCTTCGACCAGGCTCGACCAGGGCAATACCTATTCGCTCGACCTGAGCCGCCTGATCACCGACAGCCGCAAGTCGATGTACCTGCTCGAAATCCGGGGTGTCGACCCGCTTACGCCCGTCGACGACGAATACGACTACGACTATTATTTCGGGGATTACAGGACTTACAAGGAGCGGTCGAAAGTGGTCGTGCAGTCCGACATCGGCCTCATCTGCAAGAGCAGCGGCAGCGACCAGTACGTCGTCTACACGACCGACCTGGTCTCCGCCCGCCCCAAAGGGGGCTGCAAAGTCAGGGCCTACGACCGGCAGAACCAGGTGCTGGCCGAAGCGAGCACCGATTCCGAAGGGCGGGCCGTGCTGAGGACGAAGGACGAGCCTTACATCGTCACGGCCGAAGCCGGAGGGGACGTCACCTTCGTGAAGGTAGAACCGGGCACAGCCCTGTCGCTGAGTAATTTCGACGTGGGCGGCACGGCAAATCCCAAGGGGATAAAAGGCTATATCTTCGGCGAACGCGGCGTATGGCGCCCGGGCGACGACATACACCTCACGTTCATCGTCACCTCGGACAATCCGCTGCCCGAAAGCCACCCGGCATCGCTGGAATTCTTCAACCCGAACGGGCAGTTGGTGCAGTCGCTCGTGAACAACAGCTCCTCGGACGGCATCTACACGTTCAGCCTGGGGACGACGCCGGCGTCGCCGACAGGGCTATGGCGGGCCAAGATCACCTTCGGCGGCGCACAGTTCGAAAAATCCGTCCGGGTGGACGCGATCAAGCCCAACCGGATGAAAATCGAGCTGAAACTCGGGGACGGGCAACTGGTCGACGCCGCGCATTTCACGGGCAGCCTGACCGCCCGGTGGCTGCACGGCGCCCCTGCGGCCGAAGCCAAGGCGGTGCTCCAGGCGCAGTTGTCACAGACCGCCACTCGCTTCAAGGGCTACGAGGGCTATTCGTTCGACGACGCCTCGAAATACTTTGGCACCGAGGAGCGGGAAATCGTCACCGGCACCACCGACGCCCAGGGGTCGCTGTCGCTCTCGACCGACGAACTCTCCTCGCTGGAAGGGCTGAGCCCCGGTATGCTGAGCGGCAAATTCACGGTGAAGGTCTTCGAAAAGAGCGGCGACTTCAGCGTCGACCAGCAGGTCGCGACCGTATCGCCCTATGACACCTATTTCGGGATCGGGGTCGCCACCCAGAAAAGCGACTGGGGCGACGAATACCTCGACAGCAGGAAGGAGCATATCATAAAGGTCGTGATGCTCGACGCCAAGGGCAAGCCCGAACCCGGCAGTGAAAACGTGCTCGTATCGGTCTACAAAATGGATTCCTACTGGTGGTGGGACGCCTCAACGCCCAATTCCCAGGCGCACTACGCCAAAAATGCGCTCAACTCGAATTACAAGACCCTCCAGGCAACCCTTTCGAACGGCACGGGGCAGGCCACGATGCGCTGGAGCACGGGCGATTACGGCTATTACATGATCCGCGTCACGAGCCCGAACCGGGCACACTCGGCGACCCGGATCGTATGCGTATCCTCGTCCGATTGGCGGGGCGACGTCACTTCGGTGCCGGATGCCGCCACGCGGCTCGCCCTCACCCGCGACAAGGCCAAATACGTCCCGGGGGACAAGGCCAGGGTCACCATCCCCTCGTCGCCGGGCGCACGGGCGCTGGTCGGCATCGAAAGCGGCAGCGTCGTGCGGGAAAGCTTCTGGGTGGAGTGCACCGGCAAGCAAACCGACATCGAGATCCCCGTCAAGGAGGGGATGGCCCCCAACATCTATGTCTCGGTAACGCTCGTCCAGCCCCATAACTCGACGCTCAACGACGCACCGATCCGCCTGTTCGGCGTGACGCGGCTCGACGTCGAGGACGCCACGCGAAGGCTCACCCCCGTGGTCGAGATGCCCGAAACGGTAAAACCCGAATCGGAGGTGACGATAAAAGTCCGGGAGAAAAACGGCCGGAAAATGAGCTACGTGCTGGCGCTCGTCGACGAGGGGCTGCTGGGACTGACGCGCTTCAAAACCCCCGACCCTTACGGTTATTTCAACGCGACCGAGGCACTGGGCGTCCGCACGTGGGACATGTTCGACTATGTCATCGGCGCCTATGGCGGCAGGATCGAACAGATGTTCGCCATCGGCGGCGACGCCGAGCAGCCCAACACGGGGGCGCTCAAGGCACAGCGGTTCAAGCCCGTCGTACGGTTCATCGACGCACAGAAGCTGGGAGCCGGGAAGACGAACACGCACAAAATCACGCTCCCGCCCTACTTCGGCGAGGTTCGGGTGATGGTGGTCGCCTCGAACGGCCGGGCATTCGGCGCCGCGGAAAAGGATGTCGCAGTGAAAAAACCGCTGCTGGTGCAGGCCACCATGCCCCGCGTAGTTTCCACCGACGAGGAAGTCGAGGTGCCGGTCACGGTCTTCGCCCTCGAAGACGGGGTCGGGAAAGTCGACGTAAAGATCGCCGCGAACGAATCGTTCTCGACCGTCGGGCCGTCCAGCAAGAGCATCACGCTCGGCCGGAGCGGCGAGGAGGTCGTATCGTTCCGCCTGAAGGTCAACACCAGAACCGGCATCGGAAAGGTGCGGGTCACGGCTACGTCGTCGGGCGACAGCTCCGCGTCGGAAATCGAACTGGACGTCCGGGAGCCGAACCCCTATGTGACCCTGTCGAAGGACTATGTCATCGACCCGGGCAAGACGGCCGAGATAAGGCCCCTCAAGGAGAACGGCGAGGCCAAGCTGGAACTTTCGTCGATCCCGCCCTTAGACCTTTCGCGGCGCCTCGAATACCTGGTGAGGTATCCCCACGGCTGCATCGAGCAGATCACCTCGGGCGCCTTCCCGCAGCTCTACCTGCCCTCGGTCGTGGAGTGCGACGCGAACATGCTGCAGGACATCGACCGCAACGTCAAGAGCGTGCTTTCACGCCTGGGCAGCTACCAGCTCTCCGACGGCGCATTCGCCTACTGGAGCGGCAACACGTCGGGTTCGGAATGGGGGACGGTCTATGCGACGCACTTCCTGATCGAGGCTGCGAAACACGGCTACGGCGTGGACAGGGCGATGCTCGACCGGGCGCTCAAATACCTGCGCGGCAACCCCTCGGACTACTACCTGACCCAGGCCTATACCCAGTATGTGCTGGCGCTGAACGGGACTCCGACCCGGGGTGCCATGAACCAGCTCCGGGAAAAGGCCGCCTCGCTGAGTAGCGACGCCAAGTGGCTGCTGGCGGCGGCATACGCTTTGGACGGCAACAGGAAAGTCGCCGAAGGGCTGATCTCGCTCTGCGGGGACAACGCGGAAAAGGCCAACTCCTACGACGGCACCTACAACAGCGACGAACGCCGGATGTCGATCTCGCTCATGACGCTCACGATACTCGGACGCCGCGAAGAGGCTTTCCGCATGGCGCTGAAGATGTCGGACATCCTCAAGAAGGACAGGTGGCTCAGCACCCAGTCGACGGCATGGATGCTCAGCACCCTTTCCAATTTCGCCGTAGCGGGACAGACCGGCATCGACGCCACAGCGGGCAGGGAGATCGTCAAGACCGACAAATCCATCGAGAGCATGCCCCTGGCCGCACCGACTGAGGTGAGGAACAACGGTTCGGGCAGCCTGTACGCGGTCGTCAGCCAGAGTTATACCCCCGGCAAGGGCGAGGAGACCGAAGCTGCGAACGGCATCCGGATCGACGTTCGTTACACGAATATGGACGGTGCCGCCATCGACCCTGCCTCGATCCGGGTATCGACCGATTTCTACGCCATCGTGACCGTTTCGAACAAGAGCGGCTACGAACGGTACGCCGACCTTGCGCTGACCCACATCTTCCCGGCAGGATGGGAGATCACCTCCGAACGGGACTTGTCGTCGCTCACCTACCAGGATATCCGCGACGACCGGGTGCTGAGCTACTTCGACCTGAGCAGGGGCGAAAGCAAGGAGATCCCCGTCAAGCTGACGGCAACCTACAAGGGGCGCTACTACCTGCCTTCGGTCTACTGCGAGGCGATGTACGACAACGCCGTCCGCGCCCTGAAAAAGGGACAGTGGGTCGAGGTGGTCGATTAATGCCGCCCCGGCAGCCGGGAAAACGCAGCGTAACCGGCAAAAGATCCCGGCGACACCTGAAAATATATGGGAAAACGGCTTCGGGCATCCGGAGCCGTTTTTATTTCCGGATTCGTACTCCCGGAGGGAAAACGCTGCTAAATTCGGGTATAAGAGGCACTTTCCTCCGGTAAAATAGGAATTTAGAAAATATTTTTAATATATTTGTTGCCAAGGTTAGTTAGATTAGTCATATTATGTGCGAGAAACTGTTTATTTTCGACACCACGCTCCGTGATGGCGAGCAGGTGCCGGGCTGCCAATTGAACACCACCGAGAAGATCGAAGTCGCCAAGTTGCTGGAAAGCCTCGGCGTGGACGTCATCGAAGCGGGGTTCCCGATTTCCAGCCCCGGAGACTTCAACTCCGTACTCGAGATTTCGAAGGCCGTTTCGGCCCCGACGATTTGTGCGCTGACCCGCGCCGTGAAAAAAGACATCGACGTCGCCGCCGATGCCCTGCGACTGGCCAGACACAAACGCATCCACACGGGTATAGGCGTTTCGCCCCAGCACATTTACGACAAACTGCGCTCGACGCCCGAGAAAATCCTCGAACAGGCCGTCGAAGCCGTGAAATACGCCAAAAGCTATGTCGAGGACGTGGAGTTCTACGCCGAAGACGCCGGGCGCGCCGATCCTCAATACCTCGCCCGCGTGGTCGAGGCCGCCATTGCGGCCGGGGCTACGGTGGTCAACATTCCCGACACCACGGGCTACTGCCTGCCCCACGAATACGGCGCGAAGATCAAATACCTGGTCGACCACGTATCCAACATCGACAAGGCGATCATCTCGACCCACTGCCACAACGACCTGGGCATGGCTACGGCCAACACCCTGAGCGGCATCCTCAACGGTGCGCGACAGGCCGAGGTGACGATCAACGGCATCGGCGAACGCGCGGGCAACACCTCGCTCGAAGAGGTGGTGATGACGCTGCGCTGCCACAAGGAGATCGCCGTCGACACCGGCATCGACGCACGCCTGATCACCAAAGCCTCGCACCTGGTGTCGAGCCTGATGAACATGCCCGTGCAGCCCAACAAGGCGATCGTCGGCCGCAACGCCTTCGCCCACTCGTCGGGCATCCACCAGGACGGCGTGCTGAAAGACCGCCAGACCTACGAGATCATCGACCCGCAGGACATCGGCCTCAACGAGTCGGTCATCGCCCTGACGGCCCGCAGCGGCCGCGCGGCGCTCGTACACAGGCTCGAACTGCTCGGCTACGACCTCACGCAGGAAGAGCTGGACGACACATACGGCAAGTTCCTCGAGCTTGCCGACAAGAAAAAGGAGATCCACGACTACGACCTGCTATATCTGGTGGGCGACATCGACCGCATGAAACAGCAGTCCGTATCGCTCAAATTCCTGCAGGTGACCACCGGCACGCTCGTCCCGACGGCGACCGTGGTGCTGAAGTTCGGCGACCACGAGCGCATGGCCATCGCCACAGGCAACGGCCCGGTGGATGCCGCCGTGTCGGCGATCAAGACCCTGATCAACGAGAAGGTCGTGCTCATGGAGTTCCTCATGCAGGCCATCACCAAAGGTTCGAACGACGTGGGGCGCGTACACGTACAGGTACAGTGCGGCAGCCGCACCGTCCACGGCTTCGCCGCGCACACCGACACCACACGGGCGTCGATCGAGGCGTTCCTCGACGCGCTGCGCGTACTGAACGTAACCGAACGCAAGGAAAAGGAGGAGTAAGATGGGCAGGACACTTCTGGACAAGATATGGGATGCGCACACCGTGCGCACCGAAGACGGCGGACGTTCGGTGCTCTACATCGACCGCCAGTACATCCACGAGGTGACGTCGCCCGTGGCTTTCGCAGGCCTGGAACGGCGCGGCATCGGCGTGGCACGCCCGGCACAAATCACCGCCACGGCCGACCACAACATCCCGACCGTCGACCAGCACCTGCCGATCGCCGAGGCCGAATCGCGGCGCCAGGTCGAGGCGCTGGAGGCCAACTGCGCCAAATTCGGCATCGAACATTTCGGCGTGGGAAACCCGCGCCAGGGCATCGTGCACATCATCGGCCCCGAACTGGGATTCACACAGCCGGGCATGACCATCGTCTGCGGCGACAGCCACACCTCGACGCACGGGGCACTGGGCGCCGTGGCATTCGGCGTTGGCACTTCGGAGGTCGAGATGGTCTTCGCCAGCCAGTGCATCATCCAGTCCAAGCCGCGGAGCATGCGCATCACGGTCGACGGGACACTGCGCCCGGGCGTCGAAGCCAAAGATGTCGTGCTCTACATCATCTCGCAGCTCACCGCTTCGGGCGGCACGGGCTACTTCATCGAGTTCGCCGGCGAAGCGATCCGTTCGCTCTCGATGGAGGGGCGCATGACCGTCTGCAACATGAGCATCGAGTGCGGTGCGCGGGGCGGCATGATCGCCCCCGACCGGACGACGTTCGACTACCTGCGCGGGCGCGAACGTGCGCCGCAGGGAGCGGCGTTCGACCAGGCCGTCGCCCGCTGGGAAGCGCTTTACAGCGATGCCGACGCCGTATTCGACAAGGAGTACCGGTTCGATGCCGCCGACATCGCCCCGATGATTACCTACGGCACCAACCCCGGCATGGGCATGGCCGTCGATGCGGAGATCCCGGCCGAGGCCGACCCCAAGGCATTGGAGTACATGGGATTCAAAGCCGGGGAAAAGCTGCTCGGCAAACCCGTCGACTATGTCTTCGTGGGCAGCTGCACCAACGGCCGCATCGAAGACCTGCGGCGCTTCGCCAAGCTGGTCGAAGGCCGGCGCAAGGCCCAGGGCGTGACGGCATGGATCGTCCCCGGTTCGAAAGGCGTCGAAGCCGCCGCACGGGCCGAAGGGCTCGACAAAGTGCTCGCCGCCGCCGGGTTCGAGCTCCGACAGCCGGGCTGCTCGGCGTGCCTGGCGATGAACGCCGACAAGATCCCGGCAGGCAAATACAGCGTTTCGACCTCGAACCGCAACTTCGAAGGGCGCCAGGGGCCCGGTGCGCGCACCATGCTTGCAGGCATTGCGGTAGCCGCCGCGGCCGCGGTATGCGGCAGGATCGAGGATCCGCGCAAGGTGTTTGAAATGTAAAAATTTTTAACTTCGGTTTGGATCGGCCGGTCGTTGCCGCCGCCTTCGGCGTCGTTTATAATTCCGGCCCACCCCCAAACCCCCGCCTCAGGCAGGGGCTTACATGCCGCTTTGCGGCAAAATGGCCGCTGCCGAATGCCGGAAAAAACAAAACCAATATGTCCATACCCAAATTCGAAACCTTCACCTCGGGGGCCGTGCCCGTGAGCACGGAGAACATAGATACCGACCAGATCATCCCGGCACGTTTCCTGAAAGCCACCCAGCGCAAAGGATTCGGCGACAACCTCTTCCGCGACTGGCGCTACGACGCCCGGGGGCAGCGGATCGCCTCGTTCCCGCTCAACGACAGCCGTTATGGGGGCAAAATCCTCGTCGCAGGCCGCAACTTCGGCTGCGGCAGTTCGCGCGAGCACGCCGCATGGGCCATCGCCGACTACGGGTTCCGCGTCGTGGTGTCGAGCTTCTTCGCCGACATCTTCCGCAACAATGCCCTCAACAACGGGCTGCTGCCGATCACGGTAAGCGGAGAGTTCCTCGCGGCGGTCTTCGCGGCGATCGACGGCGACCCTGCGACGCAATTCACCGTAGACCTGGACAACCAGACGCTGACGATCTGCGCCACGGGCCGCAGCGAGCGCTTCGAGATCGACGCATACAAGAAGCGGTGCCTGCTGAACGGCTACGACGACGTGGACTATCTGCGCAGCATCGCGCCCCAGATCGAAGCGTTCGAACAGGCGCATAAATAGCAGCGCAATGTATCCCCGCGTAGAGATAATGGATACCACGCTGCGCGACGGCGAGCAGACGTCGGGGGTTTCGTTCAACGCCCGCGAAAAACTCTCCATCGCCCGGCTGTTGCTGGAAGAACTGTGCGTGAGCCGCATCGAGATCGCCTCGGCGCGGGTTTCGCAGGGCGAGCAGGAGGCCGTGCGCCGCATCGCCGAATGGGCTGCCGCGAAGGGTTATACCGACCGCATCGAGGCGTTGGGATTCATCGACGGCGGCGTGTCGCTCGACTGGCTCGGCCAAGCCGGGTGCCGCGTGGTGAACCTGCTGGCGAAGGGGTCGCTCAAACACTGCCGCGAACAGCTGCGCCGCACCCCGCAGGAGCACCTCTGCGACATCCGCGCCACGATCGGCGGGGCCGTCGCGCGGGGCATGAAGGTGAACGTCTACCTCGAAGACTGGTCGAACGGTATGCAGGATTCGCCCGGGTACGTCTACACGATACTCGACGGGCTGGCCGACGCCCCCGTGCAGCGCTTCATGTGCCCCGACACGCTGGGTATCCTCGACCCCTATGCCACCGAACGGTTTTGCCGCGACATGGTGACACGCTATCCGCAGCTTAGGTTCGACTTCCATGCCCATAACGATTACGACCTGGCCGTGGCCAACACCGCAGCTGCGGTGAAAGCCGGGTTCCACGGGGTTCACGTAACCATAAACGGGCTGGGCGAACGCGCAGGAAACGCACCCCTGTCGAGCACGGTGGCCGTGCTGCACGACCGGCTTCACTGCCTCACGGGCATCGACGAAACGAAGATCAACCACGTCAGCCGCATGGTCGAGACCTACACGGGCATCCGTATCCCGGGCAACCGCCCGATCGTCGGCGAGAACGTCTTTACGCAGTGTGCCGGCATCCATGCCGACGGCGACAACAAGAACAACCTCTATTTCAACGAGCTGCTGCCCGAACGCTTCGGACGCGTACGCGAATACGCTCTGGGCAAGACCTCGGGCAAGGCCAACATCCTGAAGAACCTCGAAGCGCTGGGCATCGAGCTCGACGAAGCCTCGATGCGCAAGGTAACCGAACGGGTGGTCGAGCTGAGCGACAAGAAGGAGCTGGTGACGGCCGAAGACCTGCCCTACATCATCGCCGACGTACTGCGCTACGACCAGGTCGAAAACCCCGTGCGGATACTCAATTACAGCCTGTCGCTGGCACAGGGGCTGCACCCGGCCGCTACGCTCAAGATCGAGATCAACGGCTGCGAATACGAGCAGACCTCGGTCGGCGACGGCCAGTACGACGCCTTCATGCGGGCGCTCAGGCAGATCTACAAGCACCAGCTCGGCCGCGAGTTCCCGATGCTGCGCAACTACACCGTCTCGATCCCGCCCGGCGGACGAACCGATGCCTTCGTGCAGACGATCATCACGTGGGAGACGGGCGGCAAGGAGTTCAAGACCCGCGGACTGGATGCCGACCAGACCGAAGCCGCCATCAAGGCGACGATCAAAATGCTGAACATAATCGAACCAACATACAACGACCATGGATGTTAACATAGCCCTTTTAGCCGGCGACGGCATCGGCCCCGAAATCATTGCCGAGGCCACGAAAGTACTCGACCGCGTGGCGGCGAAATTCGGACACCGATTCGACTACCGCGAGGCGTTAGTGGGCGCCTGCGCCATCGACGCCACGGGCGACCCCTATCCCGACGAGACGCACGCCATCTGCCAGGCTGCCGACGCCGTATTGTTCGGTGCCATCGGCGACCCCAAGTACGACAACGACCCCAAGGCCCCGGTACGTCCCGAGCAGGGACTGCTGCGCATGCGCAAATCGCTGGGACTGTTCGCCAACCTGCGCCCCATCGCATTGTTCGACACGCTGGCCAGCCGCTCGCCGCTCAAGGCAGAGGTGGTGCGCGGCACCGATTTCATCTGCGTGCGCGAACTGACGAGCGGCATCTATTTCGGCCGACCGCAGGGGCGCAACGAAGCCGGGACGGAGGCTTTCGACACCTGCACCTACACGCGCACGGAGATCGAACGTGTGCTGGACGTCGCATTCCGGCTCGCCATGAGCCGCCAGCGGCGCCTGACGGTCGTGGACAAGGCCAACGTGCTCGAAACCTCGCGCCTGTGGCGGGAGGTCGCGCAGGATATGGCGCCCCGGTACCCCGAAGTGGAGCTGGAATTCATGTTCGTGGACAACGCCGCGATGCAGATCGTACGCCAGCCGACCCATTTCGACGTGATCGTCACCGAGAACATGTTCGGCGACATCCTCACCGACGAGGCCAGCGTCATCAGCGGCTCGCTCGGCATGCTCCCCTCGGCGAGCGTCGGGTCGGAAGTGGCGCTCTTCGAGCCGATCCACGGCTCCTATCCGCAGGCTGCGGGGAAGAACATCGCCAACCCGATGGCCACGATCCTCTCGGCCGCCATGCTGCTCGAACACCTGGGGCTCGACAGGGAAGGCAGCGCCGTGCGGGCCGCCGTAGACAAGGCGCTCACCGAAGGCGTCGTCACCGAAGACCTCGCCGCACAGGGCGAACGCCGCTACTCGACCTCCGAGGTCGGGGACTTCATCGCCGCGCATATTTAGGCACGCCCCGCTCCGGGGGCTCCTATCCGCAAAAAAGGGGTTGCAACCGCAAAGGTTGCAACCCCTTTTTCCGTGCAGGCCACGAGGCGCACCCCGCCCGGACAGCAACGCCACGGCCCAACAGCCGGTTTATATCCCGGCCACGAATTGCTCGAGTGCCCCCAGGTCGGCCGCCATCGGCTCCGAAACCCGGGGCAGGCGGGCGAGCCGGGCCAGCCGCGGCGGCAGCGGAACCGCAGCCCCCGTGACAGGGGAGATGACCTCCCCGAATTTGGCGGGATGCGCCGTAGAGAGGTAAAATCCCGGTTTCCCGCACGCTACGGAAGCGGCATATCCGATGGCGCTGTGCGGATCGGAAAGGTATCCGTAATTGCGGTGCAGCCCGTCGATCGTACGGCGGATCATGGCATCGTCGCAGCGGAATCCCTCCAGTTCGTTACGCAGGGCATCCGGCTCACCGCCGCAGAGCCACAGCATACGTTCGAAATTGCTCGGCGCCCCGACGTCCATCGCATTGGCCAGCGTCCGCACCGACGGCCTCGGACGGTACTCGCCGCTGCGCAGGAATTCGGGCACCACGTCGTTGCTGTTCGAAGCCGCGACGAATCCGCCGAGGGGGAGCCCCATGCGGCGGGCGAGCATCCCGGCCGAGAGGTTTCCGTAGTTACCGCTCGGCACCACGACCACAGGCCGCCCGCCGCCCGTCTGCTGCCGCCACAGGCAATAGCCGTAGAAATAATAGAATGCCTGCGGTATCCAGCGCAGCAGGTTGATCGAATTGGCCGACGACACGCGGTGCCCCGCACGGAATTTTGCGTCGGCAAACAGCTCCTTGACCAGCCGCTGGCAGTCGTCGAACGTCCCGGCCACACGCAGCGGGTGGATATTGCCGCCGAGCGTGGTCATCTGGCACTCCTGCAGCCGGCTGATCTTCCCTTCGGGATAGAGCAGCACCACCTCGACGCCCGGCACGCCGTAAAACCCGTGCGCCACGGCGCTGCCCGTGTCGCCCGACGTAGCCGTCAGGATCACCAGTTTTTCGCCGGCACCGCCCATCAGGCCGATCATCCGCCCCATGAAGCCCGCACCGTAATCCTTGAATGCGAACGTCGGGCCGTGGAACAGCTCCAGCGTATAGCGGCTGCCGACACGGCGAAGCGGCAGCGGAAAGTCGTAGATCCGCTCCATCTCCCGCCGCAGGAGGCCGGGGTCGATGTCGTCACCGAAAAAAAGTTCCGCCAGGTATCCGGCCAGCGCGGCATAGGACTCCCCGGCCAGCCGCTCCGCGACGGCCATATCGGCCTGCGGGATACGTTCCGGAACGAACAACCCGCCGTCGGGTGCCAGCCCCGCCTGCACGGCCTCGCGAAGCGAAAAGGCGCGTGCGCATGCTTTGTCTTTCGTGCTGTAATATTTCATCTGTTTGTCGTTTTATACTATTCCACAATCCTTGCCCCGCAGTTCGACACGCGGCCCGCATATATCTTGCAGCCGATACCGGGGCGGGCGAAATGCGCCCGCATCCGCTGCGCGACCCGCTGCGCGACGGCCTCATCGGCGGCCAGGGCGAAGATCGAAGGCCCCGACCCGGCAATGTTCAACGCCAGGGCGCCTTCGGCGAGCACCCCTTCCTTCAGTTGGTCGTAACCCGGAATGAACCCCTTGCGGTAAGGCTCCGCCACCACGTCGTGCATCGACCGGCCGATCAGCGCCACGTCGCCCAGGGCGAACCCGGCCACCAGCCCGCCGACATTGCCCCACTGCGTCACGGCATCGTGCAGGGGTACCTCGCGGGGAAGCACTTCGCGCGCCTCCTTGGTGCTGACCACGATGTCGGGATGCACCACGGCGTAGAAAAAGCCCTCGGGGACGGGCAGACGCACGATGTCCAGCGGTTCGTACCCCCGGATCAGCACCACGCCGCCCAGCACGGCAGGGCCCACGTTGTCGGCATGGGGCGTACCGCCGATGAGCGCCTCGCCCATCATCGCAAATTCCACGAGCCGCTCCCCTGAAAAGGGACGTCCCAACAGTTCGTTCACGCCCCAAACCGCTGCGGCCGACGAAGCCGCACTCGACCCGATGCCGCTGCCGGGAGCGATCTTTTCGAGGATCGTAACCTCGACCCGCACGGGTTTTTCGTATGCCCCGAGCAGTGCCATCACCGCCGGGGTAATCACGTTGTCCTCGTTTTTGGCGGGAAGTTCCTTCCCGCTGCGGTTGCGGATAACGAGCCCCCCGGCACCTTCTTCGATGCCGACCTCCAGCAGGTCGCCCACGCCGTCGAGCGTCAGCCCCATCACATCGAAGCCGCAACCCAGGTTCGCCACCGTTCCCGGGGCGAAAACTTTGATATATCGCATGATAAAATCTCCTTTTGAATGAAACCACCTTTGATCGAACCGGGCTTTCCGTTCCGGCAGCCTTGGCCGGAAAATGCATAACGGGTATGCTCGTGACGGAAAAATAACAACTACACCCCCACAGGGGTTGTCGTTGTCGTCATCGTTGTAGTGGCGGTAGCGGAGATAAGGACGGTGAAAGAAACGGCGCACGCCACCGGGCTGCAGGCTACCCCGCATCCCCCGGTCATCGTATGGTTCCGTTTCATATCCATCGGGGACAAATATAAAACAAAAAAATTTAATATCCAAATCCGGGTAACAAATCGTAAGCCGCCCTAAAAAGCACCGGCGGCCGCTTTATATATATAGGAGCATTCCGGAAAGGCAGAAAACATCGGCATTGACGACAAACCGTAAGATATTAGGGGTTCCCGGAAGGCCTGCTTTCCTCCGAATCGGGCTAAAAGGGGTTAAAAGGCCAAAAAATACGGTTTCAAACTGTAAGATAAAAAGCTTCTATCCGGGTCGTCATAAAGCGCAAGAGGGGATATAGGTTCCGGATTATCACATTATTAAATTTTTTGCAAAATTATTTTGACGAAACGATTTTATATCCCTATCTTTGAAACGGAACAAATACGGAAATTCCGGACATGAACGCCCAGAACCATTCGAATAATAACGTCATTAATCTGCTGCTCGTCGTCTTTGGCAAGATAACGGGAGAAAGGTGATGTGTATATCCGAAAGATGATAAAAAGGCCTTTCTCCCGATGGAGAAAGGTTTTTTATTATCCGGGCAGATGGCAAAGGCACAATATGCAGAAAACAAGAAGAAGATGAAACACCCACTCAGAAGTGCCGTCACGACGACGGGCCGGCGCATGGCCGGAGCCAGGAGCCTGTGGCGTGCCAACGGCATGCGCGAAGAGCAGTTCGGCCGTCCGGTCATCGGCATCGCCAACTCGTTCACCCAGCTGGTTCCGGGACACGTGCACCTGCACGAGATCGGACAATACGTCAAGCAGCGGATCGAAGCGCTCGGCTGTTTCGCCGCGGAATTCAACACCATCGCCATCGACGACGGCATCGCCATGGGGCACGACGGCATGCTTTATTCGCTGCCCTCGCGCGAGATCATTGCCGACAGCGTCGAATATATGGCCAACGCCCACAAGGTCGACGCACTGGTCTGCATCTCGAACTGCGACAAGATCACCCCGGGCATGCTGATGGCCGCCATGCGGCTCGACATCCCGACTGTCTTCGTATCGGGCGGGCCGATGGAGGCGGGGCATCTCGGCGAGCGGGCGCTCGACCTGATCGACGCCATGGTAATGGCTGCCGACGAAAATTGCAGCGACGAACAGGTGGCTCGCGTCGAACGCGCCGCATGCCCCGGCTGCGGTTCGTGCTCGGGGATGTTCACCGCCAACTCGATGAACTGCCTGACCGAAGCGCTCGGGCTCTCGCTCCCGGGCAACGGCACCGTCGTGGCCACGCATGTCAACCGCCGCCGCCTGTTCGAAGAGGCCGCAGCGCTGATCGTCCGCAATGCCGAACGCTATTACTTCGAGGGCGACGACTCGGTGCTCCCGCGCTCGGTGGCCACGAAGGCAGCCTTCGAGAATGCCATGTCGCTCGACATCGCCATGGGCGGCTCGACCAATACGGTGCTGCACCTGCTGGCCGTGGCCCACGAGGCCGGGGTGGATTTCACGATGCAGGATATCGACCGCCTTTCGCGCCGGGTGCCCGTACTGTGCAAGGTCGCCCCCAATTCGCATTACCATATCCAGGATGTCAACCGTGCGGGCGGCATCCTCTCGATCCTGGGCGAACTCGCCCGCGGCGGACTGCTCGACACCTCGGCCGGGAGGGTCGACGGGCGCACGCTCGGCCAGGCCATCGCGGCCTTCGACCTGCGGAGCGAAACGGCGAGCAGCGAAGCCAAACAGCGCTACCTGAGCGCCCCGGCCGGCCTTTACAGCCGGGAACTGGGCACACAACGGACTTATTACGACACACCGGACACCGACCGCACGGCAGGCTGCATCCGCGATCTGGAACACGCCTATTTCCGCGACGGCGGGCTGGCCGTACTGACGGGCAACATCGCCCGCCGGGGCTGCATCGTCAAGACGGCCGGCGTCGACGCGTCGCTGTTTGTCTTCCGCGGGCGCGCCCGCGTCTACGAATCGCAGGAGCAGGCCATCGGCGGCATCCTCGGCGGCGAGGTGCAGGCCGGCGACGTTGTTGTCATACGCTATGAAGGCCCCAAGGGCGGCCCCGGGATGCAGGAGATGCTCTACCCCACGTCGTACCTCAAATCCAGACACCTCGACAAAGCCTGCGCGCTGATTACCGACGGCCGCTTCTCGGGCGGAACGTCGGGGTTGTCGATCGGTCACGTCTCGCCCGAAGCGGCTTCGGGCGGGGAGATCGCCGTCATCCGCACGGGCGACGAGATCGAGATCGACATCCCGCGGCGCTCGATCCGCCTCATGGCCGGCGACGACGAAATCGCCGCGCGCATGGCCGCACAGCAGCATTTCCGCCCCGCGGCACGCGACCGCCGCATACCCGCGTCGCTAAGGGCCTATGCCAAGCTGGTCAGCTCGGCCGACAAAGGGGCCGTACGCATCGTCGAAGAAGAATAAAACCGGACAACACCATGAATACGAACACGACAACCAGAACCGAAGGACAACAGCCCGGCCCTTGTATCACAGGGTCGCAGGCCCTGCTCGAATCGTTCCTGCGCGAGGGTGTGGACACGCTTTTCGGGTATCCCGGAGGAGCCATCATCC
The DNA here is from genome assembly GCF_025145285.1 of Alistipes onderdonkii. NCBI lineage: Bacteria > Pseudomonadati > Bacteroidota > Bacteroidia > Bacteroidales > Rikenellaceae > Alistipes > Alistipes onderdonkii. Next base: position 1,077,336 of record NZ_CP102251.1, read on the forward strand.
CCGTTTACGATGCGCTTTTCGACTACCGCGACCGGCTGCGCCACATCCTTGTCCGCCATGAACAGGGCGCCGTACATGCCGCGCAGGGCTACGCCCGCGTCAGCGGCCGCGTAGGGGTTTGCCTGGTCACCTCGGGCCCGGGGGCGACGAACACCGTGACCGGACTGGCCGACGCGCTGATGGACTCCACGCCGCTGGTACTGGTGACCGGACAGGTGGGTTCGTCATTGCTGGGCACCGACGCCTTCCAGGAAACCAACTTCGTGGGCATCACGCAGGCCGTAACCAAATGGAACAGCCAGGTCAAGCGTACCGAAGACATTCCCGGGGCGATTGCCAAGGCGTTCTATATCGCCCGTTCGGGGCGTCCGGGCCCTGTGGTGGTGGACATCACCAAGGACGCCCAGTGCGGGACGGCCCCGTTCCGCTACGAGAGGCTGACGTCCATCCGCAGCTACGTCCCCGCACCCGCGCCCGCCGAGGAGTGCATCGCCGAGGCGGTACGGCTGATCGATGCCGCACAACGGCCGCTGCTGATGGCGGGACAGGGCGTGATGCTCGGAAACGCCGAAGAAGAATTGCAGGCCTTCCTCGCAAAGAGCGGCATACCGGTCGCCTCGACCCTGCTGGGGCTGTCGGCCGTGCCGACCTCCTCGCCGCAGTATGTCGGCATGCTGGGCATGCACGGCAACTACGGCCCCAACATCCGCAACCAGGAGTGCGACCTGCTCATCGCCGTGGGGATGCGTTTCGACGACCGCGTGACGGGCAACCCCAAATGTTTCGGGGCGAATGCCAAGGTAATCCACCTGGAGATCGACCCCGCCGAGATCGACAAGATCGTACACGCCGACGTGGCCGTCATCGGCGACGTGAAACAGACGCTCCCGCTGCTCACCCAAAGGATCCGCCCCGCCGCGCACAAGGCCTGGATCGAAGGGTTCCGCGCCTGCGACAAAGTCGAATACGAGGCGGTCGTCCGCAAGGCGATCCGCCCGGAAGGCGGCCGCATCCGCATGGGCGAGGTCGTCGACACCGTAGCGCATGCCTACGACAACGACGCGGTGCTGGTGACCGACGTCGGGCAGCAGCAGATGTTCGCGGCGCGCTATTTCGGGTTCCGCCGCAGCCGCAGCCTGGTAACTTCGGGCGGTCTGGGCACGATGGGCTTCGGGCTTCCGGCCGCCATCGGCGCCAAACTGGGCGCCCCCGACCGCGAGGTATGCCTCTTCGCGGGCGACGGCGGGCTGCAGATGACCATCCAGGAGCTGGGGACGATCTTCCAGTCGCAGGTCGCCGTAAAGATCGTATTGCTCAACAACTCCTATCTGGGCATGGTACGGCAGTGGCAGGAACTCTTCTACGACCGCCGCTACTCGTTCACCGAACTGGCGAACCCCGACTTCGGGCTGATCGCCCGCGGCAACGGCATCGCCTACCGCTGCGTGGAGCGGCGCGAGGAGCTGGCCGGGGCGGTGGCCGAGATGAAAGCCTGCAAAGGCGCCTACCTATTGGAGGTGCGCGTCGAAAGCGAAGAAAACGTATTCCCGATGGTGCCGGCCGGCGCCCCCGTGTCGGCGATCCGGCTCGAATAAACCGAACGAGGTATGGAACAAGAGTATATCATCACCGTATTTTCGGAGAACAAGGTCGGGCTGCTGAGCCAGATCACGACGGTCTTCACGTGCCGCAATGTCAACATCGAAAGCCTGACGACTTCCGAGTCGGCGCTCGCGGGCATCCATAAATTCACGATCGTCGTCCGCACCGGCCCCGACCGGGTCGAGAAGCTCGCGCGGCAGGTCGAGAAGAAGATCGACGTGCTCAAGGTCTTCGTCTACACCTCGGACGAAGTCGTGCAGCAGGAGATCGCCCTTTATAAAGTCACGCGCAGCCGCAACGTCGAGAAACTCGTACGCGAGCACAATGTCCGCATCCTGGAGATCGACGACGACTACATCGTCGTCGAAAAAACCGGCCATAAGGCCGAGACGCAGGCACTGTTCCGCCTGCTGCAACCCTTCGGCGTGCAACAGTTCGTGCGCAGCGGCACGGTGGCCATCATCAAATCGCGGCGCGAGCTGCTCAACGAATACCTCGAAGAACTCGAGAGGAACAGACAAAGAACGGATTCATTTTAACTTTTAAAACTCATACAACTATGGCACAGATCAATTTCGGCGGAGTAGAAGAGAAGGTCGTTACCCGCGAAGAGTTTCCCCTGGAAAAAGCACGCGAAGTCCTCAGGGACGAAACCATCGCCGTAATCGGCTACGGCGTACAGGGGCCGGGGCAGTCGCTCAACCTCAAGGACAACGGGTTCAACGTCATCGTCGGACAGCGCGAAGGCTCGAAAAGCTGGGACAAGGCCGTCGCCGACGGCTGGGTACCGGGCAAGACGCTCTTCGGGATCGAAGAGGCCGCCCGGCGCGCAACGATCATCCAGTACCTGCTCTCCGACGCCGGGCAGATCGCCGCATGGCCGACGATCGAGAAACACCTCGCGCCGGGCAAGGCGCTCTACTTCTCGCACGGCTTCGGCATCACCTACAAGGAGCGCACGGGCATCGTGCCGCCGGCCGACGTAGACGTGATCCTGGTCGCCCCGAAAGGCTCGGGGACTTCGCTGCGCCGCATGTTCATCGAGGGCCGCGGCCTGAATTCGAGCTACGCCGTATTCCAGGACGCCACGGGGCGCGCATTCGAACGCGTGGTGGCGCTGGGCATCGGCGTAGGTTCGGGCTACCTGTTCGAAACCGACTTCAAGCGGGAGGTTTACTCCGACCTGACGGGCGAGCGCGGCACGCTGATGGGTGCCATCCAGGGTATTTTCGCGGCCCAGTACGACACGCTGCGCGCCCACGGGCACACCCCTTCGGAGGCTTTCAACGAAACGGTCGAGGAGCTGACCCAGTCGCTCATGCCGTTGGTGGCCGAGAACGGCATGGACTGGATGTACGCCAACTGCTCGACCACGGCACAACGCGGTGCGTTGGACTGGTGGAAACGTTTCCGCGATGCCACCAAACCCGTCTTCGAAGAGCTTTACGGCGAAGTGGCCGCCGGCAACGAGGCGCAGCGCTCGATCGACCTGAACAGCAAACCCGACTACCGCGAGAAACTCAACGAGGAGCTGCGCGAGATGCGTGAAAGCGAGATGTGGCAGACAGGTGCCGTGGTGCGCAAGCTCCGCCCGGAGAACAACTGATCCCCCGGGAGGCCTTGCAATTTTTCAGATTGTTTCGCGCTCCGGCGGGTCGTGTCCGCCGCCTCCGGCACCGCTTGTAAATCCGGCCTTCCCCGAGCCCCCGCCCCGGCGGGGACTTGAGAGGCGGCGACGCTGCGGGATTCCCGCAGCGGGACACAGGCGGCCGGCAATTAACAGTTTTGTAACGTAATATACAACAACAATCAATCTATGTGTGGTTTCGTAGGACTATTTGACATCCGCCGGAAATCGGATGCGCTGCGTGGGCAGGTACTGAAAATGTCGAAGCAGATACGGCACCGGGGCCCCGACTGGTCGGGTGTCTACTGCAGCGAGCGGGCGATCCTTTCGCACGAGCGGCTTTCGATCGTCGACCCCCAGTCGGGCGGTCAACCCCTGTTCAGCTGCGACGGGAAACAGGTGCTGGCCGTGAACGGCGAGATATACAACCATCAGGAGATCCGCGCCGAGCTGGCCGGCGAATACGATTTCCAGACAGGCTCGGACTGCGAGGTGATCCTGCCTCTCTACCGCAAACTGGGCGTCGGGCTGCTGGAAAAAATCAGCGGCATCTTCGCCTTTGCGCTGTACGACATCGAAAAGGACGAATACCTGATCGCCCGCGACCCGGTCGGCGTCATCCCGCTCTACATCGGCTGGGACAGCGACGAGCAATTCTACGTCGCATCGGAACAGAAAGCCCTCGAAGGGATATGCAGCACCATCCGGCCGTTCCTGCCCGGGCACTACTGGTCGAGCCGCGAGGGGAAAATGGTGCGCTGGTACAAGCGCGACTGGTTCGAGTACGACGCCGTGAAGGACAACGGCGCCGACATACAGGCGCTGCGCGAGGCGCTGGAATCGGCCGTCAAGCGGCAGCTCATGTCGGACGTACCCTACGGCGTACTGCTGTCGGGCGGCCTCGACTCGTCGATCATCTCGGCCGTCGCCAAGAAATACGCCGACCGGCGCGTCGAATCGAACGACCGCGACCGGGCCTGGTGGCCGCAGCTCCACTCGTTCGCCATCGGACTGAAAGGGGCGCCCGACCTGGCGGCGGCACGCAAGGTCGCCGACCATATCGGCACCGTACACCACGAAATCAACTACACCGTACAGGAGGGGCTGGATGCCGTGCGCGACGTGATCTATTATATCGAGACCTACGACGTGACGACCGTACGCGCCTCGACGCCGATGTACCTGCTGGCGCGCGTCATCAAGTCGATGGGCATCAAGATGGTGCTCTCGGGCGAGGGTGCCGACGAGGTTTTCGGCGGCTACCTCTATTTCCACAAGGCGCCCGACGCCCGTGCCTTCCACGAGGAGACCGTGCGCAAGATCAGTAAGCTGCACCTCTACGACTGCCTGCGCGCCAACAAGTCGCTCTCGGCATGGGGTGTCGAGGGGCGCGTGCCGTTCCTCGACAAAGAGTTCCTCGACGTGGCGATGCGCATCAACCCGGCGGCGAAAATGGCCAAGGACGGGCATATCGAAAAATGGATCCTGCGCAAGGCGTTCGAGGACATGCTCCCCTCCGAGATCGTATGGCGTCAGAAAGAGCAGTTCTCCGACGGCGTAGGCTACAACTGGATCGACACGCTCAAGCAGCTGACCGCAGAGGCGGTCTCCGACCGCGAGATGGAACACGCTGCGGAGCGTTTCCCGATCAACCCGCCCCGCAACAAGGAGGAGTACTATTACCGTACGATCTTCGAGGAACACTTCCCGTCGCATACGGCAGCGCAGTGCGTACCGTCGGTACCGTCCGTAGCGTGCAGCACCGCCGAAGCGCTGGCCTGGGACAAGGCGTTCCGCGACATGAACGAACCGTCGGGGCGCGCCGTGCTGGGCGTGCACAACACCGACCTGACACACGACACCCACCGACCCGAAACCGACTGAACCCGGTAAGGCCCCTGCTTCGGCAGGGGCCTTCCTTTATCGGATCGGAATTCTTAAACGGCATCGCCCCGGCCACAGATACCTGTGACCGGAGCGATTTCTTGCGCCCTGAGTGGCCGGACAGCCCCGCGCCCGGCATCAGCGCCGCGGCTTCTTCGCGTCGGGTTTGCGGCGGGAGCGGCGGGCGGCAGGTGCCACGGGTTTTCGCGCAGGGACACGTTTTGCGGCGGGCTTCCCGTCCCCGGGGTCTGCCCCGGGTGCTTCGGAAACTTCCGCAGCCGGGATATTCCCTGCGGCAGGTGCGGGGACTGCGGGGGCAGCGCCCACCGTCCGGCGCGGCTTCTTGCGCACCGACCAGCCGAAGTGGCCGATGGCCTCGCCCAGGGCGAAATATTCGCCGTGGGAGTAAACGATCGGGTAGGCGCGTTCGAGGCAGAAACGCCCCGTAACAGGGTCGATATAGGCGGCATCGACCTGCACGGCGACCACCTCGGCCAGGAACATGTCGTGCGAACCGAGGGGCATCACCTGCCGCACGCGGCACTCGATGCTTACGGGTGCCTCTTCGACGATCGGCGCCGCGACCTGCAAGGCCTTCCCGGGCGTGAGCCCCATTTCGCGGAATTTGTCGTAGTCGCGCCCCGACCGCACCCCGCACCAGTCGGCGGCGCGGGCCAGGTCGCGGGTCGTGAGGTTGATGACGAACTCCCCCGTGCGGCGGATTATTTCGTAGGAGTGGCGTTCGGGGCGTACCGAAATGTAGCACATCGGCGGGTTGGTGCATACCGTGCCCGTCCACGCCACGGTCAGCAGGTTATACTCTTCGGGCGTCGCACCGCAGCTCACCAGCACGGCCGGCAGCGGATAGATCAGCGTCCCGGGTTTCCAGCTCTCCTTCATCGGCGGCGTCAGTTAGCCTTCGCAAAGAAATTGCGGAAGAATACGATCTGAAAGTCGATGGCATTGCCCCAATAGGCACCGGTATGCCCGCCGGGGCGTACATAGAAATCGTGCATGATGCCCCGGCGCAGCAACTCGTCGTGGAAATCGTTGTTTACCTCGAAGAAGAAATCGTCGTAGCCGCAGTCGAAGACGATCGCCAGGTCGCCGTTCCCGAGCTGCGGGATGAGGTTGATGGGCGTAGCCTCTTCCCAGGCTTCGGGATGCTCCGTAATCTCGCCCAGCAACTGCGGAATCTCCCAGTTCTGCGGGAAAGGACGTATGTCGAGCCCGCCGCTCGTGCTGCCTGCGGCACCGAACAGCCCCTTGTGCTTTATGGCGAGCGACATGGCCCCGAAACCGCCCATGCTCAGGCCCGTGATCGCGCGTCCCGAGCGGTCACGGACTACGGGATAACGCGCTTCGACGGCGGGCAGCAACTCGCGTATCATGAAGGTTTCGTAGAGGCTCTTCTCACGCACCTTGCTGTCGAGGTACCAACTGTTCCCCACGCCGGGACAGATGAAGGCGATCCTCTCGCGGTCGGCGATTGCGGGCAGCGAAGGCTTGATCTTCAGCCATGCCGTCTCATCGCCCGAGTAGCCGTGCAGCAGGTAGACCACCGGACAGGGCTCAGCGGCGGATGCGCCCTCGGGCACGATCGCCACGACGGGTACGTCACGATCCATCGAGGGACTGTGCACGGCAAGCGTGTCGACCGTAGCCGCAGAAACGACCCGCACCGCCAGCAACAGCAAAAAAGTAAAAATAAAAATCCGTTTCATGGTATATGGGTTTAGTGAAGGCAAAAATACGAAAAAAACGTATCTTTGCCATATGCTAACGGAATTCATCCGATACCTCAGCGCCGAACGGCGTTACTCCCCGCTCACCGTCCGCAATTACAAACACGACGTCGGGCAGTTCCTGGCATGGCTGGATTTCGACGAGGCGCGCTCCGACCCGCGCAGCATCACCACAGACCAAGTGCGCGAATGGATCATCCACCGCACGGAGGAAGGCAAGATCGGCGCGGCGTCGATGAACCGCGAAATCGCCTCAATCCGCACCCTCTTCCGGTGGCTGCTCCGCACGGGGGCCATCGAAAAAGACATCTGCCGAACAATCCCCTCGCTCAAGACCTCGCGCCGCCTGCCGGCCTTCATCCCCGAGAGCCGCATGACGGCCATCGTCAGCGAATGCGAAGAGGCGGACGGGGATTTCGAAACGGCACGCAACTCGCTCGTCATCCTGATGTTCTACGCCTGCGGCCTGCGCCTTGCCGAGCTGGTCGGCATCGACCGCGACGACTTCTCGGCCGACTACGCCTCGCTGCGGGTACGGGGCAAGGGAGACAAGCAGCGGATGGTACCGATCCTCGAATTCGTACGCGAAAAGATTTTAAGTTACCTCGACCTAATTGCGAGGCAAAATATTTGCAATTCTGAGGAAAAAGCACTATTTTTAACACACAAAGGAAAGCGCATATCGCGGAGCGTCGTTTACCGCATGGTACGGGCGGAACTGACCCGTGCGGGCGTACAGGGCAAGAAAAGCCCCCATGTGCTCCGCCATACGTTTGCGACGCACCTGCTGAACGGCGGAGCCGATATGCGCGAGATCCAGGAGCTTCTGGGACACGCTTCGTTACAGGCCACGCAGGTCTATACGCACAACAGCATCGCCAGGCTCCGGGAGATATACGCAAAGGCCCATCCCCGGGAAAAGGGAGGGAAGTGATTAACTTTTATAAACTGTAAGGCTATGAACGTACAGATTCAATCCGTGAAATTCGACGCCGACAAACGGCTGGTCGAATTCGTCGAGAACAAGATGGACAAACTCGACCGCTTCGCAGAGCGTTCGACGGGTGCCGAGGTCATTCTCAGACTCGATAAAGACTTTGAAAAGGGAAACAAGATAGCAACGGTCACACTCCACATGCCGGGCGAAGACCTGGTGGCATGCCACCAGTCCAGATCGTTCGAAGAATCGGTGGACGAGGCGATCGATGCCATCAAGCGCCAGCTGGACAAATTCAAAGGCAAACTGGAAAAGTAACCCCACCAACCAACCAATAACCTAAAACGAAGCCGCAGCCGCCCCTCATGAGGCGGCTGCGGTAATTTTCAGCCCGGCGGTTTGCAGCGGGCGCAACTCCGGCTGACGGGTTCCTGCTGACGATTTCCGCCCGGCGGCATGCCGTCCTGCACTTTCTGCCGGCTTGTCTTAGAGAGCCTCCGGCCCGGCTGTTCATCAGCGGCAACATACCGCCGTCTCTCCCAGATGCCCGCCCGGCAATTTCCGACCGGCGGCTTCCTGCTCCGGCAATTTGCCAGCCCCGGCCGACTGTCCTGCACCGCCCCCCCCACACAAGACTGCAAACGGACGGCAGCCGGAAACAGGAAACGGCCGCACTTGCGTGCGGCCGTTCGGAAGCCTTGTAGTGGATAGGGGATTCGAACCCCTATGTCGTGCGTGAGAGGCACGTATCCTAACCCTTAGATGAATCCACCGTGTCGGTTTTGTGGTGCAAAGATAACGCCTTCTTTGAAAACTGCAAAATTTTCCTGCAAAAACTATGATTTTTTTTCATAATGCACACAGCTACACGCATTTTAGCTATCTTTACACGAAATACAACACGTCCCGACAAATGAAACGCATCAAAACAGCAATCCTGCTCGCAACAGCAGCGGTGGCAGTCACGGCCTGCAACAGGAAGCCCGTCGTTCCGGAATTCGGCATGTTGCCGATCGACACGCTGCTCGGCACACAAGACAACGGCTGCAACATAGAATACCGCTTTGCCACGATCGGCAATGCCGGAAAATCGGCGGCACTGGAGGCCATCGAAAAAGCGAATATCGAATATTTCTTCGAGTTGGAGGAGTTCGCCGGTACGGCACGCCAGGCCGCGGACTCGGCCATCCTGCAGGTCGCCGCGGACATCGTACTGCCCGAAGGGATGTCACAGGGCATAGGCGCCTACGAAATCTCCGTCGAAAGCGAAGGCTCCGTGCAGGACACGCTCGTTACCTACTCGATCTCCCGGTGGAGTTTCACGGGCGGAGCGCACGGCATGTACGGCATCGAATACCATACCTATTCGATCACAGACGGATACGAACTCTCGCTGGCAGACCTGTTCACGGCCCCGCAATTGCTCGGCATGGAGAAACTGCTCCGCGAGAAACTCTACGCCCAATACGGGACGGACAACGACGAAGGGCTGGCCGAACAGGGCTTCTTCCCGGAATACATCGCCCTGACGGAAAATTTCCAGATCACTCCCGAAGGCATCACCTTCTATTACAACCCTTACGCGATCGGATGCTATGCACTCGGGGCCGTCGAAGTGGCGATAGGCCGCGAGGAGCTGGAGCAGTTCTGACATCCGGGCGGGACGCCGCCCCGGCGTATCCGGGCTCACGCCTCCTACATTCCCGGAACCCGCACCCCGGGACAATAAAAAAAGGCCGGAGTCTCACGACTCAGACCTTTTTCTTTTGTCGGGGAACCACCCCCTTCAAAAATGAGGTACAATCGGAGGTATTCGACTTTCGGACGAGCACCGCCCTTCGAGTCTTAGTAACGGATTGCCGCTACAACCTGCCGATTTCCTCAACCAACCTAAAACTACTAACCTAAATGAACCTTAAAACTTCACTACAAAGATACGTGCCATTTTTGAATTATGCAAATATTTTACGAATATATTAAATATATTTAACAATTTGATAACATTAGCCCGTCAAAAAGGGCTCAGGAGGCTTCCAGGAAGCATTCGGGCAGAATGTTAAAGATAACGGAACGCCCTTCGGCGACAAAAAACCGGGGTTTGGAAAAGCTTATTTCAGGTAGAGCACCATGCTCCCGATGCTGACAAAATTCTAAAATCCGCACCGTCGGCCGGGAGGGGAAGGGCACAAAAAAAAGGAAACCCGGTATTCCGATGGAATACCACAGTTTCCTCACCAACCTAAAACTACTAACCTAAATGAACCTTAAAACTTCACTGCAAAGATAAGGTGAAAAAACATGCCGTGCAAGTTTTTATTAAAAAAATTTTCGAATTTTTTGATATTTTTTAATAAGTCGCTTACATTCAGTTATCTAATAACATGTAAACATGCAAGATAGCCGGGTACCGCCCATCCCGGGTGATCGAAAATATTTTTTCATATTCTGCGCAGTATTCCCCTCCGGCGCACATTTATATAAAACGGAACACGATAAAAATGGAGTGCACATACCCTGAGCGGGGATAAATCACTACCTTTGTACGATGGACAAGAAGCTACGCGTTACCCTGAACGTGAGAATACAGCATCCCGGCAGCGGGATGCCGCGGCAGGAATTTTGCGGCCGGTTGCGTACGGCCGCAGCGACAACGACGTCTAAAACCCTAATTTACCAATGACGGTATCACTGATCATCTCCACCTACAACTGGCCGCGGGCCCTCTACCTGTGCCTGGACAGCGTAATGCAACAAACGGCCATGCCCACGGAAATCCTGATCGCCGACGACGGCTCGGGTATCAGCACCCGCGATGTCGTCCGCCATTTCGAGGCGGTGTCGCCCGTCCCCATCCGGCATATCTGGCACGAGGACAAGGGGTTCCGCCTTGCCATGATCCGCAACAAAGCCATCGCGGCGAGCCGCTGCGAATACATCATACAGATCGACGGCGACCTGATCCTGCAACGCAACTTCATCCAGGATCACATGATCTTCGCACAACGGGGCTGCTACGTCACCGGGTCGCGGGGCATCATCACCGAAATGCTCACCCGCAAGGTGCTCAGCGGGGAGATCACCTCGCTCACGCCGCTGATGCGGGGCGTACGCAACAGCAACAACGTCATCCGCATCCCGCTCATGGCATTCCTCTACCGGACGCTGGGCCCCACCCGCTTCGTCAAAGGCTGCAACATGGCCTTCTGGCGCAACGACCTGATCCGCGTCAACGGTTACGACGAATCGTTCTGCGGCTGGGGACGCGAAGATTCCGAACTGGCGATCCGCCTCGACAACAGCGGCGTGCGCCAGCGGTGCATGAAGTTTCGCGGCGTGGTCTTCCACCTCCACCACGGCAAATGCGAGCGCAACAGCCTCTCGGCCAACGAGGAACGTTACCAGCAAACCATCCGTGAACACCGCACCCGCTGCGAAACCGGGCTTGCACGCCACTTGGCAACAACGGAACAGACCCGCGTCCCCGAAACCGAGGTAAAAATCCCCGTTCCCGCCGGCACGGGCCATTGAGCCCGGGACAGAAACATCCGGCTCTGGAAACGGCATCCATAAACGTCAGTACCGCCCCGGTCGGGGCGGCACTGACGTTTTCTATCGGCGGCGGAATTTTTCCAGCAGGGGATAATAATGCAACTGCCGACGCAGTTTCCATTTGCGCACCAGGTTCAGGGGCTTGCGTTTCAGCCCCGCATGCCCCCGCACGATATAATCGTCCACGGCATCGAGCACCCGCGCCGAACAGCGGCAGTCGCGGTGCGGTTCGTGGTGCATGGTGTAGCTGCGGATCTCCCCCATCAACCCCTCCGGCCGCGTCAGGGCACGCTCGATGGCCGGGCCGACGGCCTCCGGCGTATCGACGTCGATCAGATGGGGCCCCGGATGCGAATTGCGGAACGTCACGACCGGCTTGTCGAGGAACATGAATTCGAGGATGATCGACGAGCTGTCGCACAACATCACGTCGGCCTGCTGCAGAAGCGGCATCTTGTCGGAACCCTCATAAAATATGACGTTCTCGTTCTCCTCCGCAATACGTTTATAGCCGGCTATGATCCCGGGGTCGGTCAGCTTGGGATGGAACGTAATGACCCAGTCCCACGGATGGGTTTTGGCCAGACGGTCGATCTCCGTCATCAGATGGGGCGCCGAACAGACATTGCGCGTGAAGGTCGGGGGGTAAAGAATCACCGGATGGTCATTCTGCGGTTTGCGCTGCACTTCGGGCGAGAAATAGGTGTCGGCTTTGGGCCAGCCGGTCTCGTAGACCCGGAAGAAGCCGTATTTCTTTTCCAGTTCCTTGAAATAAGGCGTGCTGCTCGGCCCCTGCGTACAATAGATGTCGAACCATCCGCGCACCGTGAAGTGGTCGTCGACGGCCTCGATCCGCTTCTGAATCGCATAGCCGTGGAAAAGCGCCACCTTCACGCCCGGGATAAAATCGGGGATATAATTGCCCGGTGCAAAAACCGCGACCGGGTTATAAGCGACCGCCTCCCGGATTGTCCCCAACCGCACCTCGCCTTCTTCGAGCACGACGGGACACCCCTCTTCGATAAACCAGGCCGCCTCGCCTCCGCGGCGGCGGATTTCATGTTCCAAAGGCCTCAGGATCGAATAGGCATAAGGCAAAGTAACGTACAACAGGTATCTTTTCATCGTTCCAGGTTTAGGTTACAACATTCAGCGGTTCAGTGCGCCAGCCGCCGCTTCAGGCTCTTTCCCCAGCGCATCAGGGTCGAGACGGCGAGCACCCCGGGGCGCATCCACCGCCGCCTGTCCATTCTCAGCAGCAACCGGTCGCAACGGCTGAAGAACCCTCCCAACTCCGCGCGGTAGCGTCCGGCCTCCGCATTGATCCCGCGGGCAAACTCCGTACCGCCGGCCCACGGGTTGTGGCTCTTGCGCAGGTAGACCAGGTACCAGCGCATTTTGTTGAGCAGCAGGTAGAACTCCAGCCGGTCGCCGAGGATATCCCGGTGCCGCACCAGCTCGGCACGCACCGCCTCGCTGAATTTAACGCAGTAGCCGATATCGAGCGGCGAACGGTTGGCCGACCCGCCGCGCTGCACATACCCGTAGCCCACGTAGTCGATAAACCGGACGCGCGGCTGCTGGCAGCCGATCTGGATGTTGAGCAGGCTGTCTTCCCCCAGCCGCAGCGGATAATGGCGCAGCTCCTTTTCGAACAACGCCCGGCGATAGAGCCGCCCCCACACGGTCACGGAAATGGCATGGTAGAGCGACGCAACGAGGAAATCCAGCCCTTGCATGTCCGATGTGCGCATCTCGCGCCTGGGCGCTTCGTAGGTCTTGCAGATACGTTTGTAATCGCAGCATACGATATCGTACCCACCGTTTTCCCCGATGGCCGCCACCAGTTTCTCCAGCATGCGGGAGTCCCAGACGTCGTCGCCGTCGAGAAAACAGATGTAGTCGCCCTGCGCATGGCGGATACCCGTCTCACGGGCCCTGGCAGTTCCCTGGTTGACAGTCCTTACGACGACGATGCGCGCGTCGCGCTCCGCGTGGCGGCGTGCCACGGCCTGCGAACCGTCCGTCGACCCGTCATCGACGACGATAGCCTCGAAATCCCCGTACGTTTGCCGTCCGACCGAATCGAGGCAGGTATCGAGATAGTTTTCCAGGTTGTAAACCGGAATAATGACCGATACCGCGGGCTTTGATTTTTCCCTTTCCTCCATCTATGCAATCCAATTTATCGCTTTCACGATCCGGCTGCCGGCTCCGTCGTAAAAATCCATGTTTCTGTATAATATCCCTTTATCGTGCCAGACGCCGCCGCAAACTGGTACGCCAGCGCAATCCTGTCGTCAGCATGACGACGACCGGGCGCATGACCCGGTAACGGTCGAGATCCAGCAAAAGCATCCGTGCCCGCGAATAGCGCGCCCTGAGCTCGTCCCGGTAACGGCCGGCCGATTCGCGCAGGTCGCAGACAAACGGCCGGTTCCCGACCCACGGGCTGCGGCTTTTGCAGACATAGACCGAATACCAGCGCACCTTATTCAGCAGCGCATAAAATTCGGCCTGCCCCCGAAGCGATTCGCCGTGCCGTTGTAACTCCCGTTCCACAATACTACAAAATAAGCAGCAGTAATCAAAATCGAAACTTCGGTGATTGGACGACGACGGCCGCTGTACGTAATCATATCCGACGTAATCGATGAAATGAACGCGGGGAAGGCGGCAGGCGATCTGGATGTTGATCATCGTATCCTGCCCCAGCCGCAACGGATGGTGGTTCAGTCCGTTATCGAAAAGTTCCCGCCGATAGAGTTTGCCCCAGAGGGTCACCCAGATCGAATGGCGAAGCGTCGCCTCGAGGAACTCGAGCCCTTCCATATCCTCCGTCCGGGATTCACGGTAGATCGCCTGGTAGGTCTTGCAGACCCGCTTGAAATTACAGCATACGATATCGTACCCGCCATTCTGCCCGATCGAGGCGGTCATCTCCTCCAACATGCGCGGCTCCCAAAAATCGTCGCCGTCGAGGAAAGCGATGTATTTTCCCTGCGCCCGGGCAATACCCGTCTCGCGGGCACGCGCAACGCCCCGGTTCGGGGTGCTCACCACGATGATCCGCGGATCGCGCTCAGCATAGCGACGCAGAAGCCCGGGCGTACCATCCGTGGAACCGTCGTCCACGACGATGGCCTCGAAATTCCCGAGTGTCTGCGCCAAAACCGATTGCAGGCACGTATCGAGATACCCTTCCAGATTGTAAGCGGGGATGATTACAGAGACCTCGGGAGAGGGTAACTTGCTTAAAGATTCGTTCATTTATTTTATGTAGTTTGTTACTGCTTCTGCGATACGTTCGCCGTCCAGGGCGGCAGAGATGATGCCCCCGGCGTAACCGGCACCTTCACCTGCGGGGAAGAGCCCCGCGGTTTGGGGATGCATGAGCGTCACGGGGTCGCGCGGAACCCGGACGGGCGACGAGGTGCGCGACTCGACGCCCACCACGATGGCTTCGTTCGTCACAAATCCCCGCATCCGCCGCCCGAAGGTGGCGATCCCCCGGCGCAGCCCCTCGCCGATAAACGAGGGCATCCACTCGTCGAGCCGCGAAGGGATAATACCGGGGATATAGGAGGTCTTGGGCAAAGCCGCGCTGGGGCGTCCGGCTACGAAATCGGCGACGCGCTGCGCCGGGGCGACCTGATGCTCGCCGCCGTGCTGCCGGGCCAGCTCTTCGAACTGCTGCTGGAACTTTAACCCGGCCAGCTCGCCCCATTCCGCACGCAGGTGCTCGAAATCCGCGGGCCGCACTTCGGTCACCATGCCCGAATTGGCATAGGGTGACGTGCGGCCGCTGGGCGACATGCCGTTGACCACCGACTGCGCGGCATCGGTCATGGCCGGAACGATGAACCCGCCGGGGCACATGCAAAACGAGTAGACCCCGCGGCCGGCCTCCTGGCTCACCAGCGAATAAGCCGCCGCCGGAAGGTATTCGCCCCGCGTCGGGCAGTGGTACTGGATCGAGTCGATCAACGCCTGCGGATGCTCGATACGCACGCCCATGGCAAAGGCCTTCGCCTCGACGCGCACGCCCCTGCGGTAAAGCAGCTCGTAAATATCGCGTGCCGAATGTCCCGTGGCCAAAACCACGGCCGCCCCTTCGACAAACGTGTCGCCGCACCGCACGCCCCGGATACGGCCGTTGCGGATTTCAAGATCCGTAACGCGGCTACCGAACACGAACTGGCCGCCCGAGCCAAGGATCGTCTGCCGGATATTTTGCATGATGCGCGGCAACTTGTCGGTTCCGATATGCGGATGAGCTTCATAGAGGATTTCGGGCGTGGCGCCATGGAACACCAGCGTCTGCAACGCCTTGTTATAATCACCGCGCTTCTTGCTGCGTGTGAAGAGTTTGCCGTCCGAAAAAGTCCCCGCACCGCCCTCGCCGAAAGCGTAGTTCGAATCGGGATCGACCGCCCCGTTGCGGTTGATCTGCGCAATGTCGACCTTGCGCGCTGAAACGTCGCGCCCCCGCTCCAGGATAACGGGCTTCAGTCCCAGCTCGATCAGCCGCAGCGCCGCGAAAAGCCCTGCCGGGCCCGACCCCACGACTACGACCTCGGTATGTCCCGACACGTCGGGATAATCGAAATGCACGGGTGCGGGCTGCGGCTCCTGGTCGACATAGACCTCCAGCGTCAGGTTGACCTTCGGTTGCCGCTGCCGGGCGTCGATCGAGCGTTTGACGACCCTCACCAAGGCAATATCGTGCTCCGGCACACCCAGACGCCGCGCGGCAAGCGAAGTGTAATACTTCGCGTCGGCAGCCTGGCGGGGCGTTAAAACGAGTGCGACATTCTGCGGCATAAGCGGATAAATTGCCTACAAAAGTAAATAAAAAAGGCTTATAATCCCCCGCTCCGGATTGTGAATTGTGAATTTTTATATACCTTTGCACATAGCGAGCGGATATGGTGTAATTGGTAGCCACGTCAGACTTAGGATCTGATGCCTTACCGGCGTGGGGGTTCGAGTCCCTTTATCCGCACAAAGGAGCCTTTTTCCGAGGCTCCTTTTTTGTTGCCCCGCCCGGTTGCAAAAAGAGGAAAACCAACTGTATATCACCATTTTGCAAAGGCTTTGACCGATTCCCCGAACCGGAAGCGGAAAGCAGTTCGCGGCAAACTCGCGGGAGCACGAAAGGGAACGGAGCCGAAAAACGGGCCGCTCAGCGAAATTTGCTCCCGAATATAGATACAATGCGTTGTTTTTCTACGTTTTACACCGTAATAATTCTCTCTTGCAGGCGTTTTGTTAACCCCAAAATTTCAACGTCATGAGACAAGAGACATTTGCCATTCTTTTCCTGATGCGGAAAGGGCGGCCGAAAAAGAACGGGCTCGCGCCCATCTTCGCACGCATTACGACCGGAGGGCTCCGGCAGGAGGTCTACACCCAGTGCGACAGCAATCCCGAAACGTGGAACCAGCACAAGGAACGCGCGATGGGAACGAACAAGCTGGCCATTCAGGTCAACGAACGACTGAACGATTTCCGCGTAAAAATCATCGACATCCGCTCCAAACTGCTGGCCGAGGGCTATGCGGCCAATGCCGCGCAGATCAAACAGCGCTACCTGAACCCGACGTGCAACACGATGATGCTCATTGCGGGCCTTACCGACTATGTGAAGCGGCGGCAGGCCGAAGTGGGCGTGCGCATCACGCAGCGCACGGCAGACAAATACGAGCGGCTGCTGCGCTATCTCAAACAGTATCTCGCCCAACGCGGCAAAGCCGAGGACATTCCCGTCGAACGGATGAACTACGAGTTTCTGGACGGCTTCAACCTCTTCCTGCAAACCGCCCACCGCTGCCGCCACAACGGGGCGGTCGCCGTGATGGACTGTCTGCGCAACTTTGTCCTCTACTGCCTGCGCAACGAGTGGATTACGAAAAACCCGTTCCGCTACTACAAACTCAAAGAGGACGAGGTGCAGGCCAAAGAGCACCTCACGGCGCATGAACTGGAACTGCTGACCCGCAAGGAGCTCGACCGCCGGTTGGCCCGCATCCGCGACGTCTTCGTCTTCTGCTGCCTGACGGGGCTGGCATTCGCCGACGCCGACCACCTGCGGCGCGAGCACCTCTCGCAGGACGACGAGGGGCGCTGGTGGATTCACAAACCCCGCGAGAAAACCTCCGTGATGAGCCGCATCCCGCTGCTTCCGGCCACGCTCGAAATCCTGCGCCGCTACGAGCACGACGAAGTATGCGTCGCACGATCACGGGTGCTCCCCACGCCGAGCAACCAGAAGATGAACGCCTACATGAAGGAGATCGCGGCCGTGTGCGGCATCGACAAGGTGCTGACCACCCACTGCGCACGCCACACCTTCGCCTGCATGGCCGTCGAGTACGGCATGCCGATCGATGTGCTGGCCAAGATTCTCGGCCACTCGAACACCAACATGACGCGCCACTACGCCAAATTCTCCGAGACGGTCATCGGCCGCGAGATGGAAGCGTTCGGCGAGCGGCTGGCGTCGGCTACTTGATACCTGAAAGGATTCGGCCAAAAGCGCCCCTCGGATGAGGGGCGCCGACGCCTATCGCTGGCTCTCTTCAATCAGAGAGTTGCGCAGCAGATCCAGAAACCGTGTCAGCCGCAACTTGCGGTTGATGACCCCACGGCGGCACTGGATGGGATTGTTGATACGGACATTGAACATCCACGAGAACAGCTCGACCAACTGTTCCACATTGGCACGGGTACCGTCGATACGCCGTCCCACGCCGGCAGTATGCAACGCCGTAATCAGCTCCATGAGATCCGTCGGCGTGAACGGCTCGGCCAGATAGAGCGCCGAGCGGGGTTTTTCGGGTTCCCGCAACCGGTTCATGACCGCAGAATGCTCGATACGCAGATGGACCATCCGCATCTCAAATTCCAGATGTGAGACGGCTCCTTCCCAAAGCGCGACAAGCGCCGCCGGACGCGGATCGTGCATTATTACGGGATTACATGACAGGAATTGCGTTCAGGGACAACAGACAAATGTCCACGGGGGCAAATATGCCAGTCGGCAGAAAACGTAAATCATCACTCAAATATCAAAGATTTTTATTTCAGATTGATACATTTAAAACATTAAATTTCAATAAATCTTGCTAAAACATGCAATTGTCTGAATGCTTATATTGCAGTTCTCGTAGAAATATTCTAAAAAAAGATAGGATGGTTTTAACCATCCTATCCCAGTGAGCAATCTCGTAATTTTGAACTTTTTATTTTAATGTTTTAACACATTATAGATAAGAGATTTTCACTCGAAATTATTTGTCGGTTGACAAATGCCTTCCACACTTTGAAGCGTTACTGGTCTGACCGTTATTAGCGTTTCAACCACATCTTCTTGTCCTTACCTTACACTTAATGCCGGAGCGGCACGAATATTACAGATTATAGCATTCGCCTCATTTCCAGAGAAAACTCGGCACGGGATGTTCGGGCATTGCGCACGTCATCCGGAATGATCGTCCGGGAAT
Source organism: Alistipes onderdonkii (assembly GCF_025145285.1). Taxonomy (NCBI): domain Bacteria; kingdom Pseudomonadati; phylum Bacteroidota; class Bacteroidia; order Bacteroidales; family Rikenellaceae; genus Alistipes; species Alistipes onderdonkii. The sequence goes on from NZ_CP102251.1 coordinate 1,096,185, forward strand.
ATACGCTGGTTTCGGCCGGCTCGGTTCGGGTGGTCATCGTCAGGGTGTTCCCGCCATTCGTCAACTCGAAATCGTAGCCGTTGCCCCAGCTCTCGCCGTCGTCGTACACTCCGGTCAGCCGGGATCCGTCGATCGAATAACGCCCGGTGTATTTGGTGTAGTTCGATGTTTCGACCTTCTGATAAAGTCCGAATGTCGCTGCCGAAGTGAATTCTACGTATACCTCAAATCCTTCGGGAGCATTCTCTGACCAAGAAGTAAGGCGCCATTCGCCTACGATTTCCGACTGAATGTTGGGGGCATCGTCGTCATCCGAACAGCTTGCGGCGAAAATGCCGAGCAGGGAGAAAACGAGCAGATGATAAAGATGTTTTTTCATTGCAAGCACTGTTTTTATAACCAACCTCCGTTTGCTGCGCCGGCCGAACGGGCGATGACGGCGAATTCCTTGGTGATGACCATGCCGCCCATCACGACGCCCGTTCCAGGTTTCGTACCGCCGGCTATCGCCGAAACCTTGATTTTGGCCGATCCGGGTTTCGTGCATTTGATCATCAGTTTTCCATTATACATTTTAGGAGCCGCCTTGATGCCAAGCTTTTCCATATCCTTGGCCGACATCTGGATATCGGTATAGGTAAGGTCTTCGGCACCCTGTCCGAAATGCTGCGTCAGCGGAATGAGCTGCACCTCGCCCAATGCGACCTGCAGACAAGGCGTTCCTTCAATCTGCATGAGCAGCTGATAGGCATCGGTAATGCCGGTGCCCATTTTGCCGCGGTAAATCGACACGTCGGCGATCGTAGCTTTCGAGCCTTCGCCCAGCCGGGAGTCGATTTCATTGACCGAGGTGAGCAGCATGGTCTTGAATTCGTCGAGCGAGTATCTCTTCCCTTTCTCCAGGGCATAGGAGAGGCCGAGTGCGGCTACGCCCGAGACGTGCGGGCAAGCCATCGAGGTTCCCTGCATGTAGCCGTAATCCGCTCCGTTGCTCGTTTCGGAGCAGAGCGTCGAAAGGACGCCGGCTTTCTCCCCACCGCTCAAACCGCTCGTTTCGCCGCCGGGAGCCGCGATATTACAGCCGGAACCGTAGTTGGTATAATTGGCTGGCAGGTAGTCGGGCGAGAACGAGGTGACGGAGATATAATCACGATAGCCTGCCGGATAGCCGGACATGGCTGTCGATTCGTTGCCGGCGGAAAAAATGATCAGTCCGCCGTCGAGGGCCTCGCAGTTCTTCTGGGCGGCGAAGTACTGAAGCGCCTCGTAATCCATCGGCGATTGTTTGATGAACATGTTGTCCGACGTGTATATTCCAGCCTTGATGCCCCACGAGCACTGGAGGATGGAGGCACCGTGATCCGCGGCGTATTTTACGGCACGGCTCGACACGAGGGCGTCACCCGTCAGGTCTCCCGAGAAGATCTGGCACGACATGAGACGCACACCGTCTCCCTTGCCCGTACCTCCGGCCACGCCGCAGACGCCGATGCCGTTGTTATTGACGGCGGCTACCGTGCCCGCAACGTGCGTTCCGTGTCCCGAATCGCCCTTCTGACCCCATGAAATGGGACCGTCGGCAGCGAAGTTCCATCCGTGAATGTCCTGGTTCTTGTATTCGGGCGAAGGGTTCGGATTGATCCACATGTTGGCCGCCAGATCCGGATGAGTGTATTTCACCCCTTCGTCCACGATGGCGACGATGACTTCGGGATTACCTGCCGTGAGCTTCCATGCGTCGGCCACATTGATGTCGGCTCCGGCCACCGATGTAGTGGCAACGGCCTGGTCGGCATTGTTGATGTAATGCCACTGCCAGAAAAGATTCGGGTCGTTGAAATCCGCTGTAACCAAAGCGCGGGTCTGGCCGTTCGCCGTTGCTTGGAACGGATAGGTTTTGCAGTCGGAAGCCCGGTAGAGACGGGTGCGGAACTGTACTTTCGAGATTTCGGCGACACCCGCGAGTCTCTCCGCCGCCTTGTCGAGATCCTCCTCCGATGCGAACCGGAGCACATACCATCTGTGAAGCCCTGCCGCACGGGTGCGGGCCTCGTGTTCGCCGGCTTCGGGGAAGACGCGCTCCAGCGAGGTGACATGCAGGTCGTTCAGGATGTCATCGACGGATTCGATGCCCGAACGGGTCAGCGCCGAACGGGTCTTGGCCGCATTCAACGCATTCTGTTCGAGACTGGGAATGGCTTCTTCGCCGAATTTTACGATGAGCGAACCGGCCACGGCGTCGTCCGACGTATTGCAGATTTTGCCCGAAGTCTCGATTTCGGGAGCGGAATCCCCGCGGTTCGGTATCTCCTGCATGGGATCCGTCGAGCAGGCGGCCAGCAGCAGGGAAGCGAAAATCAGGAGTTTCGTTTTGTTATGCATATATCATGCTGATTTTTGAGTCCGGCAGGTTGTTTTTGGCTTGGAAAGAAGGGAGAGGCCGGCACTTGCCGGACGACCGGCCTCTCCCGATCCAATATTACTTGAGCGTGATTTCGGCAACGGCCGTTTTCCGGAAGCGGAGTTCCGATCCCGAACCGTTCGCACGCTGCACAGCGTCGCTGAATCCGACCGTAGCCCTTACGGCTTTCGTTTCAGGAGCCGATGCGGGCAGGAATCCTTTCGCATAGTCGGTCGGTACGGTTTTGACGGAACCGCGTCCTGTGGAAACGGAGAATTCAAGCCGTTCGACGTAATTCCGTGGCTGCCGGAGCTCTGCGGCCATCTGGCGCAATTCTGCGATCCGCTCTGCCGCCAGTTCGGGAATGCCGCCCATATCCTTGGCGGGATCGACGAGCAGCATGTCCGTAAGGATCGAATAGGGGGTCGTCGCACTCAACGTATACAGATAACGGAACGTGGCTCCCTGCTCGACATAGTTCGGGGTGGGCACGAAATAGATGTAACCGTCGGCCACGGCGCCTCCGATGAACGGATAATTGACCGCATAGAGGGCTCCGGGGTTCTCCTCCGAGACGCAGCCGGCGAGGATGTCCTCTCCGTTGATGACACCGATCGGCGTTTGCGAAAGAAGCGGGGAGATAGCGCCGGTTATGCCTGCGAGCGGAGCAGTGGAGGGAACGTAGACCGCCGGAATCCGACCGCCTTCGTCGAATGTGAGACCGGTAAGCCCAGTAATGGTCAGCAGATCGACCGAACTGTCTGGCGTCGGGTCGTCTTCAATGGTTACCGTACCGATCTTCCGGCGCATCTGCTTTTCATCCATGACGTTGATGGCATAATAGTTCCATTCGGTCGAAATGAGATACTCCTTCGAGGGTTGTTCTTTCTGCGGCAGGAAGTCCGAGTAGAGGAACTCGCTCTCCAATCCCGGGTTGTATTTGCCGGTAGTCTTGATGGATGCCGTGACGAGTTTGCGGACATATCCGTTGTAAGCCAGTCCGGCGAACGTATACTCCGTGTCGCCGTTCAGCCCCGTGAGCATGATGCTGTAATGTCCGCCGTTGATGGCATCGAGCTGCTCTTTGGTGAAATCCTTGCCCATCTGCTGGAGGAAAGCCGTCATGTCCAGTCCCTGGATGGCTTTCGTCTTGAAGACACCGTATTTGACGGATTCTATTTCCTCGCCGTAGGCCCAGAATTTCGCCGCATTGTCCGTCGTAATGCCTTGTCCCGCGAATTCGTTCGTGGCTTCGAGCCCGATGTTGAGAATGACGGAAACCTTGTCCTCGTCGCCCTTGGCGATATATCCGAACGGAATGGAGGCGTAGCCCTGCATTTTCAGATTCTGCGACGCCGTTTCGCCGCCCTCCGGATTCGCCTCTTCGTCCGAACCGTAGATGCAGCCTACAAGCGTGTACTTGCCGGTGCCGCCTTCCAGATCCTGAACGGAAATCGTCCCCGAAACAGTGATCGTCTTGATGAGTTCCGCGGCGATCTTGCCATCGGCCATCTCCTGTGCCTTGAGGCTCGCCTCGCCGTCGCTCAAATTGCCCGTGAAGATCGCATAGCGGAACTCTCGGGTGTCCTCGGAGAGGGTGGCGCCGATTTCGACGACACCGTCTGCGGGTTCGCTTTTGGTGAGGGCCACCGAGTAATCGTAGACCCTGGCTCCGGGAAGCATGATCCGCTGCAGACCGTTTGCGTTGGCATAGAAGAATTTTCCGGCATATTCACCTTCGCTCGGTTCGAGCACGATACCCTGCGCCGGGAAGGTAATCACGCCGTTATTGAGCGTGCCATATTGTCCGGCTGATTCGTCCATGGCGAAATTTTCCGGTGTCTGCGATGCGATGTACCACTCACCCATATCGGAAAAGAGGGTCAGACCGGTCGATTGGTAGGGATAATAGACCTTGTTCGGATCCGAGGCATCGACATAGGTCCAGACGTTGCGGTTCTCGTGGTTTACCTGTCCTCCGGCGAAGATGTTCATCAGCTCCGGAGTGTAGGCTTTCATGCGGTAATAGCCCTTCTTGTCCGAACGCTCGTAGATTTCGAGTTCGATTTCGGGGTTCGGATTAGCATTGGGGTTGTCTATCGACGCGAAGTTGCCCAGAATGTCGTCGCGGTAGCGGCCTTTGGTCTCACCGGTCTTTTCGTCGGTGACCAATTCCCATTTGGCCAGCACGAGCGATATCGAAAGGTTCACCTTATCGGCACCGTAGATCGAAGCGTAGCGCGGATCTTCGATGTTGATATCGCAAGTGTAGGTCGTACCCATTTGGGCCTTGGGGAAACTGATCGTAAAGGTCGTCTCGTCCTCTCCGGCATCGAATGCGATCGGCTCGACGACGAAAATATCCTCGACGTTGGACTTCACGACGACCGGAACGACGATCGGATCCACGGTGTTGCGCCGTTTGACCGTATAGGTCGCTTCGGTCTGGGTTCCCGGTTCGAACTCCAGATCGGTCCGAGTAGCCTGCTTCTTCGGGAAGTAGACACCGTAGCAATCGGGATTCTCCGCGGTTCCCTGCGTATAGTTCACGTCGTCCTCGCAGCCGGCAAGGACAAGAAGTGCCAGCAGGAACGGTAATATATGCTTGAATGTCTTCACGGTAATTTGCTTTTAGATTTGACAGCTTGATCGCAGATGGTCATCACCCGTTCCACGGCTTGACCGTTTGCGAAGGATCGGGATTGTTCTGCGTGGCGATGACGGGGTTGTTCTGCGTCTCACCGCGCGAGATCACGAAGTTCCAGTAGGGTGCACGGCCTTCCGTATTCAGCCGGTACGAGGCAGGAGAGTTGGTTCCCACATAGCCCCGTCGGGTGGACATGTCGAGCCGCTTCATGTCGAACATGACGATGCCTTCGCCCCAGAACTCGATGCGCTTCTGAAGCATCAGCTCGTTGGTGAAATTTTCAACCGACGACGACATGTTCGTACAGTCGTAACCTCCGCCCACAATGCGGTAGTTGTTCATGAACTCATTGAGCAGCCGAATTCCTTCGCCAAGATTTTCATGCGCCTTGGCCTCGGCCTCGATGAAGTACATCTCCTCGACGCGCATGTAGGGATGGTCTGCGGCTCCGCCGACCTTGAAATCCTCATAAGCGCCCTGCGCCGGACGGAACTTGATGTTCGCGTAATCGGGCAGTTCATTGAAGTATTCCTTCCCCTCTTTGCGGCAGCTTTTGTAGTCGTAGGACTCCTTCTCCGGGTCTTTGCGGTCGGGATCGAGCCACGAATGGCGGCGGAAGTCGCGCAGGTCGATACTGTTGTAAAGGTTGCTGTTGATGCAGCGGCAGGCGTCGTTTCCGTAGGCACTCCACGCATTCTCCGTGCTCATGTGCGCCGTGAAGCAGAACAGGTTGGCAACGCTTTCGCTCGGCAGGGCGAGGCCCCAGATCCAGGCATTGTTCGCCGTGGCGCTGTTGAAGCCGTTCGAGGGGTCTTCCCACTGCTCCTGCGTCAGGGGCGTACAGCCGCTGGCGTTAATGGCCAAGCGGGCGTACTCGGCGGCGGAAACATAGGCTTCGGCGTCGTTCTTGGCCGTACCGCGCTCAAGCCAGGCCCGAGCTTTCAGGCCGTAGACCAGCGCCGGACTGATCGTATACTTGTCGGGAGCAGTAAAGCCGCTCAATAGTTCTTCGGCCTTGTCCAGGTCGGGGAAGATCACTTGATCGTAGATGTCGTCGACCTTGGCACGGGGGTTGTTCTTGGCCTCGGCCTCGGTAGTCTCGGGCAGTACGATGGGCACGCCCAGCCCGAGAACCCCGGGCGCTTCAGTGTAATTGTTCTCCTTGAACTCGTACAGACGCACCAGATCGAGGTAGAACATGGCCCGATAGGCGTAGGCGAAGCCCAGATAGGACTTCTGCGTGGCGTCGAGCGTCGCGAAATCCGAGGCGTCGATCTGTTTGATGACGTTGTTGGTCGCCATGATCCACGCATAGTAGTTGTTCCACGTGAGCGCACCCACGGCATAGTCGGCGCCGAGCGCTTCGTTGGTTCCCCACTGTGCGAACCAGTCGTAGCCGATATTGCCGCCAATGGCGACGTCGCCCGTCATGGATTCCGTGGCGATATGGATGGCCGGCAGGGCAAAATCCCAGGCTTGGCCTTCGCTTGCATAGCCTGCGGAACCGGCCTGTACGAGCGAGGCCGGAATGCCTTCTATCAGCGTTTCGAGGGTGACCTGATCCTCGGTAGCTATTTCATAGGGGTCGGCTTCTTTGATGCAGCTGCTTGCCAGCAAAGCTGCCGCCAGCGTCGCGAGCGTTATGTTTGTCGCTTTTTTCATATGCATGTCGTTTGTCGTAAAGTGTTTGAGGCCGATTAGAATTGAATGTTGATGCCGCCCGAAATCGTCCTTACAGGCGAATAGGTGGCCTGGCTCGTCGATCCCGAATAAGAGTAGCGGGGATCGAATCCCTGACGTTTGGACCAGTACCAGACATTCTCGCAGGCAAGGTAGACGCGCACCTTCTCGATTCCGACCTTCTTGGTGAAATTCGACGGCAGCGTGTAGCCGAAGTTGATGTTCTGTAGGTTCAGGTAGCTGGCGTCCGTAAGGAAACGATCAGACATACCGTTCTGATCCTTGTCTTCATACTGCAGGCGCGGGATGTTCGACGACGCATTGTCCGCCGACCATGCATTGAGGATGTCCTTGTGCCAGTTCATACCCGTCGTCTTGTTGGCCGGCGAGTACATCGCCGCGGAGTATCCCGAGTCGTAAGCCAGACCGCCGATCTGGTAGGTGAAGGCCACGCTCAGGTCGAAGCCCCGGAAATTGACACTCGTGCCGAAACCACCGTAGAGATCGGGAATCGGGTCGCCGCAGAGATAGTCCGACGCCTTGGCATATTCAGTCGTCGTAACGCGCTTGCCCGTCGGGTTGCCCTTGTCGTCGGTTTCGTTCATGTACCACATCGAAAGGCCCTCGTCCGAAACACCGGCATATTTCCTCATGTAGAAAGTGTACATCGGAAGCCCTTCTCCGAAGAAAGTGGAGCCGCTCACGTAACCGGAGTAGCCATCGACCTGTTTGGTTCGTCGTTCAGAAGGCAGCATGGTGATCTTGTTGCGCAGGTGCGTCATGTTGAGGTTGATGTCCCACTGGACATGCTCCCGTCGGATCGGCGTAAAGTTCAGCTCGATTTCGACGCCGCTGTTGCGCATGTCGCCCACGTTGGCGTAGTAGGACGAATAGCCCAGCGACGGAGCTACCGGGAACGACAGCAGCATGTCGGTCGTCTTGCGGAGGAAATATTCGACGCCTCCGGAAACCGTACCGCGCAGGAAGCTGAACTCCACACCGGCGTTGAAGTTGGAGTTGGTCTCCCAGGTGATGTTCTCGGATCCTTTGGCGTTGAAGACGGTCGAGACCTTTCCGTTGGCGTTTTCGATCGTGTAGGTGTTCGTGTAGCGGAAGTTACCGATGTTGTCGTTACCCTGCGAGCCGATCGAGGCCTTCAGCTTGAGATTGTCGAGCCATTCATAGGTGCTCTCCATGAAATTTTCTTTCGAAATGATCCATGCGCCGCCCAGCGACCAGAAGTTGCCCCAGCGGTGGTCGGGGTGGAAGCGCGAAGAAGCGTCGCGGCGGTAGGAGGCCGAGGCGAAATATTTGCCTGCGTAATCGTACATGACACGGGCGAAATAACCCTCGTTGTTGTACTCAACCCGGTAAGAGCCGGCTCCCTGTTTGTCGATGATCGCCCCGGCAAGCTCGTCGTTTTCCTGCGTCAGCATATTGCTTTTCGTGGCCGACAGCGTGTAAATGCGGTTCTGGTAGGACTCGTGGCCCAGCATCACGTTGATGTTGTGCGAGCCTATCTGCTTGGTGTAGTTGAGAATCTGCTGTAGGTTGAGGTCGAAATTCCGTTGATGGCCCTTCGAGACCATGCCTTTTTCGCTGGCGAACTGTCCGAACCAGGGATTCGTAACCGAGGTGGAGCGGGTTTCGTCGAGCGAAACGCCGGCGTTGAACGTGAATTTGAAATCCTTGAGGAAGGTGACGTCGATATATCCCGTACCGTTGAAAGCATTGCCTTCGGCTTCCTGTTTGTTGAGACGCGAATCCGAGAGGGCGTTGCTGTTGGGGAAGAGCGAACGCTCCATACCGGCATTGTCGCCGTTGCCGTAGTCGTAGAGCTTGATGCCGTCCTCGTTGTACATGACATTACCCTCGCCGTCGCGGATGTAGAGCGGATAGATCGGACCGACGGCCGTCGTATAAGCGAAAACGTTGCCCGACGAGTTACCGGCGCCGCTGTCGTCGATCTGGTTGTAGCGGAAATGCGTGTAGTTGGCATTGGCGCCGAACTTGAGCCACTTCTTGGCCTGATAGTCCACGCGCAGACGGGCCGTATAACGATCCATGTCCGAGTTGTAGGCGATACCTTCGTTGTTCAAATAGCCGAACGATCCGTAGATCGAGGCGTTCCCGGTCTGGCCGGAGATCGAAGCGTTGTACTCCTGACGCAGGGACGAGCGGAAAGCCGCATCGGTCCAGTCGTCGGGACGGATGTAGTACTCCTTGCCCTCATAGACGAGACGGCGGCCGAGAGTCGCAGCGGGATTGACCTTACCGTTGATGCCGATGAACTCCTGCCCGGAAGGAACCGTATAGACCATATAGCCCAGACCTCCGTCATTCGCATTGGCCGTCAAATTCGTATTGGCGCGCAAATGGGCCTCGCCGATACTCATTCCCGAATTGACATAGTAGTTTTTCAGCGCACTGTAATGCAGTTCGTAAAATTGCGCCGGGTTGGTAATGTACGCATAATCCTGGACGGCGCGCGAATTGACGCCCCACTTGGCGTCGATTGTCACGTGAGCCTCCTGCGACTTGGCCTTTTTGGTGGTGATCATCACTACGCCGTTGGCGCCGCGGGCGCCGTACAGCGAGTTCGAGGCGGCGTCCTTCAACACAGTCATCGATTCGATGTCACTCGGGTTGAGGTTGTTCAGGTCTCCCGAGTAAGGCATGCCGTCCACGATCCAGAGCGGATCGTTGCCGGCGTTGAGCGAACTGAAACCGCGGATGCGGATCGTCGGACTCTCTCCCGGCTGTCCTGAGGTGTTGGTCAGCTGCACGCCCGCGACCTTTCCGGCCAGAGCCTGCGCTACGTTCGACTGCTGCGACTTGGCGATGTCGTCCGATTTGATGACGGTCGCCGAACCGGTGAAAGCCTCCTTTTTTGCCGTACCGAACGCCACGACGATCACGTCGTCGATAGCCTGTGTGTTCTCTTTCAGCACGACGTCGATCCGGGTTTGCGTTCCCACCTTGATCGTGTGGGACTGATAACCCATGAACGATACGACCAGCACATTGTCCGGTGCGGCTTTGATCGAAAAGCTGCCGTCCGCACCGGAGGTCGTACCCTTCGTAGTGCCTTCGACCAGAATGGTGGCGCCGACGATGCCGGCCCCCGCATGATCTTTGACCGAACCCGTAATTTCCCGTTCCTGCGCATGGGCGGACAAGAACAGGCCGAGAACAGCCATCAATGATAGAAAGATTTTTTTGGTCATAAATGCGCCATTTTAACGCTGGTAAAAAAATGATTGTAGAAAATTTGCCGTCTTCGTGTCCCGGCGCGGAGCCGAAACATTCCTCCTCCCCTTCCGGAAGCCCGGAGGGGGGGGGATGTCATCCGCCTGTCCGGTCACCGAACCGGCCGGATCGCAGCCTATTCGTAGAAATCGTCTGCAAGGTCGTTCGGCTTCGAGCCCGAATACTTGTCAGCCTTGCCCCGGAATTCGATGATCAAGGTGTTTCCGGTTCCGGTCGGATCAGGGTTCCATGTACTGAATACTCCCCAATCGACCATCGAGAATTTGAAGATCCACTCCTTGTTCTCCTGCTTGACGGTCACTGCCGCCTTCTCGGGACACCGCATGCAGTACTTAGCCTTGTCGGAATATCCGTACCCGTTATATGAGGACAGATACATATACTGGAACCTGAGGTTCCATTTGCAATTCGTGCCTTCCGCAGGCAGGTCGATCTCTCCTTCATGGTCGAGGTAGCTGTCCGGCAGGAAAAACATCGGAGTAGTATTATCCGCATCGATACTCTCGGTGAAAGCATTCCGGAAATAGAAGCAATATCCCGATAGCAGATCGCCGGTATAACTATCCCGATAAGCCGGGTCGTGCCGCACCTCCATCGCCGTAACGGGCCAATACAGCATGTCCTTGTTATCCTTGTCCAGGAATTTGATATAGGGCTCGAACGGTTTGACGGGCTTCAATGTTTCTTCATCCATTGCGTCGGCCGTCGCAGCCGTCGGCACACCGTAGTATTCGGCTTCGACCCCGATGCCGTTTTTCAGCGTCAGATTTACCCGCAGATAAATCTCCTTGCCGCCAGCGGGATTGGGATGGGTCTCGATCGTACCGGTCAGTCCCGCATCCTCGCCGTAGTAGGTCTGATAGGTCTTGTGGTCGTAGAGCCGGAACCAGTAATCGGAGGTCTGCGCCGCAACGTCGATCACGCCGTCGAACTTGGCCGCCAGCACCCGCACATACGCAGCCCAATGACCTTTGGCAAGATCAGCCGGGGCTGCGGCCGTTTCGGCATCGCCCAAAGCGAATACGTAGCTGCCGACCTGCGGCTCCTGCGAGAAGAGCGCGGCGATCGGGGCCTCGGCTGCGGCCGCAGCCTCGCCTCCGGCTGCCGGCTCCGTCACCTTGATCGTATTGGTGGCCGCATAGCCTCCGGCGAACGTGCCTTCGTAGGCGGCACGCAGGCGCTTCCCGTCTTTCGAAGCGTCAAGCGCGACGATGAGCCCCTCGATCGTGCCGAATTTATCCGTCAGGTACTTCGCCGTCAGCGTTCCGGTCGTCCCGGCGCCCGTTGCGAATTCACCGCAGCGAATCTGCACCTTCGCGGGATCAGCTGTCGCAAGGTCGATTTCCTCCGTTCCGAACAGCTCCTCGGCAAGCAGAATCTCCACGCCCGCAGCCCCCTCCTCGGGAGCGGCCAGGCCCTCTTGCTCGTAGAGGCAGAAGCGGCGGTTGCCTTCGCGGACATTGCGCCACTCGACGACGCTTCCGACGGCGGCGATCCGATTGTCGATCTCGTATTGGTTCGTCAGTTCGACGTCACGCTCTTCCGTACAGGTATTCTGGTAACGGGCGATCAGCGTCTTGCCGCTCTTCAATTCGACGTAGGTATAGAGATTGAGCCGGGTTTCCGTCACCAGATCGGCGGAGAGTTCTACGCTCGCGACGTCGTTCATCGTCGTCTTTTTCACCGAAATATCCTTGTATTCGATTTCGAACGGATCGGAGGCCGTGTTCACGGTGCCCTTGGGGCTCTCCACCATCACGCGCAGATAATCGTCGGCCTGTTTCATCTGCTCGGCATTGATCAGCCCCTCGGTCGGCGAGAGATAAAAGGTGTGGCTGCCGTCTTCTTCAGCGACATAGATTGCCGACTTGATGCCGACGAGATCGCCTCCGTCGTACTGGATTTGATCGGTCAGAGTTACAGGAGGCTTCTTCCCGGGGTCGGGGTCGTCGTTGGGATCGTCGTCATCGCATGCACCCAGCATGGCTGCCGATGCGAGCAACGCGCACGCCAGCGCGCGCAGTCTGTAATGGGTCGAGTTTTTCATAACGATTGTTTTTAATAGCGCGGGGTTCGGGAAAACCCCGCGCTATCCGGTTTTTCTGTTGTCATTCGGTCATTCCGGCCTTGCGGAACATGATGCCCGGCAGTTCTTCGGCCAGACGGCTCATCGGAACCGACGGAGCCGGCAGGCGGCGAAGCAGTCTGGGCGGTTCGAGATGATCCTTTTCGGCCGCAGCACGCCCCGTTTGGCTTACGACAGGGCCTTCCCACGTTCCGCGCACATGATGCTTGCGCACGCAGATGCCGTCGACCTCGAACCGGTACCAGTTCTCCTTGCCTTCGCCCTCGACCTTGGTGATCGTAACCTGACCGTCGTAGAGCAGGGCGTGTCCGTCCATGTATTCGAAGATCTTGTTGTCATCTCCCCACATCGAATAAGTCTGGTGCATCCACCGGCTGCCATGCAGACCGCCGTCCAGCATAATGCCGCGCATCATGACGCCGGGTTTGATGTATGCCGGCCAGCGCTGTTCGGTCACCTCGTAGGTTCCCGGAGTGATTTCGTTCTCCTTGCCCGGCTCGGTGGTAAGTTCCACACGGACGATGTCACCGCCCGGCTCGCGATCCACGAAGTCTTCGAGATGGTCTCCTACCCATTCGATACCGATATTGATGAATTGCAGACCGCATCCGTAGGAACTGATCGGTTTGTAGCCGATGCCTTGGATATAGACCTGATCCGAAGTATAGTAATGCGCCTTTTTGATCTTCGACAGATCCATGTCGTAGTCACGCTCGAGCGTCGAGGTGCCGTCGTCATCGGACTTGTCGTCGGATGCGTCGGTGATCGGAATGACTCCGGTGTACGAGCCCTTGAGGGTAAAGCCGTCCTTCGAGGTAAGGTTGAACTCGATCTTGTATACCGGTTCTATTTTGCCGTCTTCGCCTTGGGCCGTACCGGCGGCCTCGATCTTGATGATGCCCTCCTTTCCGTAGGAAAATTGTCCGAAAGAGGTTCCGTCGTCCAACTGGACATAAGTGCCGAGCGGGAATACCAGCCCCTCCATCGGAATTTCCACGGCGGGCATCCACGACCCCCATTGGAACGAGGTGTTGGCCAGATATTCGTGGGGCTTGATCACGGCTTCCTTCGGATTGCCGAACAGGTCGTTGAATACGACGAGCGCAGCGGCGAGACCGCCCTGCCCCTCCTCCGTGTCGTAGGTTTCGTCGTAAATGTTGATCTGCATCATGCCGGTACCTGCTTCGAGCATGTTGCCGTAATAGGTCGCGGTGGCGCTGAATCCGACCACTTCCACGTCGCGTCCGATCTGCGGCAGGTAGAAGCCGCCGTCCTCCGGCTGATCGACGATCTGGAGCTGTCCCTCGTAGACGATGCTCTTTTCGGAACCGTCCGTATCGACGAAACGAAGCGAAACGCTCCAGACGTCACCCTCGTGGGAGACTTTCAACGGCTCTCCCGAAACCAGCGACAACTGGGTCTTATTGCCTTCGGCGTCGATATACTGAACACCGGTATATTGGGACGTGAACGTGTGATCCTCGTTGAGCTGGCTGGCCATATATTCACCCTCGGGAAGCGTGTAGGCATCTTCGCCCGGAACCGCATAGAGGTCGGCCACGAAAAGGTAACCCGCCTCTTTGAGCGTCACCCGCCCTTTGGATACGGTATGCTCGGCATCCGTGAAGGCCATATAATAGTTGTGCGACTCCACGCCCTTGACCGGGCCGAGGTACCACGACAGCGGAACTTTATCCAGCAACACCTTGTCTGCGTCATCTCCCACCTCCGAAGCGTCGGAATTCTTGCACAGTCCGTAATAGGCAACCGTCAGCGTTTTTCCGCCGGTTTCGATTTCGGCGGAAATACGAGCGACGCGGGCCGAGAGGAACTCGACCGAGAGATCCGCTTTCGAGGCTTCTCCGACGTTCGAGGAGTTTACGTCGATCTCCCCATAGGCGATTCCGTTGCCGGCAACCGCAAAATCGACGGCTCCGGAAGGTTGTTTGACGGTAATTTTGACGGCATCGTCGGCGATCAGCATGCCGTCCACATCCACAAGCCCTGCCGTCGGCGAGAGATAGATCGTATAGACGGAGGCAGCTTCCGAAGCATCTGCCTTTTCGCCGTTTCCGGGAGTCTCGACCGTGTAGACGGCGGATTTGATTTCCCGCACGACACCGTTGCAGATCAGGGCATTCCCGCTTTCTGGCATATCGGGGTTGCCGGATGGAGTGGAATCGTCGTCCGAACATGAATTCAGTACGGACGCTCCTGCCATGCAGAGCATGGCCAGAAAGAATAGGTACAACTTTTTCATAGGATGAGATTTAATGAACCGGCTTCCCGGTTTGGCTTTCGGATGTGATAAGCATAATGAAATGCCATACTTAAAACAGTCGATACAATCTACATAATGAAACCCTGGACGGATTCCAAAAAATTACTTATTCGAGTTTCGGGATTTTATCGACTTGGCACGAGAACGGTGCTAAGGAAAAATCCCCCCCCCTCGCGATTTGACGAGGAAAGAGGATTCTCTCTGTTGCAAAAATAATAAAAAGATTTTATCCTAATTAATTTTTCGCAAAAAAATCATCAGCAATTACGCTCCAAATGCATAAAAAAGTCTTGCAAAATGCGCATTTTAAGAACAGATTCGCACTTCAGACCGACGGCGAAATCGGGCAGATCGACCGCTTCGAAACTGCTCCGCCAAACCAAAAACAAGGATGGAATAAAATATACTATATATAAATATGATCTCTTTCCAGATGAGTGGATATACCACGCCCGCGTCCTGCAAACCTCACATTACCTTATCCCGATAGTCGGGGTGAAATATACACAGTGACAACCGTCTGGCTGCCACATCCGAGCACCACACCCTCCGAGCTGAAATCAATCGTTGTTATTCCAGCTTGGCCAACAGTTTCCGGACGAGAGTTTCGTCGGCATCGGTCACGGAGTATTCCGGAACACCGGCACACCCGCCCATCGAAACCTGCGGATTGCGGAAGCGCATCGCGCCCTCACGTTCCCGGCGGGCGCTGAAGTGCAGGGCATCGACCCCTGTGGCGGCCAGCAGGCGGGCGTTCGACGGATTGACGCCGCTTCCGGCCATGATTTCGATGCGGCCGGCCGCCTGCGCCGCCAAGGCTCGCAGCGTCCCGACACCCTCCTGCGCCGTATTGCGGCCTCCGGAGGTGAGCACCCGGCGGCATCCGGTGCGAATGACCGCTTCGAGCGCCTGCCGGGGATCGCGCGTCATGTCGAACGCGCGGTGGAACGTCACCTCCATCCCCTCAGCCTCGCGGACAAGCTGCGCCGTGCGCGTCTCGTCCACCTCTCCGTCGGGGGTCAGCACGCCGAGGACCACCCCGTCGGCTCCGCAGGCACGGGCGAAGCGAATCTCTTCGGCCATCAGCGCCGTTTCGGCATCCGTATAGCAAAAATCCCCGCCCCGAGGGCGTATCATCACGCTCAGCCGCAGGCCCGGTAGACTCCGGGCGTAGCGGATCAGCCCGGCGGAAGGGGTCGTACCCCCTTCGAAGGGCGCGGCACAAAGCTCGATGCGCGTGACGCCTGTCCGCCGGGCTATATCGCACGCATCGCAGGTATAGGCGCAAAGTTCAGTCGTCATAAATTCCGGTCATAATTGGTGTATGGTGTACAAAAGACGGTCGCCGAGGCCAATCGTATAGCCGTGGGATTCGAACACGACACGGTTGAACGTATCGCCGATCAGAAAGACCGGAAGCGAAACGTTCCCCGGCAGCTGCATCGCTTCGAGAATCCGCCTGCGAACCGAGCCGTCGCGGTCGATGCCAAAGGTGACGGTCGCCGGCAGCGGGGCCGCGGGCGACGCCGTGTATTTCCGGTACGCCCCCTCGTCGGGGAAGAGCAGGATCAGCGAGCGTCCCCACGCTTCAAGCTCCGCGGCTTTGGCCGCGATATCCTTCAGCGCATGATCTGTAGGCTCCTGTCCGACGCACAGCAATCCGATCACGAAATAACCACGTCCCGCAGTCGTGAGGACCGACGTTTCGGCTCCCGTCGCGGCGTCAGTGAATTTCGACTCCGAATCGAAACTCCCGATCACGCGAACCGCCTCCGAATTGTCGCGCATCGTCAGGTTCGTTTCGGTCGTACTGTCCGGACGGACGTTGAAGAACGACACGTTCCCCAGCACGCTGCCGCTGGCGAGCCGGCTGCCCGTCACAAGCATATAATAACCGGTTTCCAGATCGGCGGGAGCCCGGAACAGCTCGCTCCACCGCTCGAAATCAGGATAGTTCAGCAGGGAGAACGACTGCCCGTCGAAGCGCGAAAGGGAGAAGTGCCGGAAATACTCCGGATCGTCGAGACGCGGAATCGGCGCATAGTTCAATTGCAGCCGCCCGGTCTCCAGTTCCCGGTTCCCGGCCGCGTCGAAATCGACGGGCACATCCTTCCCGGCATGGCGGTAGAAGAGGTTGCCCGTCACGCGGTCGATCCACGCCGGGATGCCGAGCGAACGAGCCGCGGCAACGAAGAAGATAGCCCGCGAGAGTTTGTCGGCCGTCCGGCTACGCCACACGCCTTCGGGCGAGATGGTCGTGGAGACGGTGCAGAGTTCCGGACGCAGGGTCAAGCTGTCGCGGCACCACGCCACCAGACGCTGCGGGTCACGGCGGAACGCGGCGGCATCGGCGGCCGGAATTTCCCGCTGCAGGAACGACCGGTAGGGCGTGAGCATCTCATCGGCCACACGCGGGGCCAGCACGGTCGCGGCGTCGGCATTCTTGTCCGTATTATAAAGATGATCCGCGAGCACCGCCGACGGCGTATCGCGCAGATCCTTTTCCGACAGCGTGGCGAGCAGTTGCAGCGCCCGCCCGGTGCATCCTTTCCGGCTCGCGCCGCGCAGGAAATCCATAATTTCGGCGTGATTGCCTCTCGAAGCGGCGATAAATCCGGCCACATCGTCCGGCTTCATGCCGACAGAACGTGCAAACTCCGCAACGGCGGGTTTCGCCGGGAACGTGGCGATATAGGCGTTGCGGATGGAGTCTTCGCGGTTGAAGCGACGGTCGTTCTCCGCACGCTGAGCGGCCGTCACCTCCGGCAAATTCGCGCTCTCGGCCGGAGGAACGATGTCGACGGGGAAGGAGAATTCGTCGCCGATCGCATGCTCCAGCACCACCGTCGCCTCCGTCTCCCTCCCGAAAGAAACCTTCCGAACCCCAAACCGGCCATCACAGACAGCCGTGACAAGCATATCGCCCAGACCCGCCGACAGCGACGCCCGCCCCCGGACGTCGGTCGTTTTGCGCGATACGGTGTAGAACTCGGCGTAATTGTAAAGTTTGAACTCCACGGTCGCACCCTCCACGGGACTGCCCGCCGTGTCGGTGACCGTCACGGTGAGCGGGGCGCACGCGGCATAGTTCGAGATCACATTGATCTCGGTGTAGTTGGCCGTGGTTTTCATCACCTCCTCCGAACCGTCGTAATAGCCGAAGACCTTGGTATGCATCAGCATCCCGCGGCTGGCCGGGGCGTTGAACCACCCCAGGTCGAGCACCGGTTCCGGCTCGCAGGCCCCGAGGAAATGCCACCGTCCGTCGGCCCAGGCCTCTACCCAGGCGTGGTTGTCGTCGGTGTGCGCCCAGCGGGGCGTGTAGACCTGCCGGGCCGGGATGCCCACCGACCGCAGGGCCGCAACGAGCAGCGTGGACTCCTCGCCGCAGCGGCCGTAAGCCGTGCGCACGGTGGCCAGCGGCGAACTAGTTCGCGCATCCGACGGCTGGTAGTTGGCCTTCTCGTGACACCAGTGGTTCACTTCGAGGATGGCGTCATACATCGACAGCCCCTCGACGCGGGGTTTGAGTTCATCGTGAAATACCCGGCGCGAATCATCGAGACACTCGTTGTTGACCCGCACGGGCAGCACGAAATGCCGGAACAACTCGTCGGAGACGCTCCTGCCCCAAGGCATCTCCTGCCGGACAGACAGCGCACAGCGCACGTTTTCCAGATAAAAATCGCCCAGATAGTCGGTAATGTCCCCCACGGGCATATAGGCATAGAGAAACGTCATTGCATCGCGTTCCTGCGGCGTCATCGGTTCGTCGAATATCCCGAACAGATCGCCCCGGGGGAGCAGCTCCTGTTTGTGCCGGAAATCGGTCTCCACGCGCCGCATGAAACCCTCGTTGCCGGCCGGGGAGCACGCCGACAACACGCCCGTGAGCATAAGCAGGCCGGCGAATAGCTGTGTCGTTTTTTTCATCGTAAAGTGAGTTCTATGATTCGGTCGGTATCCTCGGGAACATGCTCCAGATTCAGGACGATCCCTTTTCCCCGGAGCGTGTCGAACTTCACCCGCTCGCCGTTGTTCAGGCACCGGGCTTCCCCGACTTTTTCCGCAAGCGGCAGGTACAGCGCATCGTCCTGCAAATCGAGCACATGCACGTAAAGTTTGTCGCCCTTGCGCGTCGTCACGCCCCAGTCGTGGGGCGGGATGTCGCCGCCGCGGGTTCCGTAGATGCTTTCGCCGTACCGGGCGAGCCATTCGCCCATCTCCCGCAGCCGTTCGACGGCCGTCGCAGGCAGTTTTCCGTCGGGTTGGGGACCGATGTTGAGCAGCAAGTTTCCGTTGCGGCCCGCAGCCCGCACGAGGTAGTGGATCAGCGTCTTCGACGATTTGTAGTCGAGGTCGGTGATCTTGTAGCCCCACATGCCGTTCATCGTCTGGCACGTTTCGAGCGGCAGGCGGCCGATCTCCTGCCCCGAAAGTCCGGCGGTGTTCTCGCCCGGAAGGTCGCGCTCGAAAATCTGGATATCCTCGCCCTCGAACGGCACAAGGTGGTGGTTGTTACCCACCAGACAGGCCGGCCTGATGGCATGGATATAGTCGTACAGCCCGCGGAGTTTCCAGTCGAAATCCAGGTTCTGGTCCTGGTCCCACACCCCGTCGAACCACACGGCGCCCACCGAACCGTAACCCGTCAGCAGTTCCGTGAGCTGGCGTTTCATGAAGTCGTAATAGTGCGCATAGTCGATCCCCGTTCCGGGACGCCCCGTCCCAAGCCCCGTCCGCCCGCGCGGGCAGTCGTCGCGGTACCAGTCGATCAGCGAATAATAGAGGTGCAGGCGGATGCCCTGACGGGAGCACTCGTCGGAGAGCGCTTTCACGACATCCTGTTTATACGGCGTGGCGTCCACGATGTCGTAGTCCGTCTGCGCGGTGTCCCACATCGAAAAGCCGTCGTGGTGGCGCGTCGTGAAGCAGACGTACCCCGCACCCGAGGATTTGATGGCCGAGACCCACTCCGCGGCATCGAAATCATGTGGATAAAACGCATTGGCCAGCTTGGCGTACTCCTGATAATTGATATTGCGGTTGGTCATAGTCCATTCGCCCGTGCCGAGCAGCGAGTAGAGCCCCCAATGAAGGAAAATGCCGAATTTGGCATCCTGAAACTCCGTCCGAGCCCGAAGGTTTTCGGGCGCCGGGACATAAGGATCAACCACCTGTGCCGATATCGTTCGGCAGACAGCAGTGCAAAGCAATGTAAAAAACAGTTTTTTTATCATCTGCGAGTAAAAATTTAGCCCGGGTATTTACAATGCTTATCTACCTTTCTTTTTTTCAAAGAAGAGGCAAATTCTATATTAAATGAATATCCAAAGATAGCACAAAAACTCATCAAAGCATATCAAAACCAAAAATTTTAATATGCTTTAAAGTCAAGTATTCTGTAAAATACCTCTTTTAGCGTCAATTAAAAGGCTACTCTGCCAACGCATACCGAGGCAGTTGCACCGACACCTATACTTGGCAGAACAACATGATTTTTTTTTGACGGCCTCCTTTACGAATCCCACAACCGAGCAAAGCTGATAGATCATAACTGACAACACTCTAACGTTATTCGCTCTACGATTTCTGTAGTCTGGAATTTTCTTCGTATCTTTAAGAAACCGTAAAAACTATTTGAGCCATGAAATTCTTTATCGACACGGCCAATCTGGAACAAATCCGCAAGGCGCATGAACTGGGCGTCCTGGACGGCGTAACGACCAACCCATCGCTGATGGCCAAAGAGAACATCCGGGGTACGGAAAACTGCAACCGTCATTATGTTGAAATCTGCAGACGTGAGCGCCGAGGTCATAGCCACAGACTTCGAAGGAATGGTGCGAGAGGGTGAGGCGCTGGCGGCGCTGCATCCCCGCATCGTCGTGAAACTGCCCTGCACGGCCGCAGGAATCCGGGCCGTAAAATATTTTGCCGCCAAGGATATCCGGACGAACTGCACGCTGGTATTCTCCGTGGGACAGGCGTTGCTCGCCGCAAAGGCCGGAGCGACCTACGTGTCTCCGTTCGTGGGACGTCTCGACGACATCTCCGAAGACGGCGTGGCATTGGTAGCCCACATCGTGAAGGTCTACCGCACCTATGGTTACAAAACGCAGGTGCTGGCCGCTTCGATCCGTCATACGCAGCATATTATCCAGTGCCTCGATGCGGGAGCCGATGTGGCGACATGCCCCCTTGCGGCAATCGAAGGGTTGCTCAGACATCCGATGACGAACAGCGGGCTGGAGAAGTTCCTCGCAGACCATGCACGGCTGAATACCTGAACGGAAACCGAATTGCGACATTTCCGGATGACATCTATACGCTTGAATGTACAAAATGACAAAAGTCCTATATACGAACATAGGACTTTTGTTATAAATATTATAGTCGGCCAGAGAATCACTCTATAAACAGTTCGTCTTGTCTGACAACATGCCACAGCGTCAACATACTGCACACGCCTCTTGAGGGTTACAAAAATAATTTCGGCAGAGTCGGCCGCCAAGACGAACAACGCATTAACATGATCTAATTCAACACAATACACAATTTCTAAGCAAAAGTCAACGAGGTAACGCTTTGGACACCGAAACCTCGTTTACAATTACGTTTTTTACTCTATAAGCGATATACTTCTTATCTGAAAAGCAACATAATGTCCTATGAATCAAACATCTTCCCACCCGCGAAAGATCCTTCGTACAGTAAGTATCAGTCTTCATATCAAAAAAATGTCACCTCCTCTTTCGAAATCGTTGCATCTGCCGCTGCTGTTCTTCATAGGCCTGCGTGTCGGTCAGGTCCAATAGCGTATCGACAATGCCAGAAATAGGATTGGCGATATGGTTTTGTATTTCGTGTTACGGTGCTGTGTGTTGTTCTGGAACCTGCTTGTCGTTTTTCGGTGCCGGATAGAGTTCATTGAAAACATTTGCCGAAAACTCTTTTCCCAGTACCGACCTGCGGGCAACGATGCCGTCGTTATGGTCAATGAAAGTCACACCATAGATTCTGCCGACCGGGTTAATGCGGAAAATCGTGTCGATATTCTCCGCTTTGAGCAGTCGCCGGAACTCGTCCCGTGTATTGTGTGGGCTCATGGCGTCTTTGACTGTTTGCCGAAGTCGGTCGAGCGTTCCGTCCTGCTTCAGCGCACTCTTCGACCGCTCGTAATACTTTTGAAGAGCCTTGTAGCCGACATCCCGGCCGATACGGCTCGATTTAAACGGAGTACCGATGCCATAGCCGTCATCGGTCAGGGCCCGTAGATCACTCCGGCATAATCCCTGCCGTCGATGGTTCCCGTACGTTCTTCAACTGAGACATTGAAACGTTCCAGCAGGGTGCGAAACTCTCCGTAGGACGAACATTTGTAATTGCACAAGCACGACCGCACGACGGACGATATCTGCTGTTTGACATTGCCCTCTTTATAGTTTACTTTGCGCAAGCCGAGCCTGTCTGCTTGTTCCTCGCCTTTGATACTCGGATGCAGACCGTATTTCCGCTCCAAATCACGCAGAATTTCCATCGAGCGCCGGGCCTCGAAATCGTGCGGGAGTTTGCGGCCCTGCTCATCGACCCGCAGCGACACGATATGGAGATGCTCTCTGGAAATGTCCTTGTGCTTGAAAACGATATAGGGCTGTTCGCCGTAACCCATGCGCTCCATGTACTCGCGGGCAATGTCCCGGAGCCGTTCGTCTGTCAGTCTGTCTTCCGGCGAAGGATTCAGCGAGACATGGAAGACCGTATTGGTCGTCCTTCTGTTAGCTTCGAGGTAGGGCCGGAAGCTCTCCATGCAGGCATCGATATCCATTCGCCCGTGTTTATTGAAGGGTTCGAGCATCTTCTGCCAGAGGAGCACTTCGGCCTCATTCTTATCCACTTTCTCCTTGTTGTAGTACAAGGCTCCGCCGGGCGAGGAGCCCGATCTTATATTCGCAACCATTCCTTAGCCTGTTTTGCGAGGTTGAGAATCTCGATACTCAGGGCTTTCAGCTCGCGGGTCCGTTGCTCCAATGCAGCGATCTGATGCGGGATAGCAACGTTGGAAAAGTGCGAATTGACAGCCTTTACAATCTGGTTGTAGTTGTTCGCAAGTTTCTGGAATTGGAAATAAAAATCATTCAGCCGGGCGACGAATTGCGTCTTCGACGGATCGCGTTTGATGACGACAAACTCCTCGGCAAAGAGCCTTTTGACGATAAAACGGCTACGGTTATGCTCCAATCCTGCCTCACAAAGCATCTGCTTAAAGCGGATATTCTCTTCGGTGGTGAGTTTGAAATTATACCTGTGAACTCTGGGATCTGTCGTTGTCGGGCGTCCGATCCTCTTTTTCGTGGTTGTCATCAAGCTGGTAGTTTAAGTGGCGTGACTCGGGAACGCCACCCGGCCTCGCAGAGCGAGCACCTTTGTATGCCGAAAAATTTTTCGGCATACAAAGGTACAGCTCGCTGTTATCTGGCGATAACAAAATCCGCGGCGGAAAATTTTTTGTGAAAACTTTGAAAAGCCTCCGAGGGCGGGTCTTTCCCGGTGCAATATTACAACCGTCTGGAGATGAAAAAAAGCCCGCCGAACGGACTGGAACGGACGTGAGCGGACATCGGAATCGAGGCATTTCAGTCGATTGTATCTTGCATCATGAAAGGCAGGTTTTCTTATTCCGTTCATTATTCCGATACAAACCGCATGAAACGGAAAACGGCATTTTGAATGGTTTAACCCAATAAACCAGACATACATGCTCTATGCCCGTATGGCTGACAATCAATCTCAAAAACGTTGCACCATGGATTCATTAAAGGAAAAAGACAACCCCGCACCCAATCCTGCTAAGCGTCCCCGTATCGAAGTCGACGAGGAACTGATGCGTCAGATGATCGCCGGACAAGCCCCTTTGGACTCGAAAGTCGTCCGCAGGATTCCCGAACCGGAAGAGGAAGATACGGACACTCCCGAGGGAAACACATCGGAAACGGTATCCGGAGCATCGGCACCGACTGCTGAGAAAACAGACGTCGACACCCAAACGACTACTGGAAAGGAGTCGGCCGGATTCCGGCGTAAAAAGATCGCGCTGCCGGATTTCGAACGCACGTTCTTCGCTCCGGTGGATTGCCGTAATCGCTCTGCGATCTATGTCAGTACCCAAACCAAGTGCAAAGTGTCGGCAATCCTCCACCTGCTGGGAGACGATACGACAAGGCTTACGGCATTGGCCGACAATATGCTGCGGTTCGTCATGGACATTTACAGCGACGAGTTGAATTATCTCCACGAGAAGAAGAACAACAGACGGCCGTTTTGAAAAAGCGGGGTATTTCGACGGCAGATAGCAGGACGGGAGGGGGCCGTCGAACGGGCAGGCCGATCGCGGCTGAACATCGGAACCGGATCGTTAGGAGCCGCAGAATGTCGTCTTTTCCGACGGTAGAATTCTAAGATAAAACCAAATAAAAGCTGCAAAAAGTTTCATGCCCGGAAATTGTCATTTTTTGTCGTAGCGTTTAGCAAAATGATTCTGGCTATGGGATGCAAGGCCGCGAAGCGCTTGTATAGCCTTGCATCCCATAGTCAGAATCGTTAATTTGCGGAGTACGGAAATGACAATACATTAATTATGAGTAGGTTCGGCTCCCAATTAGACGGACTGTTCCGACAATAAGATTTTGAGATTTTGAATGATCTCAAAATCTTATCGAATGGCAGATATGTATGCCGGATTATATCTGCAACGCTACATATGGTGTTCCACGCCTTACGACGGCAAAGCATCTGGCGGCGATTTTGGCCCTCACAGCATTCAGGACGCTGAATTTATGTTTACCTTCAGCCACTTTGCGTTCGTAATATGCCTTTAGTTGCGGATCACACCTGATGGCAATCAGTGCACTGCGGTTCAGTTGTACTTTAATGTCTCGATTCGCCATGCTCGATGTGTGGCATCCCCCGCGAACGCTTGTGCCGGAGCTATGTTCGAACGGAGCCAGCCCGCAATAGCAGGCAAACTTGCGGTGGTCTGTGATTTTGGTGAAATTAAGCGTCGAACAGAGCATCACAATGGCCGTGATCGGCCCTACACCTTTGATGCTGGTCAGCAGCTTGTAGTTCCGGCAAATGTTGCTGTCGGCGGCTATCAATTCCTTCATTTCCCGTTCGATGGTTTTCATATGAGTTTCTGCATACGCGATCTCCTCCTGGAGCATGGAACGTTGAATAGATACATCCGCGAATTTCTCTTTGTAGTCTAATTTTTCGAGCAACACCAGTTTCGCTACACGTTGTTTTGCCAGATAAGCCCTTAAGATCAGCCATGTGCGCAACTGACACAGTTCCTTCTCTGCCGGCAGATAAAGGGCTATCTTCCGATAGTGAGTGATCGCATACTCGGCGATACGCCGGGCATCCACTCTGTCTGTTTTGCCACGGGCAATACCCATCGAATACTTGATTACCAACGGCGAGATCAGTGAAAAATTGAAAGTCAGCGTCCTGTCGGAAGCACAAACCGCCATCTCGGATATGTAGCTCCCCACATCCTCGGCGCAGAAAATCACATCGTCGAGCAGAATACCATGCCGCTTCTCAACCCAGTGCAGACACGAGCAGATCCCTTTTCGGGAGTTGGCGAATTTGCGGTGAGCCATCTCGTTTGCATCCTCGAAGGCGACCAAAGACGCATCGAAAGTCTCTTTCGACACATCCAGACCTACATAATACAAATAGTGCATAACTTGTTAGTTTTGTGAGAGTCGTATGCTATCACATGTACCAGGTCTTCAAACCTACAATTCTAAACAGCCATTCTCTCTGGTTAATGGAGTCGCAGTCCAAATCTACCGCCAAGCCTCAAAGCTTACGACAAGCCCCGGTTCACTGCGACTCCATATCGAAATTACCTGTGATTACATCACGCTGCAAATCTACATGCGACCAGCAAAACGCCAAAGATGGAAATACGCAAGGCTCGCCCTTCGGGCGATTCGCATGGCCTTGCGTATTTCCATCTCCGGCGTTTAATTCCCTGCCGGCGGAAAGAGATGACGATATTCCGGGATCGAGGGGAGCGTAACTCAAACTGAATCCTATTCTCCCATTTACACAAAATTATGGACACTGCCTATTACTATATCTTGCAAAATCATTATACGACTGACTCTTCCAACTTACCCATAGCTATCTCATTCAATTATTTTCGTTCCACTTCTTACACTGCTCCATAATCGTATTCAAAGCATCTTCCTGCCCAGCAGGCGGATAATTATACTTTTTCAACAATCGTTTGACAATACGCCGCATTCCGGCACGAGCACTCTCCTTCATATTCCAGTCAATCGTCTTGTTTCGCCGAAGCGCATCTGTCAACTCTCGCGTAATAGCGACCAACTGATCGTTGGAATAGAAATCTTTTACAGCCTCAGGCTTGGTCAACGCATCATAAAAGGCAAGTTCTTCGCTGTTCAGATTAAGCGACTTGCCGGCCTTTTCGCCGTGAACGATCTCACGGGCTATTTTCAGCAGTTCTTCGATAACCTCTTCGTTCGTCAGCATCCCTTTCAAATAGCGGCTCATGGCATCGGCCAGAATTTCCGAAAACTTCTCGGCTCGTACCGTATTCGTTCGCTGATATAGTTGTACCTGCTCTGCAATCAACCTACGCAATAATTCTACGGCGAAGTTCCGTTCCTTCATCCGGGCAACCTCTTCCAGGAATTTCGAATCGAACAAAGAGAACTCCTCCTTGATATCGGAGAAAAGATTAATTACCCCTTCGCTCTTGATACTCTGCTTGAGCAATTCATTAATACGCCCGTTAATCTCACGGAACGAAATCTTGCCCTTGGCTTCCACGCGCGTCAGTAATGTGCGAACCGCCTCAAAATAGGCAGCTTCGATACGTTGCTCATAATTCAGTAAACTCTGACAAAGCGACAATGCCTGCCGCAGCAGCAGCGCCTCTTTGATATAGAGTTTTTTCGTTTCCATCCGCTCGGGGGACTGCATGAAATCGACACCTCCGCTGATGGCTTTCGCCCGCTCCAAATCAGACTTACCGAAGAAAGCACCATAATCGAATCCATACATCAGATCACGGCAAACGTCCAGTTTCTTCTGAAACTCCGGATAGGCGGTTTTAGCCACATCCGTATCACCATAATTTTTGCGGTCACGGTATGTATAATCGTTCATCGCCGTCTTCAACGCCGAAGCGATACCCACATAATCCACAACCAAACCACCTTGTTTATCCCCAAACACACGATTCACACGAGCAATAGCCTGCATTAGATTGTGTCCGGACATCGGTTTATAGACATACATCGTCGAAAGCGAAGGTACGTCGAAACCCGTAAGCCACATATCAACTACGATGACGATTTTCAACGAGCTATCGTTGTCTTTGAACCGCTTCTCCAACTCTTTCTTGTGGGAATCATTTCCAATAATCGCCCGCCAGTCTTCCGGATCTTTATTACCGGAAGTCATCACAACAGCCAGCTTGTCACTCCACACCGGACGCATTTCGAGAATCCGACGGTAAATCTTGATCGCTATTGGCCGCGAATAGGCTACTA
Organism: Alistipes onderdonkii; assembly: GCF_025145285.1. Lineage (NCBI taxonomy): Bacteria > Pseudomonadati > Bacteroidota > Bacteroidia > Bacteroidales > Rikenellaceae > Alistipes > Alistipes onderdonkii. The sequence continues at coordinate 1,123,143 of NZ_CP102251.1, forward strand.
TCATCGCCTTACCCGTCTGCTCGTATTGCCGGAATTCCTCATAGTGTTTTACGATGTCCTCGCACAATGATGCCACCGTCGCGTCAGCTCCAAGGATCGAGTCGAGCCGCCCCAATTCACGCTTGCTTTTCTCAATGACATACTCTTCCGCCTCCTCAGCCATCGCATCATACTCCGCATCAATACGCCGCAAGGACTGCTCGTCGAGTTTCAGATTGATTACACGGCTCTCGTAAAATACCGGCCGTGTCGCACCGTCCTCCACCGACTGCGTCATATCGTACACGTCGATGTAATCTCCAAACACTTCGCGTGTCGACCGATCTTTTTGCGAAATAGGCGTTCCGGTAAACCCGATATAGGTAGCATTCGGCAACGCATTACGCACCAGACGCGCCGCGCCGATTACAACTTTGGCTTGCGTTACCCCGTCAGCATCCGTAACCATCCTGACCCTCTCCTCCAATCCGTATTGACTGCGATGCGCCTCGTCGGCCATAACAACTATATTTCGTCGCGTCGAAAGAGGTTCTTCGCTCTCTTCGAATTTCTGCATCGTCGAGAAAAAGATACCGTTCGCTTCGCGTCCCGCCAATAATTCCCGAAGATGAGCCCGACTTTCGGCCTGCACGGGTGTCTGACGCAAAAAATCCCTGCAACAAGCGAACTGCCGGTACAACTGACCGTCCAAATCGTTACGGTCTGTCAGCACGACGATAGTCGGCGACGACATCGCCTGCTGCAACTGCTTGGCGAAAAAGACCATCGACAATGACTTTCCGCTGCCCTGCGTATGCCAAAACACGCCACCCCGACCATCTGTCTCAGCTGCTTTAACCGTCGAAAGCACAGCCTTGTGTACGGCATAAAACTGATGATAGGCACTTAATATCTTAATATCCTGTTTACCGTCTTTCGAATAACAAACAAAATTCCGCAACAATTCAACAAACCGCGTTTTTTCGAACATTCCCGCGAAAAGCACATCGAAATTCGCGCTATGGGTATCTTCATAACTCCCATCTACCGTTTTCCACTGCATAAAACGGTCTTCACCCGCTGTGATCGTCCCCGCCTTAGTCATCGCCTGATCGCTCATCACACAAAAAGCGTTATAGATAAAGAGTGACGGAATCTCCTGCATATAGTTACGCAATTGTGCATAAGCTTCCGACACGTCTGTATTCTCACGCGATGGCGATTTGAGTTCGACCACCACCAGCGGCAATCCATTGACAAATACGATCATATCCGCACGCCTTACCGAGTGCCCATCGACCGTCCATTGATTAGCGATCGTAAACCGATTATGTAACGGTGAATCGTAATCGACAAGCCGGACATTTGCGGAACATTGCTCGCGGCCATCGAAATAATTGACAGCTACGCCATTTTGCAAATAATCCGTGAACAATTCATTCTTCTGTACCAACGTTCCGCCCTCATAGGTCCGAATTTTCACCATAGCTTCGTCAATAGCGGCCTGTGGCAGTCCACGATTGATCTGCGGCAACACAGCCTCCAGCACCTCCACGTAAAGCGGTTCTGCATAGTCGCGCATTACATTGGGACCGTACACATAATCATAGCCTAATTGCTCTCGAAACAACTCGAGAATAGCGTTTTCAAAATCATCTTCGGTGAAGTGCATATAATTGTTATTTTTTCACATACAAGTTAACAAGTTGTGATACCATATTACGCGCAGATTGCGTTGCGACATCAGAACTAATAGATTGTAAAGACAGGCTTCGTTTGATTTTACGCCTCAAATCACTAATGGTCGCTTCCTTATTGGCCCAATCTATATATTCGGTTTGCCGTGTAATAATTCGAAGAACATTCTGTTTTATAGCATCATCTGAAATATATTGTGATATGATATCATAAATAGCCTTATCAACTAACTCTTCTCTCACTACGGATTCAGCTATCTCAACACTTTCCTTAGATTCTTCAGCTTTTATTGCATCAAAATCTATCTTTTCAAAAGATGAAGCGCTTCTGACATTAGATTTACACATACTATATTTGATATATGCCATCTGATGCTCCAACTCCGGAAATAAAGCCCCTTGGTTTATATTGTAGAAATTCAATTCTTCTAAAAGGCTTTCCTTGCTTCCGGCCGGTATGATTATCCTTTCGCTCGCAAACTGGCTATTTAAAGAACAACTGCTCTTCTCGATCCGACTGGCGCCGTAATCAGATTTATTGAGTTGAATATTAATGCTACCAGAAAGCAAAAAAGCTCCGCTCTGCCGAATCAAACGTTCATTGTTGAATGTCGATATAACAAAGTAAGCATTTTGCATCACCTTTGCCAGTTCCTCAAAATCCTCGGCTTGTTTTATTTGACTGCGTAGTCCTAATTTCTCGACCAATTGATGCAATACAATATCTCCGCTGAAATCCATTTCCGCGATTCGGGCCAACAGATCAATATCATCTGAATTATGCTTATGTCCATAAGCCCGTCTATAATAAACAGCCCCATCGACATCATATTCATTATCAAATGAATGATCGGAGTCGACATCAATAGTATCAGATTCTTTATAATTCTTGTCGTAGTTTTCTTTATCTTCACATTTCGCACACGCAAAATACAACGCGACTAAAGGATTTAGCGTTACATCCAACATTCTGGTTGGCAGTCCATAATGTTGTAATTTTGTCAGTCGTTCAAATGCACTTCGGCCGCCAAATTCAAAAGGAGCACGAGCACAAGCCTCGGATATAATATCGGATTCAATCGTCAGGTTATTCTCTCTAAATAAACACGGGCGCACATCCCAATTTTTATTGGATTGGCCCCTGAAAAAGAATCGCTCATTGCTACCTTCATTGGCAGCTTGCAACTGAGAAATATATGCAACATATTCCGACAATGTATTGACGATTACATTGCCATTTGAATCAATATTAAGATCTAATTCCATTAGAAATCCCAGTTTAATACAAATATAACAAAAATAGAAATTACAATAGTAACTTTGATAAATGATAATTTAGCAAGCTAATCGAGGGAAACCTCCTCAACGGAGATCTCACCGGACATGAGTTTGGGTAGAAGGGTATCGCGGAGAGATGATAATTTCCTATTTTCAATTCGACAAGTAACCATTCTATTAAAGATGGGAGAAAATAACTTATCTAAATTAACCAAAGCCTGCTTACTTGGGATTTTTACTTTTGATATTTCTAAATCACATCGTTTGATATGCCCCATAGTAACCGCTTTGTCTTTCGCAATGCGAATAAATTTATTCAAATGATGCTTTGTCCAATAAAAAACAAACCATTGAGGATACTTTGCCGAAGATACCTTAAATAAATGTTGGTTGAGCCCACATTTTCCACCACACCAAATATCTACAAGTAGGGTTCCTGACCAAGAAAATATAATGGTTCCATCAGAAATTATATATTCAGGTTTTATTAAAGATGAGCAACGATCACTGTTGGTGTCACATTGTCCTTGTCCAAGTTCTTTAATCTTTAAAACTGGCAATCCTGCCTCATTAGGCATCGCTGGATATTTTTGCATAGCCAATCCATTAAGGTATTGGGCAATGTCAGTCAAAACCCCGTCTTGCCATTCTCCTAAATTCTCTGTATTTTGAATAAAGTAATGATTAAACAGCGCTTTGGCCTGCTCCTCTAAATTATCATTTATCGGTTATCTTTGTGTGTATTTCAATGGACTGCGTAACTTTATCAATTTCAATAATACAAACGCAGCCATGAAAGAAAAACTAATTGACGAAATTAAAACCGCGATGCGTACCGTCATTACGGCAGATCAAATGAGCATCTTATGTAACGTGCTGAATCGCACATTGCAAAATATTGTCATCGCAGAAAAGCTTCCGGATAGCGAAGCGCGAGTCAAGGCTAATTCTCAACTGCAAACGCTATTTATATCAGCCAAACGCGTCGAGGGATGCTCTGAGAAAACATTAAAATATTATGCTTCGACTATTGAATATATGTTACGGCAGATCGACAAGAATATCGTCGATATAACAACGACCGATCTACGATGTTATCTTGCATCATACCAATCGAATAACCAATCGTCAAAAGTTACCATAGACAATATCCGCAGAATTTTCTCAAGCTTTTTCGCATGGCTCGAAGACGAAGATTATATTCTTAAAAGCCCGGTGAGACGCATCCATAAAGTTAAAACCGGCTCCTTAATTAAAGAGGTGCTATCCGATGAAAATCTCGAAATTTTGCGTGACAACTGCACCCATATACGAGATCTGGCAATCGTAGATATGCTATCGTCTACCGGCATCCGCGTCGGCGAACTGGTAAAAATTAATCGAGAAGATATAGACTTTCACGAACGCGAATGCGTCGTTTTCGGCAAAGGCAACAAAGAACGAGAAGTCTATTTCAACGCCCGCACAAAAATTCATCTGAAACAATACCTCGAAAGCCGGACAGATGACAATCCGGCACTCTTCGTATCCATCGCCAAGCCACATAATCGACTTAAAATTAGCGGAGTGGAGTTGCGCCTCCGCCAACTCGGTCGCAAAGTTTCGATTCACAAAGTTCATCCGCATAAATTCCGCCGGACACTTGCCACAATGGCCATCGACAAAGGAATGCCGATCGAACAGGTGCAGAAGCTATTGGGACACGTCAAGATCGACACCACAATGCACTATGCAATGGTTAATCAAAGCAATGTCAAAATCTCACATCGGAAATATATAAATTAGGTATGACACGAGTAACCTGCAAAATAAAGGATATAATATCAGAAGTCAAAAGTGGTGATTGGGGCAAAGGCTCCCCCACAGAGAACTATACAACAGAAGTATTATGTGTGAGAGGGGCTGACATTCCCGAACTTTGCAAAGGCAATGTCGGCAAAATGCCACAACGTTTTATCCATAATAAAAAAGCGACATCAAAGATTTTATCTGCTAATAATTTAATAATTGAAATATCCGGCGGGAGTCCAACGCAGTCAACGGGGCGCATTGCGCTAATATCCGATAAAATATTATCCCGATATAGTAAGCCTTTGATATGTTCTAACTTCTGTAAAGCCATCACAGCAACGGGCATCCAACCTGAATATCTTTTTAATTACTGGCTTTATCTGTACAATAAAGATGCTATGTTCCCCTATGAGAATGGCACAACCGGCATTAAGAATTTAGATTTCAACAGTTTTATTCAGGAACAAGATATATCAATTCCTGATATTAAAACTCAACAAAAAATAGTCTCTATTCTTTCTTCAATTGACGAAAAAATAGAGACCAATAAGCGTATAAATGATAATTTAGCAAGCTAATCGAAGGAAACCTCCTCGACGGAGAGCTCGCCGGACATGAGTTTGGGTAGAAGGGTATCACGGAGAGTGGATAATTTTATGTTTTCTTTTTTATTAGATTCAATTTGACTAAATAAAGGATCAGCAATAGAGTTAAATTGCTTCAATTTAGTGTCAGAGGGTATTGATATTGGAGTTTTTCTGAAAATCGGAACAGTCAATTGTTGCTGAGTCGTCCCCGTTCCTGTAATATTCTGAGTTAATGCCCACAAGTATAAATATTTTGCAGACAACTCTTTTTTATTAGGGATTATTGAAATTAGCCGGACAATAGGAACATATGGTTCTAATCTCAAACAGACATAACCTATAGTTCCTCTTGCAGAAATAGTTATACTTTCCTCGTGAATTTTTGCAACATTTGTATAACCATATAATCCTTCATTATCTATTCCATTAGAATATATAGGAACATGACACTCAATAGTCTTTTTATTAGTATATTTTGAAGGCCTATCACCTCCAGCAGTAATAAGTGTGATATCTCCTAATTCACAGTGAACCCATTCGTTTCGATCGAAATCCACAAACCACGACTTAAACAACGCTTTGGCCTGCTCCTCTAAATTATCATTTATCCGTCGATTGAGTCTGATCTTATTATCGAGAGAAGATAATATAGCTACAACTTTTTTCTGCACATCTATTGCGGGGATATTTACAGGCCATTGCATAATCTGTTTTTTGTCCCCTCGAGGCATTTTACACCCTTTTGCTCCCGACATTACGTAATCGAAAAACGCTTGCTGGCTCAACAGATAGTATAAATATTTGCTATCTGTATTTTCTTTTGCACGAATACACAAAACATCCGCAGAGCACCCACCGCACCTATCAGCACACCATATTTTTTGGAAATATGGCCGAATATTAGAGATCAAAATATCTCCGATTTTATATTCAGTTGTGGTTCCAGGCGGTATTATTGTAGATTCACTTATACCACCTTTATTGGGTAACATATTTTCCGTAGAGATATAATTCATACTACTCGTTGTGCGATTATTTACATAGTCACATACATGTTCTAATTCACATGCATTTTTTAAGTCATTAAGAATTAAGCCCATATTTGCTACAATTTATACCCAATACTACCTAACTGTTTTTTGATCTCTGCCTCCAGCTCGTGCGACTTTTCAAATAGTCCAGAAAGCTCGCCCGTCAAGCGTGTCATTTTCTCCTCAAACGGTTCGGTGTCCTCCTCTTGCGCAGCAATGCCCACATAGCGACCGGGCGTGAGAATAAAATCCTGCTTGGCAATTTCTGCGACAGAGGTAACCGCACAAAATCCTTTTTCATTCTCCAATTTTCCAGCAACATAGGCATTATAGGTGTCGGCAATGCGCTGAATATCGCCGCGCTTTATCGGATCGACCGTGTCACTATCGGTCAATTCGCGCAGTTTGCGCGTTACCATTGTACCTAAGTTGCGAGCATCGATAAAGAGCGTTTTGCCCTTTTGTTGCTTGTTTTTATTGAAAAACCAAATCGACACGGGAATTTGTGTAGTATAGAACAACTGCGGCGGCATAGCGATAACACAATCCACCAAATCAGCCTCTACCAATTTACGCCGAATCTCGCCCTCACCGCCACTCTGGCTCGACAGCGAGCCGTTGGCCAGCACAACGCCCGCACGTCCCGTCGGGGCAAGGTGGTGGATGATATGCTGAATCCACGCAAAGTTGGCATTGCCATTGGGCGGTGTACCGTATTTCCAACGCACATCATCCGCCAGCTTATCCGCCCCCCAATCGCTCAGATTGAACGGAGGATTGGCCATCACGAAATCGGCCTTCAGAGTCGGATGGCAATCATTGAAAAAGGTATCCGCATTATATCGCCCGAGATCGGCCTCGATACCGCGAATCGCCAAGTTCATCTGCGCCATTTTCCATGTCGTAGGATTGGAATCCTGACCATAGACTGATATATTATTGATATTTCCAGAGTGGTTCTCGATGAATTGTGCAGACTGTACAAACATACCACCCGAACCGCAGCAAGGATCGTAAACACGACCTTTATAAGGTTGTAATACGTTCACCAACGTCTTAACGATACAAGCCGGAGTATAAAATTCACCTGCCAATTTTCCTTCGGCCTCAGCAAACTTCGAAAGACAATATTCGTAAGCACGACCCAAAATATCCTTCGAATCGCCGTGCTCATGCATCCGAATATTTGTAAACAAATCGACAACTTCACCCAAGCGGCGTTTGTCGAGCTCGGGACGCGCAAAGTTTTTCGGAAGAATATCTTTCAGACGCTTATTCTCCTTCTCAATTGCCCGCATCGCATTGTCGATGATCGTTCCAATTTCAGGAGAGTGTGCATGGATGGCAATAGCTTCCCAACGGGCTTCCGCAGGGACATAGAAAACCGGATCATAACTACCCTTCTCATTTTTATTACTCAAATACTCATCCTTGTCTTCCTCAAAGCCCTCTCCTTCGGCAACAAGCTGTTGATATTTAGCTTCGAATTTGTCCGAGATGTATTTCAGGAAAATAAGTCCCAATACAACGGATTTATATTCCGATGCATCAATATTTCCGCGCATCTTATCCGCCGCCTTCCATATTTCCTTTTCAAAGCCGATGTCGGCTGTATTCATCGCTGCCATTGTATAGAATATTTTAGGTAAAGGTACAAAATCTTCCCATTTTTTCGCTTTCCCGCAAAGGAATAAACCTTAAAAACAATATCCGCAAGGCTCACATAGCGATTTGCAGGACCTTGCGGATATTATTTCCTCAACTAAATTTTAGAAAAAATGATACAGCTTAGTTGTTCTTATTCAATAAAAACGCATTTTTCTTGTCAAATCCCCACTCATAAATGTATTCGGCACCTTCAATCCGGATAATGAACACAACACGCTCCCCTTTAATCCATGCTACATGAACAAATCCGGATACGGATTCTCCGGGATATATCGTGTTTTTCTTCAAATATCCCAGCTTTTTGACCTGTTGTTCGTCCTGCAAGGCCTGACCGAAATCAGCGATCCGCTGCTGTGAGGCCATGTTGGCCTGATAGGCTGCAGAGGGATTATAAGTCGTAGTCGTATAAGACGAATAACCGCCGTAGCTGCTGTAACCGGTCGTCGTGGAGGTCGAATACCCTGCGCCGGCAGAAGCCATTCCTTCGCTGACGCCCATCAAAACAGCGGCCCAGGTCTGCGATCGGTTCACTTTCTTCAGATAGCTATCGCAAGACCAGACCTGCAGATCGGTGGCGACATCGTGTTCGTCTACGGAATAGGCCGTCATATCGGTCTCCGGATTGAATTCGACCGGCGTCAATGAATTATTGGAGATAATCAGATCGACCCGGTGCCACTTGCCGTAATCCCGGACGATGGCATCCGTCAAGGCGATCGTCAATCCGTTTTTGAAATAGACCTCCCAGGGCACACCGTCCCGATAATCGACCGAACGCTCCGTTATGACCGGAGATTCCCATACCGGCATGTCGTCCGCAATGCGGAATTTAAGCGTGTTCCCGCTGCCGTCCGCCAGCAAATAATAATCATGAACCGGCAGCCCTGCACGATATTCCACCATTCGGCAGGAGCCGTCTCCGTTGTATGCCTCGTACATCCCGGACAATTCGCCGCCGGCATACGACGCACGTGTTTTCAACGTTCCATTCTCGTCGTATTGCCGATATTCGCCTTCCAACAATCCTTCCGAATAATATGATTTTTCCGACATGCGACCATTCTTGAAATAGGAAACAACATCTCCGTCAAACACCGTCCGGCGATCATCAAGCGTATCGATTGTCTGAAAACGCCCTTCTCTCCGCAATTCTCCCGAAATATAAAAATCCTTGAACATTTTGAGCCCCGCCGCATCCGCAGGATAAAGCGCCAGTCGATAATAATCGGCAAAAACCGGATTTCGCACCGTCATCCCCGAACGGCTATAGTAGAGTGTATCTATCCGCTCCTGCGACAAAGCACCTTTGCCTACCACTAGCAACAATACAAACAATAAAACTCGGTTCATAAAATGACTAGGCTTCATAGGTTTCATCACTTTTCCGATATCCGACACGCTGTTATCGTGTCAATTGTTCTTATTGATCAGATTCACCACAACCTTCGTCATCACGTCTTTTTCCTCCGTGCGGCTCTCGGCAATCATCAGCGTCAGGGCGACCAGTGTATTGTTATCCAAAAGGCGCGAACCGTCAGCACGGTAAAGAATCCGATTGTTTTCCAAGAACCAAAGGAACAGGAAAGCGGCGATACGCTTGTTACCGTCGCTGAACGAATGGTTTTTAACCGTCAGATAGAGCAGATTAGCCGCCTTCTCCTCAACGCTCGGATAGAGGTCCCGCCCGCCGAAAGTCTGGTAAATTGCGCCCATCGTGCTTTTGAACGACTCGTCCTTCTCGTGGGCGAACAGCTCGCTGCCTCCGAACTTGTCGCGTAACACCTGTAACGCCTCCATCGCATTTTCATAGGTCGCATGAAACGGCTCCTCGGTCGTAGTAGCCGACACTTCCAACTGCTGATAATCGTAGCGGTCGAGCGTATCGAGACCGTAAGTATAGTCCGTAATCACGCGCAGCAACCCGATTGCCTCGGATTTCGTAACATCCTTTGCCGACAACACGTTCGAGAGCAGATGAACGGTTTGTTTCAGCTCCTCCAACTGCTCGGCCTTGGACTGGCTATTGACTGCATAGCCTTTTATTAGATACTCTTTCAAGACCTTATTTGCCCAGATACGAAATTGAGTGGCATTTTTGGAATTGACGCGATAGCCCACCGATAGAATCATATCGAGGTTATAAAATGGAATCATACGTCGCACTTGCCGTTGCCCCTCATGCTGAACATGTGCAATTTTTGCACATGTTACGTCCCGCTCCAATTCGGACGACTTATAAATGTTGTTGACATGTCTGACAATAACCGTTCTGTCAACTCCGAACAAATGCGCAATCTGCGCCTGCGTCAGCCACACGCTGTCGTTCTCCATGCGAACGTCCAAGCGGGTCTCGCCGTCTGCCGTCTGGTAAATGATAATCTCCCCTCTGTCCATAGAAACAAAGATACGAAGAAAATCCGAGAGCAGTGCAACGGTAAGGCAAATATTGTTAACGTGTTGTAAGTCAGAATTTGGCAGCTTTATTCGGCTATAGGCTTCGCAGACGGGTTAACCCCGAAAAAGAGTCCGGAATCCGAACATGGAACGACTGAAAGCTACTTATCCGTTGCCCTTTTCAAGGGTCGGATAACGCCCGTTTCGCCGACCGTCTGCTGCCTGATTCTATCACTGCATCGCTGCGCCGTCGATTCTCCTCGCATCCCGATTACAAAAGTAGCTTTTTTTCGGTTCGGGAGTAAAAAGACGGGGACGAAGCACCGAATGAGGGTTTTGTTTCTATATTCGGCTGCATTTTTCATGGTTTCAAATAGCTCTATATCAGTTAATTTTGCAAACAGGTATCAGGGTTATGAAACAGGAGGAAGTAAAGGTCTCGTTCTACCTTAAAAAGAACGTTTTCGGTAAGCCGAGGGCAGAGGCGAACTCGTTCGCACTTTGCCGAGGCGAGAAAAGGTGCACGAAAGTGAACGAATCGGGCGCCGCGGGGCATTGCCCCGTAATGGCTCGTCTTGCCGTGGGAGGCTCGACGTGCGTCTTCGGCACGAAGCTCACGGCACCGTGGTCATTGTGGACGTCGGGACGCATGAAGGGCAAAAGCGCTGCGGCTATCGGAATCAACCGCCGGCTGGATGAGTTGCGCGCCTCGGCTATCGGCATCTGCCGCGAGCTGTCGGCTGCTCGTGAACGGGTAACAGCCGAGGAGGTCAAATGCCGGCTACTGGGTATGGCATCGGGGCAGGAGGCGCTGCTGGGTTATTTCAGACGGTTTATCGAGCGCTTCGAGAAGCATGTCGGGGTCGATCGCTCTGCGAAGTCCGCAGCGTGCTACAAGAATACTTTTAAACACCTGTCCCGCTTTTTGTCGGCGAAGTTCAATCTGACGGATTTGCCGTTCGGGGCTTTAGACAGGTCGTTGATCGAACGATTCGATCTGTATCTGCGTTCGGAGCAGCGTTTGGCTCCGTCTACGATCGTTCTGCTCATGTCCCGATTGAAAACGGTCATCGGCAAGGCCGTCGCCTCGGGAATCGTCACGTCCGACCCGTTCGCCGAATACGAACCGCAGCGTCCGCGTCGCCAGCAGCGATACCTGACCCGCGAGGAGCTGCATCGGTTGATGACTACGCCGCTTCCGTCGCCGAGCCTGCGTCTTGTCCGCGACCTGTTTCTCTTCTCCTGCTATACGGGCATCGCCTATGTGGATATGAGCCGTTTGACGACTGCCAATTTGGAACGTACCGCGGAGGGCGGAATGCGCATCCGTGCGACCCGCGAGAAGACCGGCGTCGGGTTCGAGATACTGCTGCTCGACCTGCCGGTTCGGATTCTGGACAAGTACGACGGCCTCGCGCCGGACGACAAGCTGCTGCCGATGTACTGCAACAGCGCGATTAACGCTGCCTTGAAAGCGATCGCCGCCCTCTGCGGCATCGACCGCAAGCTGACCTTTCACATGGCGCGGCACAACTTCGGAACGCACATTACGCTGTCGCTGGGCGTGCCGATCGAAACGGTCAGCCGCATGATGGGGCACAAGCGCATCGTCACCACGCAAATCTACGCCCACGTGACCGACAGGAAGGTGGAGGAGGACATGCGCCGCTTGAAAAGCGACATGAGCAGCCGTCCGCTCGAACTTTGCGACGAACAGCCGACCGGGAAACCGGTACGCCCCATACGCCGCAGTTGCAGAAGAACGAATAATTAACTATATTTCAACGCTAAAAAACATGAAGATGACTACGAAACCCATAACCATCGAAAACGACCGAGTGACCATTCGTCCGACGAGCGGCGGCGTATGGCTGACGCAGCACCAGATCGCCGACTTATTCGGGGTCTTCGTATCGGCCGTCGGAGCCAATATCCGCTCTATCCGCAATAGCGGCGTTCTGTGCGAAGACGCAGCTTGCCGTATGAAACGCTACAAAGACGGCAGCTCCGTCGAGATTTACTCGCTCGAAATGATTGCGGCATTGGCTTTTCGGCTCGATTCGCGAGAGGCCTCGGTTTTCAGACGATGGATCATAGAGCGGGCGACCACGCCCGAGGTCGTGTGGATGATGCCGACGAACAACACCAGACTAAACTGAACTTCAGATAAAAAAGCAGCTCTATCGGCTTAATAAATCACAGATTATTCTATTTGCATAATTTATGATGAATAATTATCTTTGCAAAAAGAACAACTGTATGGCAAAAGCAATGAATCCCTTCATCGTAACGGGAAAAATAGCCTCTGAATATTTCTGCGATCGCATTACGGAATCGGCAAGGCTCGTCAAATCCATTACGAACGGAAACAACATGGTAATCATCTCTCCGCGCCGTATGGGCAAAACGGGACTGATTCGGTTTTGCTACGACAAACCCGAAATAGCTGATGAATACTATACGTTCTTCATAGATATCCTGCATACGTCGAGCCTGCGGGAATTTACCTATTTGCTGGGACGTGAAATATACGAAACCCTTCTGCCGCGCAGTCGCAAGATGGCCGGCCTGTTTATCCAGACTATCAAGTCCATCAGTGGCAAATTCGGATTCGACCCTATTACGGGCATGCCGACTTTCAACGTGGAGCTGGGTGACATCGACCGTCCTGAATATACGCTGGATGAAATTTTCCAATACCTTGCCCATGCGGATAAGCCGTGCATCGTAGCGATCGACGAGTTCCAGCAAATCGCCAAATATCCCGAGAAGAATATCGAAGCACAGTTGCGAACCCATATTCAAAAGTTGCGCAACTGCAACTTCATCTTCGCCGGCAGCGAGCGCCACATGATGCAGGAGATGTTCACGTCGGCGGCACGTCCGTTTTACCATAGTGCGGATATGCTGGAGCTGAAGGCGATTACTCCAGAAATATATATTCCATTCATCGTTGGCCATTTCGAGAAACGGAACAGACGGATTGCGTCCGACGATGTAAAACGAGTTTACAATCTGTTCAAGGGGCATACCTACTACGTTCAGAAAACGTTCAACGAGGCATTCGCCGACACTCCCGAAGGCGAGGAGTGTATGCTCGAAACCCTCCGCGCGGCAATCGACAACATGATTGCCTCGAACGATACGATTTTCCGCGAAATTCTGTCGAACATCCCTGAAAAGCAGAAAGAGTTGCTCTATGCCATTGCCAAAGAGAGCGAAGCGGAACGGATTACCTCGGCAGCGTTTATCAAGCGACATAGTTTGGCGTCGGCGAGTTCCGTTCAGTCGGCAATGAAGAAACTGCTCGAAAAGGACTTCATAACCGAAATCAACAAGGTATTTTCCGTGACGGACAAACTTTTTGCCATGTGGATAAATCGGCTATACGGCGAACAAAATTCGTTGTGAGCTAAAAATGACCATGATTTTAGATATGAAGTGGATCAACTCGACAGATATCAAACAATGGGCAGATAGACGGGATGCTCAAAGCGTTTTACCGGAGCTGGTTACTCGACTAATTCGGGCAACGACATCGAATATAACTCAAATCCGATTTCCGTCAGGAGATGCCGTGCACCTAACAGGATGGGATGGGATTCTTGAATCATCAGAAGACATTTATAACATCGAATCCGGATTGTCTTTATGGGAATGCGGAACAAATGCAAACACAAAAAACAAGGCCAACGAAGATTATGACAAAAGGACGAAAGACTCTTTAGGTTTTGAGAAACGGTCTGCGACCTTTGTTTTCGTAACTCCTCGCATCTGGGATGGAGCAGGAAAGTGGGCACAAGAAAAAAACAGTACGCATGTCTGGAAAAAGATCGTTGTTTTAACGGCCGTCGAATTGGAAGACTGGTTGTCGTTCTGCCCCGCTGTTGCCTTATGGTTTACCGAACATCTCCACCGTCAACCTTTTAATAAAGTTCGTACGATCGATACTTTTTGGAATAAGTGGGCAACGGGGCCGGAAATAAACTTAACACCGGATATACTTCTTGGCGGACGGGAAACAGAACAGGAGAAAATATATCAAATCCTGCAACAACCGTCCGTATCCATCATTCAGTCCATGTCTCAGGAAGAATCGTTGGCTTTCGCTGTCGCATGCATGCTGCGTCATCCACAAGCGACAGATCTCAAAGATAAATGCCTCATTGTCGAGGATGAAGATATTTTGGAGCGTTTGATTGAGGAATATGATAATTTGATCTTTATCGCAAATGTCGGCAATAAAAATCATATCTATGCCACGCAGAAGGGACATCGAATCATTTACGTAACCAGTATAGCCGAGGTTCCGAAAGTAAATGAACTGATCTCCCTGCCGGAAATTGATCGCGAAAAATTCATTGCCGCATTAAAAGCGAGTGGCATACAAGGCGAATACGCAGACCAATTATCCAAAGAAACCGTTCGTAATATAACGATTCTGAGAAGAAGATTAAAATTCGACTTTACATGTCCCGAATGGGCAAAACCCGAAAATATCCGAGAGTTGATTCCTGCGATACTTATCGGGCGGTGGCATGACAGAAGTGAAGGAGATAAGGAAGTGATCGCCAAATTGGCAGGCGAACCATATGATAAATATTCGGTCAAGCTACAACGATGGCTCAACAGCAACGACTCTCCATTGGTTACCGTAGATGGTGCTTGGAGAATTATATCTCCATACGACGTTTTTTTGTATGCCTGCAATTATATTTCAGCTACTGATTTCTGTAATTACGCAGATGCACTCAACCAAATAGCTGCGGATAATGATCCAGATGCGGCCGAGAAACTTGTTTCGACATCATTTCGATTTAGGGAAAATAAACAATCTTACTCCGGATGGCTAAAGGAAGGAATATTTCAAAGTGCGATATTGATCTCTTTAATCAGTGAAAACACGACATTACAAACTCCAACACATGGAAAAATATGGATCGACTCTTTGATTCGAAATATTCTCGACCATTCCACCATAGAATGGTGGTATTCCAATAAACGTGTGTTGCATTTAATCGCAGAAGCTGCACCTCGCTGCTATGTCGATTATATAAAAAATGACCTGGCAAAAAATGATTCCATTGTAAGAAGGTTATTTGTACCCAAAAGCGACACAATCGATATTTTCGGTTCGGGAGAAAATTATACAGAAATTCTCCGATCGCTAACTATGCTTTCATGGGAGCCTGATCTACTACTGCTTGTCAGTCGGATTATCATGGAATTGTCTTCCATAGAGAATAATTTAAATACGACAGACAAGCCTATCAATTCATTACAGATGACATATACAGTTTGGTATCCCCAAACGTATGCAATACTTGAACAGAGACTTGAAATATTAACCAGTTTGTCGAAGAAATATTCCAAACAGACATTCAAATTATGTAAGGCTCTTGTCGATCGTTTTGACAGGAGTACATCATGCTCCACATATCCTATGCGTTGGCGAAGATTCGGACAAGAGAGGCCTAAAGCAACGCCGAACGACTTGATTACCGCGATCAATCACATCTGCCGACTGATGACCGATATTTGCGATTTGTCCGATGAGCAAGTTTGCGAGATGCTCGATATTGCCGACCAAATATCCATTGGAGAGGCCAACCGGATATTATTATTCAACCATATCCGAGAAAAAAAAGCCCATTTTGTTGGCAGCTATGCGATAACGAATCAAATACGCCATACGATATACCGCCACAAGTTATATTCCGATACCCAATGGGCTTTAAGCCCGAAAGAAATAAGTGAATGGGAATGTCTGTTACAAGATATCGAGGCAAAAGACCCTATCCAGAAATATCGATGGATCTTCAAAGACCACTATTTGGAATCTCTGGAAATAGATCGAAAAAATTATGATTTTCCGCAAATTTATAGAGAAGAGCTAAAAATCCGAAGCAATGCGCTTCGGGAAATTTATGACATTCATGGGATAGCCGGGATCTACGAATTTGTTCAATTGGTCGAATGCCCACTAATTGTCGGTGAAACATATGCACACATATGTCGGCAAAACGATTTCCGAGAAATAGCGAATATAGTCAAATCGGCTTCGGATTCTTTGTGCCAGTTTACAAAAGGGTTCTTCTGTGGCTATGCGAATCGTTTCGGTTCCCAAAAGTTTATTGATAAAATCAAGTCCTTAGAGTTCTGCGATTTTGAGGATGGCATTCGAGAAGCCCTGACTTCCATACCTGCATCGAAGACGGTATGGCAATATGTCGAATCACTTCCCGAAGATACGAAATCGTATTATTGGAAACATGTACCGACTGGTCTCGGTGAAACGTCGGAAGCCAATATTTTCCTGATTAACAAATTGAATGGCATACATCGGTTTGATCGATCCATACATATCATATATCATTCTTTGAAATCCCAATCGATTCCATCCCAATTTATTGTAGATACAATCTTGGGCATAGTATCTTATCCTCCGGCTCGCGGTATCGGATACCAATATGAATTAGCAAAGATTATTATCGCCTTAGATAAAAGGACGGATGTCGATATGGAGAAGCTATTTTTCTTAGAATTCATTTTTTATAACTTATTAAAGCACTATGGCCATTCTTCAGACATTCGATTGATCGACGAACTTATGTCTCATCCCCGTAGTTTGATGGATATCTTGAATTTTATGTATCTCTCTTCTGATCCGGTTGAACGAGAGATCGAATTGAAAAAGGTCAAACAGAATGAAGAGCAAATCTACGCTCGGCTTGCATTCGACTTGTTATGGGACCTGCGACGAACCCCGTGCGTCGATCAAGCGTGTACTATAGACGAAGACAATTTGAAAAAATATATTCAGGAATTGCGGGAATTGGGTGAAAAAGCCCATAAAATGGGACCTATCGATACTACCATAGGAGAATTGCTTGCCAATTACCCTGAAATAGAGGAATACCCTCCGAAGGCTATTTGCGAGATCATTGAGGATCTAAATAACCCGAATGTAAATAGCGGTTTTAGGACGAGAACATTCAATAAACGAGGGGTAACTGTTCGACCAGCAGGAGAAGGCGGGAATTTAGAGAAAATGGAGTCCATGAAATACAAACGATATGCAGACAAGGTTAGATTCTCATATCCGGTCATTGCCGGAATATTCGATAATTTGAGTGCCGAATACCAAGAGATGTCGATCAAAGAGGATAAACGGACGAAGATTGAGAAAATGGAATTTTGAAATTTCATTACTGAACACCTTTGATTTCCAGATTCTCAAATAGGATGTTTACTGAAGCAACTCGTCATTTGGCCCGGCATACAATTGGCTTCGATGTGGCAGCAAAAGACGTTATTGCCATACGATCTTGTGTTGCTTCATTCTACTCGGGTACGGCAACTGTGAAAATTCCAATCGCCGTACAATATTTTTTCTGCGCTCCTCATTCTCTAATCTTCTCCTCGGATTTCTAAATCCTATGTGGGCCGGGACATAGCGGATGAATCTGTTGCAGTAGCAAATGTATTCTCGGGCTTCACGCTCGTGCAAGATCGGGCCGCCGTGCGGTTTTGCGGAAAATCTTCCTTGCGCCTTTCGGGCGAAGCGTATTTTCCGCAAAAATCTTGTCATGAGCTAACCCCGAACCTTTTAAGCTACCGAAACAGATTCCATCCATACCGGCTCCGCTACGGCATAAGCATCTTAACGCTTCGTCGGCGATTCTCTGTCCGATCGGCCAGTTTCAATATGAAATAACAGAAATCCTCCACCCTTCCACTTGGCATAAATAGAGCAGGAATATTGTTTGTCGGTACGCTATACGTATGCTGTTGCATGAACAAACATATGACTATTCAGTCAGCTAACCATACAGTCATACGTTTGATCGGTCATACACGCGTGCGTGCGATCGCGTGGTTATTTGTGCAGTCGATTGTGTATTTATCTATTCAATCAAACATACAACCCATATTTCAACATTCAGCTATTCAGTCAGCTAATCAATCGCATTGAAAAGCTAAATACCTTTGTCGCTTGTGGTGTCGAAGTGGCAGCAAGCGGCGTTGTCTTCGATGAACCGAATGGCAGAACCGGTCGGTATCTTTGCCGTTGTAACGATTCCGACGTAGATGGTAGCCGCCTTGCCCGTTTTTACGGCGGCCGGTTCGATAGTCCGTCCGGCGAGCGGACGGAACGTTTTCGATAAGCCAAATGAGCAGAGCCGTGCTCGCACGGCTCTGCCATGGCGAGAAAACGACGGCGCAAGCCAACGTATTTGCAAAAGGCAAATAGCAAGCTGTGTTTTCTGCTGCACAAAAAGTTTTTTGCAGCGGGAAACAGCTTGCCCGCAAGGGGATGAACGCACCTCCGAAGTCGGCGCTTTTCGACAGGCGGCTCCGCCACGAGCGAATCGTAATTTTCAGCAACCGGCGAGGCGACGGCCTCACCTTAAAAACTTCAATTATGGAGAAAACCAGCCCGCCCCGCAAGGGTCAAGGAGGACGCCCTGCGAAAGATAATCCGGCGATTTACCGCTTCTCGGTAAACTTTTCCGCCGTGGAACACGCCCGATTTCTGACGATGTACGAACGATCGGGGCTGTTGTCGAAGGCGGCTTTCATCAAAGCGCGAGTCTTCGGCGACGTCTTTCGGGTTATAAAAACCGACCGCGGAACGCTGGAATACGTGGCCAAACTGACGCAACTGCACGCTCAATATCGGGCGATCGGAGTCAACTACAATCAAGTCGTCAAAGAATTGCGTATCCGCTTTTCCGAACGAAAAGCATTGTCGCTGCTCTGCAAGCTGGAAAAAGCGACCCTGCAACTCGTCGAGATCAACTCACGGATCGTCGCGCTGTCGGAAGAGTTCAAACAGCGGTGGTAATCCGATTACGATCCGGTGAATTATCCGGTGAATGCTATGAATAGGACAAAATATTTCGTTTATGATAAGATGTCGTCCCGTTTCAGACGCATGAAAAGACCGACGACCTCCCGAAGATCGGCCTTTTCGATGCAGCGGTCGTAGATCGCGTCCAGCGTGTCGATCATCTGCTGCCGCCGGTCGCTATCCATGCGCAGCCCGCTGCGCGCTTCGAGTTGTTCGATCAAGCTCGGCAAACTCCCTTTGGCAAGCCCAAGCGCAATGACGGCGATCGTCGGATCGACCTCGACGGTTATCCGATGGGTGGGTTCCGTTTTCTGCGCATCTTCGGGTTCTGCATGTGTTTCTGTTTCTGCTGAAGTCGAATCCGTCGTTGGAGCCGGAATCGAATCCGGCGTCGTCGCTGGAGCCGGCTCCGGAATCGGAATGGAATCCGGACTCTCCTGTATGGGTTCCGACGACTCAACGTCCAGATGGCTCAAATCCATCCATTGTTTCTTCGTATTGCTGTGTTCGAGATAAGACAGATGCCGTTGGCAGGAGTCCCGAACGATCGCCTGCATTTTGCGCAAGCGTTCGAGATAGAACCGGTATCGGGATTCGGACAGTTTGAAATCTTCGTGATTGCGCGGGGCATGACGAAGATTGTGGAGTTTGTCGAGAAATTCCGCATCGCACCGGTCCGTCGATTCGAACTCCTCGGCGAGCGCTTTGGAGAAATGCCGCGCCCGGCGGAAAATCTTCTGCATATTCCCTGTGCGGATAAGGTATCCGAAAAATACCGTCTCCTCGGCCCGCAGCAGAAACAGGGCGGCATAAGAGAGCATGAAAGCGACCTGCGGCCGTTTCTTCTCCGCCCACATCCGCTCGGCATCGTCCAGCATCCGGCAGCCGTTCGTGAAGAAATAGTCGTAGGAACGTCGTGCCGCCCGATAGGCGAGCAGATGTTTGAACACGACACTTTTGAAAAAACCGTGTACCGCATTGCCGCAGTCGTAGACGATCGTTCCCTCCATCCGGATATTCCAGAAGAACCAGTTGGTCGTGTTGATATTGTTCAGGTAGTATATATTGACCGTTTCGATATGGATCATCGGTTCGGCACGGGCTTCGGCCGGATATTCGGCCTCCAGATACTCCTCCAATCGCCAACCGTCCGATTCGGGATCGTTCGGCGTGACGAGAAGCAGTTCGTAGCCTCCCATTTTGCTCTGCATCGCCCCTCCGGCACAACGACCGTATAGGACTGCCATTTCGAATTGCATCTGCATTTGCAGACACCCGAGAATATGTTGCAATTCCGTGATTTTTTCAGCCGGCATATTTTCCGGCCATCCCCGACGCATTTTCATAGGTTAATATCAAGTTACCGTTAAATAAAAAAGACGCA
The DNA here is from genome assembly GCF_025145285.1 of Alistipes onderdonkii. Lineage (NCBI taxonomy): Bacteria > Pseudomonadati > Bacteroidota > Bacteroidia > Bacteroidales > Rikenellaceae > Alistipes > Alistipes onderdonkii. Next base: position 1,143,806 of record NZ_CP102251.1, read on the forward strand.
CGTGCTTCCGGCCGCTCGATACAAGCGGTGAGAGCCGTGCGTATGAAAAGCCTTGCGATTGCTGCTGTTTATTTCGAAGATGCAGACCTTTTCGGGAACTGCGGTGGGCAAGCAAGGCGTATGGATTGAGAAAAACAATGCCGGGGATGTCAGGCGGTCTTGCTTCTGACGGGAGCGATGGATGTAAGTTCGCGTCAGAAGCCTCGGCATTGTTTGATTGACAAAATGATTTCGGCATATTTTCCGCATTCAGGTTTTCGAACATTCCGCTTCAGCGACCCGATCCAGTATATTGATGGCCGTTTCGGTCAGATCCCCTGCGATACAGGTCAGCACATCTTCGTAAGCATCGACATCGAACAGATCGAAACGGTGCATCTGATGCACCATGCCTGTTTCGTACATGATGCGGATATATTGCAGCAGTACGTGGAATTGATGCAGCCTCTTGATGAATAGCTTGATGTCGGCCCGAAATTCGGGATCGGAGCCGTAGCGATGCAAGGCTTCGGCTTTCACATCCTCGGTTGCATCCGTTTCAGCTTCGGCAGAATCGTTTGTCGGGTCGATGCGCTGGTGGTAGACGTAGTTGAAAAGGTGAAGCGGCAGTTGCAGCAGTACGCCCTTCTCGTCCGACCTGTAAAGTTCCCGGTATCGTTCGGTCTCTTCGTCGGTGCGTCCGACGGGCATGAGCCAGAAGTCCAGGAAGCGTGTCGGCAGTTCGTCGGACATGACCCGGTAGTCGCATCGGTCGACGAAGCGCTCGGATTCGCCGAGCAGTTCGGCGAAGAGCTGCGGGTCGATTTCGGGTAGCGGATGGGGAAGTGTAGGATCGAAAGGCATAGTCTGTGATATTAAAATGCGTTAAAAACGGACGCAGGGCACAAAAAGTGACGCTTTTTTTCGAATATACTATGAAGAATTCGGCGGCCCTGCGTCCGTATGGTAAATGTGTTGTGGGAATCAGGTATGAAAAGCGGAACGCACCGCCGTGGCCGAGTGTCCGGTCTTCATGTACGGCGTTCCGGCGGGCGTTCCGGTCGGGAATCATTTGCACCGAAGGTACATACCGATTCCGCCGGCCGAAGATCCCTCGGCAGGTGCAATCCGTATGGTGTCTTGTAGCTGTAAACCGGCGGCGCATAACATTGGGTTGGTAGTTGGTGATTGCGCCCCGAAAGATCATAAAAAAAGCAAGGGACGCGATAACATTCCAGTCAGAAGGTATTAGGAAACCTGTAATCAGAAATGTACCGCGCCCTTGCAAGTCCCGTCCTTTCGGACGGAACAAAAACAAGGGCTGGCAACATTTATACCTTGATTACGAAAAGTTCCTAATTTTTCTGACTTGGTATAAAGAGTTGCTGCTCTTTAATTATGTCCGTCGGCTATGCCGAATCGTCGATTGTCCGTTTCATAATCCGCATTGTTTCTTTTAAGCGGCCCCTGCCGCCTCTGTCGGAAACCTTTTGCAGACTATTTGCAGAACGATAGGCAAATATAGCTGTTTTTATGGGTTTTGCAAAACGCATTGTCGGATTTTTTCATAATTTTGTCGTTATGAAACGAAGCACCCGATTTTTACCGCCGCGCAAAAGACAGGATTTGCAACAACTGACCGCGCTTATCCGCGAGCAGATCAAGCAGGTCGAAATGATCGTGCTGTTCGGCAGCTATGCCAAGAACAAATACGTCGACTACGACCAGCGCATCGAGTTCGGGACGCCGACCTACTACATGAGCGATTACGACATCGTGATTCTGACGCGCAAGCCAATCGGAGCAGTCGAATATTCGTTGTACGAGAAAATCAAGGACCGCTTTTTCGAGGACAAGAACCGACCGTTTCATACGCATCCTCAATTCATCAACTACGGAATCGAGGACTTTAACTACGCACTTACCAAAGCGCATTACTTCGAGACGGAAATCAAGCGGGACGGAGTGGTGCTGTTCGATTCGGGGGCGTACAAGTTGGCGAGGCGGCGAAAGCTCGATTATACCGAAATCCGCGATCGGGCGCAGAAGTATTTCGGCGATAAGTTCGGGCGGGCCAATCAATTTTTGAAAGGCGTTACCTTTTATTGTGAAGACGGAGATTGTAGGATGGCATCGTTCCATCTCCATCAGTCTGTCGAGAATTTTCTGCGGACGATTCCAATGGCATTCATTCTCTACGGTCACAAGAGCCACGACCTGTCGGAGTTGATGAATGCCGCGAAAAAACACACGACAGATATTTTCAAGGCTTTCCCGCGCGACACGGAGGAGGAGAAACGGCTGTTCGATCTGTTGCAGCGCGCTTATATCGAATCGCGCTACAATCCCGACTTCGAGATTACGAAAGCGGACATCGACGCTTTGATTCCCAAAGTCGAGCGGCTCCGCGACATCGTGGAAAAGGTCTGCCGCGAACGTATCGCCTATTACGAGAGCCAAATCGAGAAACAGTCATGACCCAGAAGCAAGCCATACAGCTTTTCGAGCAGCGCAAGGTGCGCACCGTGTGGGACGACGAAACCCAAAAGTGGTATTGTTCCATCGTCGACGTGGTGGCCGTCCTGACCGACAGTCCCAATCCTCGCAAATATTGGAGCGTATTGAAAACACGCCTTAAAAAAGAAGGCAGCGAGTTGGCTACAAATTGTAGTCAACTGAAAATGCTTGCTGTCGACGGCAAATATTACAAAACCGATGTCGCAGACACCGAGCAGCTTTTCCGGCTTGTGCAATCCATTCCTTCGCCTAAAGCCGAGCCGTTCAAGCTGTGGCTGGCTTCGCTGGGCCGCGAGCGGATGGAGGAGATGGACGACCCCGAAATCGGCATTGACCGCATGCTGGAGTATTACCACCGCAAGGGCTATTCGGAGAATTGGATCAACCAGCGTTTGAAATCCATCGAGGTGCGCAAGGAACTGACCGATGAATGGGAGCGCCGCGGTGTGAAAAAGGGTGCGGAGTACGCGACGCTGACCGACATCATCACGCAGGGCTGGTCGGGCATGACGACACGCCAATACAAACAGTACAAAGGACTGAAAACAGAGAGCCTGCGCGACAACATGACCAACCTCGAATTGGTGCTCAATATGCTTGCCGAGGCGTCGACGACCGAGATTTCCAAAGAGAAGAAACCCCGCACGGCAGCCCAGAACCGCAAAGTCGCGGCCGAGGGCGGCTCAGTTGCGGCGGCAGCCCGCAAGACACTCGAAGCACGCACCGGCAAAAAGGTGGTTTCGCGGCTCAATGCCAAACAAGTTTTAGTGGCCAAGCAAGCCGAGCAAATCGAAGCGGCAGAAGAAGATAAATAAATTCGTTATAATGTTGCGGATTCCCTAAAAAGGATTACTTTTGCAATGTTGATATAACGAGTTGTTTGAAATCGTGAAAATGAAGTGATCTAACGCACTTTACGTCTTACTTATCCATTGCCTTTTTTCACGATGATTTTCCCATATCGCCGGCAGTCAAGCAATTATTCCCCACTGCATTAAAGATACGAATAAGCCTGAAATATCGAAAATCCGTCGAAGCGATTATTTTACAGCCACCCAAATACAATTCGCTCTCCCTTACCCAAAAGTAAAGGAGAGCGTACTGCTACTTTCTCATCAACTTCTCGAAATACTTGCAATCATAGCCCCAATAGCATTTGCCGTCACCGGCAAAATCCCAAATATCCATTACTTCCCGAAGCCGAAGCGGCAGCTCCTTACCGTCCCGGATAAATCGTTTGGATCGGCTACGAAAAAGACGGTTACATAACTGCTTGTCCTTTTTCTGCGACTTGCAACACGCGATCGTGCTGACGGGTGTTCGTTTCCTGCTTCTGCTCATGATCTCATAAGGTTTGACCCGTAACTTTCTACGAGTCGATTAAACACTTATGAGGCTCTAAATATTAAATTATTCAACATATTGACAATACTAAATTTCAAAGTGACGCATACGAATCTGTCTATGCTTCGGCTATAATCCGCAATGTTTCCTTTACATATCCCCTGCGATCATACTTCTCTCCTCGGCACAACCAACAACTGCATGGCGTTCCTGTTTTTTTGTAGATCTGCATCCATTTCACCCTTGCCAACTCGAACCAATGAGGATGTCTATTCCAGTTACCATCCGCTTTCTTGATTCCACACCCGCAAGCGGCATGATAAACCATGCGAGCTTTAAACACCCGGTTCTGTTGTTCTCTCCTCCAAAGTTTGTTTCTTTTGTCCATCGTCTCTTTGTATTAAAGTTAGAATGAACAAAAAATTTATCTGACTATACCCCAGCCTGTCCATATTGTAAAGTTTTAAGTGATGACTAAGACTATATTATGAATACAAAGATAATGTTTATTTATGTCATCTTATGACGCAAATTATTTTTTCATTTATAAAATCGATATCGAACATAAATCGAGCTTGATACGATTCACATAATTTCATTCAAACAACCAACTATTAATGCATAATATTAACAATACGAATAATGCTCAATTTGACGATAAAAATCCGCCTGCATCTCCAAAAGTCTTCGCATTTGGTTTTTTCGCCGAAAATCGCTATATTTGTACTGTCATGCAAGGAGATACGGCGACGGCGCAGGCGAAACGGGCAGGCGGGCGCAAGACCATGCAAAAAGACGGTAGGCGACGCGGGAATAAAGCATAGAAAACCGTTGCAAACCGTTGATATACATTAGGCTTACAAATGTGCAGGAGCACCTTTATCCGCACTTTTCAGTCTCCTTTGGGAGACTTTTTTTGTGAGCGAATTTGCGCAAACAAGAAAATTTTAATCTGTATATCAACACCTTACAATCGAATTTACGATCTTCCTTCGGAGCAAAGCTGTTCCGATAAAAGCACGTTTCGCTCCTGCCAATTCGGATTCTTTTCATCGCAACGTTTGCAATATGACAACCCATAACGGGTCGAAGCGAGCTTAAAATTTGGCACGAAGCCGGGAATCGGTTATCTTTACTTCGAATTGTAAACATTATGACTATGCAGGACATGATAAACGGACGGTGCGGCTGGTGCGGAACCGACGAGCTGTATGTGAAATACCATGACCAGGAGTGGGGGAAATTGGTGACCGACGACAAGACGTTGTTCGAATTTCTTGTCCTGGAGAGCGCCCAGGCCGGGTTGAGTTGGATAACGATACTCAGAAAGCGTGAGGGGTATCGCAAGGCCTTCTGCGATTTCGACGCCGGACGGGTGGCACAAATGACCGACCACGACGTCGAACGGCTGATGCGGTTCGACGGCATTGTAAGAAACCGGTTGAAAATCAAATCCACAATCACAAACGCAAGGCTATTCCTCGCCATACAGGAAGAGTTCGGCAGTTTCTACAACTACACCCTGTCGTTCTTTCCCGACCGGAAGCCGATTACCAACACCTTCCGGTCGTTGAGCGAGATTCCGGTATCCTCGCCCCAATCCGATGCCATGAGCAAAGACATGAAAAAACGGGGATTCAAATTCTTCGGCAGCACGATTTGTTACGCCCACCTGCAGGCGGCAGGATTTATCGACGATCACCTGACGGACTGCATTTGCCGAAAAAGATAAATAACACATAGATTGACAGTCAGGCTGCTGAAAAGCCATGCGGTGTTTTCCTTTATCCGCACATCGAAGTCTTCTCCCTGGGAGACTTTTTTGCGGGCGGCAGGCCGGACAAATGCGAATCGCAAGCCGATAAACCCCAGAAGCCTTCCATCCCCGTATTGGGCGGAAATTGCAGATTTATTTTGCAAATGCGTGTTTATTTCATACCTTTAAATCGAAATCCGAGGGGGGGGGAAACTGAAACCAACCCTTATGACCGATGCGGGCAACACCGCACAGGGATACGCATATTTTCAATCTGCCTCTTCCCCCAATCGTTTAACTAAAACACTTTTTAGGATGAAACATTGGGGTCTTTTCTTTTTGGCACTCTGCTGCGCAGCCTGTCACGACGATGAACCGGAGCAGAAGTATTACATCACCCTCGATGAAGATGAAATCAGGGCAGATTATTCCGGGATTCAGCAACGTATAGCAGTTTCGGCCAACTGCGACTGGACTATCCGAAATATTCCGCAATGGTGCATTATCGAAAAGGCCGTTGCGGATAACGCTGAGTATCTGGATATAGAGGTGTTGCCGAACGACACGGAAAATCCGCGCGAGGCAACAATAACGCTTGCCTGCCCGCATGACAGGTACAAACTGACAACCGCCGACCTGTTCGTTTCCCAAGCCGGGCAAAAAAAACCGGAATACGACCCTTTGCAGTGGCACACGTTCGCAGTTAATAAATTCAACGATAACAAATACGACCTCCTGCCGGACAATGTCACGCGCAAATACCGGCTTTCGGCCGAACAGTCATTTGTAAACCCGGCGTTCAGGACGCAGGTTTATCCGGGACATTTGATTAACTGCCATACTGACAACCGGACATTGACGGTCTACGACCAATATACTTACAACCCGATTAACATCAGCGCCTCTATCAATGGGAAGTTTTATGAAAAGGAAATGCTGCCCACGTTCGACGGTATGAATGAAATGGTGCAGCAAATAACCTCCGAATTACCAGCTCAAAGTCAGCAATTCAACTATATCGGCCCTTTGCAATACCACTCACACAGGCATCTGCACCTGCTGGGGGTAGGCAACCTGGGCCTCAACCTCGATGAACTGCTAAGCGGGAAACCCTACACCGAAAAAGAAATGGGGAAACGGACGGGGTTTTTCTATAACTATTCCCGGGAAATGTTTACTATTATGATGGACTATCCTGATAAATTAATCCGAGAAACAATCAGCGAGGAACAACTGCCCGATATGTCCTATATTACCCACATGACCTTTGGCCGAATGTCTTTGCTTTTCGTTGAGACAGACCAGGAATATACGAAGGCAATAAGCGTTGTTGATAAAATTATCAAAAAGGAAAAGTTGAGTGCGGATGACATTCAGGTTAAAGCCGATCTTCTCGTCTATTATGTCTATTTCGACAAAGGCAACAACCCGCAAACGGTTACGGGCGGCAGCGAACTGATCGGAAGATTCGTGAACGAGATCGGCTCGCTGAATATCACGCCTTTAGGGTTCACCACAAATAAACTATCCAACAATCAGGTTGGAAATTTAGTCATAGAATTTGCATTGCCGTAAACCGGATCCCTTCGGAAAAGGCAACCGGAGAGGGAATAAATTCCGGTTTCAATACAGTGCGGCAATCCCCGCCTCAGCGCATCAGCAGCTTATACCCCACTCCCCGCACGTTCACCAACCGGATCGACGGGTCGGCCGCAAGGCGGTGGCGCAGGCGGGTGATGAAGACATGCAGGCTGCGGGCATTGAAAAACGAATCGTCGCCCCAGATATTCACCAGCAGGGTTTTCATCGGCACGATCTCGCCTGCATTCCGGCAGAGGTATTGCAGCACTTCGGATTCGCGGGCCGAAAGTTCCGTCACCACGCCGTCGCACGAGAGCCGCTGGCGCTCGGCATCGAAACGCATACGCCCCAGTTCGAACAGACGTTCCGTACGCGCTTTCCCGACGCCCGCACGCCCGGCAAGCGCCCTGACCCGCACGATCAGCTCGCTCATGGCAAAGGGCTTGCGCAGGTAATCGTTGCCCCCGGTCTCGAATCCCTGCACCACGTCCTCGGCCGCCGAGCGCGCCGAAAGGAAAAGCACAGGCACCCCGGGCGCCTCGCGGCGCAGACGCCCGACGAAGGTGAACCCGTCCATACAAGGCATCATGACATCCGACACGACCACATCGGGGCGCGACCCGCGGAACGCCCGCAACCCGGCCTCGCCGTCATGGGCGACCGTCACCTCGAACCCCTTTTCGGAAAGGGTATCGGCAATGATCCCCGCGAGGGTTTGCTCGTCCTCTACGAGCAGCAGTCTGATCTTATCGCCCATCGTCCGGAAGTATCAGGGTGAAAGTCGTACCGCGCCCCTCGGTGCTCTCCACTGCGACCGAGCCGCCGTGTTTGGCGGCGATCAGCCCGACGTAATACAGCCCGAGGCCGAAGCCCTTGACATTGTGAATGTCGCCCGTAGGCACGCGGTAGAACTTATCGAAGATATGCGCCTGCGCAGCACGCGGGATGCCCACGCCGTCGTCGGCGACGCGCAGGACGACCCGGCCGCCGTCCCGCCCGGCCGAAATGCGGATATGCACCTCCTCGCCGGAATATTTCAGGGCATTGTCGACCAGGTTGTCCAGGGCATGCGAGAGGTGGAAGCGGTCGGCGAAGGCAGTCAGCCCTTCGGGTGAAACATCCACCGTAACCCGTGCGGGTTTGGCCGCCTGCATCCGGAACTTCTCGGCCAGCACCCCGAGCATCCCGGCCAGGGGGATCCGCTCGCAGCGGAGCGTGAAATCCTCGCGTTCCTCGCGCGACATGGTGAGGATGCGCTCGACCATCTCCGACAAAGCCGTCAGCTGGCTGCGGATCACACCCAGGTACTTCGCACGCCGCACCCCATCGTCGGCCGCCCCGAAATTCTCCAGCGCGTCGTTGGCCGCATAGGCCACGGCGATCGGGGTCTTCAGCTCATGGGTGATATTGTGCGTGAAATCCATCCTCATCTCCTCGAGCGTCTTCTGCCGGAACAGCGTCCGCAACAGGTAGATGACCACGAACGCGACGACGAGCAGCATGAGCACCGAGGTGAGAATAATGCCGAACAGCTCGCGCAGCAGTTCCCGGTGGGGGTTTTCGATCTTCACCCGGAAAAGCAGCTTGTCGTCCGTGGTAACGCGCGAGGTGAACACCTTCGGATTCCGTATCTGCGGAGCATCCTTCTGCGAAGCGATGACCGCCTCCTCCCGTTCCGCCCCCGTTGTCCGCGCCGCCAGGCTGTCGAGCCGGATTTCGGCAACATCGCCGCCGTCCCGGCCGCGGATCACGTCGACGCTGTAGGGCAGGCCGATGCCGGCATCGGCCAGGTAACGCGTCAGCAGGGAGTCGTAGCGGGACAGGTTGAACTGGAGGGCCGTGAACGAAGGCATATACACCTCCTGATAAATATAACGGGTCTTGTCGCCGCGGCGCAGGGCGATATTCGTCCGCACCGTGTCGACCTTCGGCCTGAGGGAGATCACCTTGCCGGCAGTTCCGAGGTTCTCCACCGAGATCGCACCGATCATATCCGTCCTCACGGAGTCGATATTGCCCGTCGTCACGACCGACGTCCGGGTCTGCGACGTCCGGCGCCGGTTACCTATCAGCAGGTCGTCGTACGCCGCGCGGTTCATGGCGAGCGTCACCTTGCGCGAAAACTCCTCCGCACGGTCGGCATACATCCGCCACAGGCTCCACGCCTGCACGAGGGCCAGCGCCAGCAGGGCGCCGATCGCGCAGAACGAGATATTTCTGAAACGGTTCTTATCCACGGCCGAGGGGTTTATACCGCAAAAATACGAATAAAAACACTCCTGCCGCCGGCGTTAACATTATTTAACACTTCTTAACGCGGCATTAACCATCGCCCTTCGTTTTTCGGGGTAATATTGCACCGTAAACCAACACACCGAAGCCATGAAAACAAAACTCACCTTCCTTATCATCGCCGCCGCGCTGGCAGCCGCAACCGCAGGACGGGCGCAGACCGTCATCTCCTACTCGACCGACGGCGGGGCACAGGCCCTCGAAACGGGCGACATACCACAGACCGTGCTGGACACCGCCACGCTCGAAGTGAGCTACCGCATGGAGTGGCTGCGGCGCCCCGACAGAGAGAAGCCGATGCAGGATCTGCTGCTGTTGCAGGCCGGCGGGAAGGTTACGAAATTCTTCTCCTACAAGACGCTCCAGCGGGACTCGCTGCTGCGCATCACCCCGGCCGAGCAGGTGCTGGCCAACGTGGGCAACTTCAAGGGCGGCCTGGAGGCCGTCGTATTCCAGAACTACCCCGCAGGCGAGATGACCTGCACCGACAAGATCTCACGGGACAACATGCTCTACACCGAGCCGCTGCCCGAAATCGAGTGGACGCTCCGCGACGGGACGCGCGAGGTCATCGGTTACGACTGCCGCCGTGCGACCTGCCGCTTCCGCGGGCGCGATTACGAAGCCTGGTACACCGAGGAGCTCCCGCTCGCCACCGGCCCCTGGAAATTCCGCGGGCTGCCCGGACTGATCCTGGCCGTGAACGACACGGGCGACGACGGGGGCATCATCCGCTTCGAGGCGACCGGGATCCGCCGCGCCGAAGTTCCGGTGACGATGGCCGACCTGAACTACCTGACGACCTCACGCAAAAAATTCATGGCCACCGAGCGCAAATTCATGACCGACCCGATCGGCTACATGCAGGCCAATTCGAACATCAGGATCACGGTAAGGAACGAGGACGGGACGCCGCGCGAGGGTGCCGACCTGCTCCGCGAATACAATCCGCTGGAAACAGAATAGCCCCGCGGCGCGATGAAGTACCTGCTGACCCTGCTTTGGTTGCTGGGCGCAATCACCGCCCAGGCCCAGGAGTACACGGGCCACGTGGCCGACAAGGAGGACGGGGCGCCCGTCGCCGGGGCCATCGTCACGGCGCGGGACTCCCTGGGCAAGCCGCTGGGTTACACGACTACCTCGGCCTCGGGCGATTTCGTGCTCAGGCCGCGCGGGGACGGGACAACCGCGCAGCTCGACTTCTCGACGATGGGCTACCGCCGGCAGTCGGTTCCGGCCAACGCCGGGCGGATGCTCGTGCTGCTGACGCCCGAGACGACCGACATCCGCGAGGTGACGATCCGCGCCCCGCGGCTGAGCTTCCGGGGCGACACCGTAAGCTACAACGTGTCGCGCTTCACCGAGGCGCAAGACCGCTCGATCGCCGACGTACTGCGCAAGATGCCGGGCATCGAGGTGGCGAAATCGGGCGAGATACGCTACAACGGCCAGCCGATCAACAACTTTTACATCGAAGGGCTGGACATGCTCGACGGCCGTTACGGACAGGCGACCAACAACATCGCGCCGCAGGACGTGGCGAGCGTCGAAGTGATGGAGAACCACCAGCCGATCAAGGCGCTCAAGGACATCGTATTCAGCGACCGCGCAGCCATCAACCTCCGGCTGAAACCGCATGCCAAAGCCCGCTGGACGGGGACGCTGCGCGGCGGTGCGGGCTGGTCGCCGGCGTTGTGGAACGGCGCGCTCTTCGCCATGCGCATCGGTGCCCGGGGGCAGTCGATGGTCAACCTCAAAACCGACAACACAGGGCAAAACCCCTCGGCCGAGACCGAACGGCTTTCGGTCGAGGACATCCTCAACGGCGGAGCCAACGACTACAATCCCGCCGCACACCTTTCGGTCGGCACTTCGTCCGCGCCGCTCGACGATACACGCACGCGCTTCAACCGCTCGCACATGGCCGGGCTGAACAACCTGCGCAAACTCTCCGAGGACTACCAGCTCAGCAGCTCGCTCACTTGGGGTTACGACCGCCTGGCCTCGGATCGCGCCGCCCGGCAAAGCTGGTACCTGGCGGACGGCACGCGCGTGGACACCGAGCAGGAGTCGGCCGCTTCGTGCCGGCAACAGCTTTCGGCACGCATCGCACTGAAAGCCAACACCGAGCGGTTCTACATGCAGGAAAAACTCGAAGCTTCGCTGGCATGGAACGACATCCGTGCCGTGCTCTCGGGCAGCTACCCCAACCGCCAGCGTGCCGTGGCCCCGGCCTACGGCATCGAAAACGACCTGAAATATATCCGGCGCACCGGCACACGTTCGCTCACCGTCACCTCCTACCTGAAATACCTTACCCGCCCCCAGTCGCTCGATGTGGTGCGCGAAACGGGCAGCCAGCGGCAGACGATCGCCGACCGCGCTTTTTACATGAACCACAACGCGGCATTCGGCACGCAGGCCGGGCGGTTCGCCTTCGCCTTCAAAGGCGGAGTTTCGGCACTCTTCCGGGGGCTCGTAACAGACCTGACGGGCACCGGACTCGGGACAGGCACCGCGAACGCCCTTTCGGCCGGCTACGCGGGCGTCTACCTCCAGCCGGGCATCACCTACCGCTCGCAGCGGCTGCGGCTGACGCTCGACCTGCCGGCAGGTTACCGCCGCTATGGACTGCACGACAGGATCGACGGCAGCCGAACCCCGGCGGGCATTTTCACCTGGAAGCCCCGCTTCGCGGTGAAATGGAGCCCCACGGGACACCTTTCGCTTTCGGCATCGGGTACGGTCGGCCGCGACGCGGCGGACGACAGCCGCATAGGCAACGGCGCCGTCCTGCGCAACTACCGTTCGGTGCTCTGCGGCGTAAACGAATACCGGCAGGCGCTGCAACGCAGCCTCTCGGCAGGCATCGCCTACAAGAACCCGATCGGCGGGTTCTTCGCCAGCCTGCTCGCGGTACGTTCGTGGAACGACCTGCCGTTCCTGCCTGCGCAGCGCTTCGACGGCGACTATATCGTAAACTACTACGTGCGCAGCTCGAACCGCGTGCGGTCATGGTACCTGTCGGGCGACGTCAGCCAGAATATCGACGCCCTCAACGGTCAGGCAGGCCTGAACGTCGGCTACAACCTCAGCGGCACGGAACTGCTGCTGGAAGAGGTGCCGACCTCCTATGAAAATTCCACCCTGACCGTCGCGCCGCGTTTCAACTTCCGGTTCGCCGCCTGGGTAAACACCGAATACTGGCTGGAATACCGCTATACAACACTCTCCATCCGCGGCCGGGAGCCCGACGGGCGGCACGATTTCAACCAGCGGCTGACCGTAAACCTCGTACCGTCGAAGAAATGGGTAATCCAATTCACGGCGGAGCACTATTACTCGCAGCTTTCGGCCGACCGGAGCAAGCATCTGCTACTGGCCGACGCATCGCTGCGCTGGAAAATAAACGGGAAATGGGAAGCTACGGCGACCGCCGCAAACCTTTTCGGCCGCGAAGAATATGCCTATACGACCTTCGACGGAGTAAGCTCGGGCTCCTACCGCTATGCCATCCGCCCGCGCAATATCCTGCTGGGCGCAAGCTGGAAATTCTGACAACCGCCGCACGACGCAACGCCCGGGCCAGTCCGGGGCTTCCGGATCAGAAATTGCGCCCCGCGTCCCACCACAGGCGCGTCCCACCGTGGTCTCCGCCGCCGAGTTCCGCGACGAGCGCCGCATACTGCTCGGGATCGGACGTCGCCAGCGCGGCCGGGAACGGCAGCCGGCGGATCATCGTTTCGGTATCTATATAGCCCTTGCTGTGGTTCAGACGCACGGGGAACAGGCGAGGATATCCCGTCCGCCGCTGTTCGGCCCAGGCCTCGCACCCTTCGGGATACATGGCAATCCATTTTTGGGTGATGATCCGCTCGAGCTTCAGTTCGTCGTCCGCCGTCGCATCCCAGTGGGGCGACACGCGGCACCGGGCGGCAATGTCGTTCCCCGGGTCTACCGGATCGTGGTAATCGGCCGCCATGGCGTCGCTCTCCAGATAGTGTTCGGCCCCGGACAGCTGCCATTGCGTGAACGATGCCGCAACGCCGTTGCGGTAACAGAGCTCCGCATCTTCGTCCGTCCAGCCGCGCAATGCCGCTTCGGCACGCAGGAACCACACCTCGGCCGCCGTCATCAGGACGGCATCGGTATCCGTATCCACCGTAAGGCGGGAAAATGCCGCGTAATAATTATGCGAGAAACCCGTCCCCTGACGGATTCCATGGTATTGCCCCTTCAGGGCGACCGTCCCGTCGCCCGCATCGCCGGCAATGACCACGTCGCTGCCGCAGGGCTTGAAAAACTTTGGCAGCCGCGGATCCCCGTACCCGGTCAGGACGGATTCCATCGAAGCGTTCATGGCCGCCTCGTTCCAGTTCAGGTTGATCTCGCCCAGCGGATTGGAATAGGTACCCGAGGTCTTCACGGCGACATTCTCCATACTGGTCTCGATCACCCCTCCGGCCGCCTGCGCCGCCTTCCGGAATTCCGCACGGGCCTTTTCGGGCGCAGCAACGGCGATACGCACGGCAAGGCGCATGCGCAGGGAGTTGGCAAAACGGAGCCAGGCCGTATAGCTGCCGTCGAGCAGCAGGTCGAACCTGGAAAACCCGCCGGCCTCGGGCTGCTCCTCGACCCATGCCGCAAGAATGTCCGCCGCCTCGTCCAGGTCGTCGAAGAAACAACCGTAGACCTGCTGCTGGCTGTCGGGCACGTATTCGTTGCCGCGGTCGGCAAAATGGCTGTATATCACCGGCCCGTAGTAGTCCGTCACGCGGTGCATGGCCAGGACTTTGAGTATCTTCGTTATGGCATAGAACGGCGGCAACTTTTCGCGTGTCGTCTGCTCCAACTGGTAAATCTGGGGCATGACGTAGGAGTAGGTGAACTGCCACATGGCGCTGTTCCAGCCGTCCTGCAGGTTGTAATCGGAGTTGTGGCTGCCGCCCTGCAACGGTTTGGGATCGTGCATATAGCCCGAGAACATATCGGCATTGAGGTTCTGCGTCATCTGGAACGGCCAGTTCTTGCCCTTGCCGAAATCGTAGTTGAAATAAATCCCCTGCTGTACGATCTGCAGGCGGTATCCGAAGCCGTTGTCGTCGGCCTCGAGATCCTCATCCGAAATCCCCGAGAGGTCGTCGTTCATATCCCGGAAATTTCCCGTGCAGGCCCCCCAAAAGGCTGTGCAGAATCCGGCGAACAGATATATGTAAAAACGCTTCATGATACTCAGAACTCCAGTTTTATGTTGAAGCCGATGCTCCGTACGGTCGGCATGCCGTAGACGTCGATCCCCTGGTTGTCGTTGCCCGTCGAAAGGACGAGGTCGGGATCGAACGGCGCGGCGTTGTAGATAAAGAAAAGGTTGCGCGCCACCAGCGACACGGTCATGCCGCTGAATACCCGTGTGCGGCGCATCAGGCGCTGCGGCAACGCGTAGGACACCGCCAGTTCGCGGAGCCGGATATTCGTCGCATCGTACATGTAATACTCGGTCACGCCTGCGCGGCCGCCGACCAGTTTGTAAAAACCCTTCACGTCGTCGATCCGCTGCCCTTCGAGCATCACGCAGCCCCGGTCGCGGGCATCGGCCGTCGCGGCCGACACCCCGTAGGAATCCATGTCGGCCATCGTCTGTGACAAGAGCCGTCCGCCATAGCGGCAGTCCAGCAGCACGGACAGCGACATCCCCTTATAAGAGAACGTGTTGCCCCAGGAGAGCGAGAACACGGGATTGGCATTGCCGACCTTCACCGTATTGCCGTCGCCCACGGTGCGGGGCAACCCTGCGGAATCGCCTTCGGCCTCGTAGACGATCCTCCCCATTGCGTCGCGCTCGAACGCCCGCCCGTAAATATCGCCGATCGAACCGCCCTCGATGAGTTTCATGGCATAGGACGATGAAAAACTCGACGGGCCGTAGACATATTCGCGCAGCTCGTCGTGGAGTTTTATCACGCGGTTCCTGTTATGTGCGAAATTCACCGTCGACTGCCAGGTCAGCGCACCGCCGTAGACCGGGTAGGCACTCAGCGACACTTCGACCCCCTGGTTCTCGATATTGCCCGCATTCTCGTAACGGTAGGCGTACGCCTCGCCCGAAAGGGCCGGAAGTTTGAAGAACTGATTGTGCGTATTGGTCTTGTAGTAGGTCAGGTTGATGCCCAGCCTGTCGTCGAGGAACCGCCATTCGAGCCCCGCCTCGAGGGCGTTGGTCATCTCCGGTTTGAGGTCGGTGCCGGGGGCGGCGTCGGCGGCATTGATGCCCCCGCCGGCCGTAACGTGCGATTTGGGGTTGGTGATGAACATGGGGATGTCGTTCCCCACGCGGCTCCATGTCAGGCGAACCTTGGCGAACGAGATCCACTGGGGCAGTTCGAACATCTTGTCGATCACCCACGATGCGCCTGCCGAATAATAGAAGAACCCGCTGCCTTCGTGGGAGGTGTAGGCGAGCGTCGATGCCCAGTCGTTGCGTCCCGTGACTTCGAAATTGAGGCTTCCGGCATACTTGAACGACGCCGTGGCGAAAAGCGACTGCGTCTGGCGCCGCGCATCGATCTGTTCGTCGACATAGGCCGAACCGTTCATGACGATATTGGCGACGTTGAACACATTGGGGAAATAGAGCGACGCCGTCTTGGAATCGATGCGCAGCGAATTGACCGTCCGGTCGTTCAGCCCCGCACCTGCGGTCGCGCTGAACTCCCAGTCCGGGGAGAGGCGTTTGTCGAACATCGCCAGCACTTCGCCGTTGAACAGGGTTTCCGAGTAGCTGCTCTCGATATAGCGTCCGTTGGCACCGGCCAGCGCAGGCGCCGTCGAAGCATAGAATTTCTGCCGCACCTTGTCATTCACATAGTCCACATTGCCGCGCGCCTTGAGCCGCAGCCAGCCGTTCACCTTCCAGTCGGCCGTAAACGAGGCCATGACCCGGTTGCGCAGGCTCCTGCTGCGGATGCGGTTGACAACCCAGTAGGGGTTCTGCTCGAAATCGTCGCTCGGGGCGATCCAATCCTGGACATTGAGTTTGCGGCCGGCGTCATAGACCTCGAAATGCTCCCGGTAAGGCGTGATATCCACCCCGCGGGGGAAGCGGTAAAGCCCGACCAGCGGGTTCATATAGAAACCGCCCGGCACGGGTTTGTCCTCGACCACCTGGCGCATGAAGCTGATATTCCCGTCGAGCTTGAGCCGTTGCCGGAAAAGCCCGGTCGTGGTGCGCAGGTTGAAGTTATGGCGCATCAGGCGGTTCGAACCCGTGATTCCCCGCTCGGCCGTATTGGCATAGGAAAAATAGTTCTGCACCTGTTCCGACCCGGAGGAAACCGAGACCGCATTCATCGCCGTGATCCCCGTCCGGAAAAAGTCGCCCGCATTGTCGTAGGTCTTCATCCGCGCACGGGCGCCCCAGCTTTCCACCCCGCCGCTCACCCCGTAGCGGTTCTGGAACGCAGGCAGGCTGAAGGGGGACTGGAGCGTAAGGTTCGAAGTGAACGTCACGGGTTGCTGTTTGCGGGCATTGCCCTTTTTGGTCGTAATGAGGATCACGCCGTTGGCGGCCTGACTGCCGTACAAGGCGGCGGCCGGGGCACCCTTGAGGATCGAGACGCTCTCGATATCCTCGGCATTGAGATTCGAGATGCCGTCGCCGCCGTCGCGGTTCCCGGCATCGGCCACACCGCCTATGGCCGAGTAGGCCTGCTCGGGGGTCGAATTGAGAATGGGCATACCGTCGACCACATAGAGCGGCTGGTTGTCGCTGGCGACCGACCGCACGCCGCGGATGCTTACCTTGGCCGAAGCGCCCGCACCCGACGAGTTCTTGTTCACCTGCACGCCGGCCGACTTGCCCGAAAGCGACAGGATCAAGTTGGGATCCTTCACCGCCGTGAGCTGCGACCCCCTGATCTTATCGGCCGAATAGGTCAGGTCGGCATAGTTGCGTTCGAGCCCCAGCGCCGTCACGATCACCTCGGCGATCGCCTTCACATCCTCCTGCAACACGATTTCGAATTCGGTACGGGTTCCCGTCCCGATACTCTGGTCGATATACCCCAGACACGAGACATCGAGCACGGCACCGGGCAGGACGGCGATCGAGAATTCGCCTTCGGAAAGGGTCGCGACCCCGTTCGAGGTACCCCGTTCGACAATGGTAGCCCCGGCGACGGGATCGCCCGATTCATCGGCGACACGGCCGTTGACAACCACCTTCCGGGGCGGGGACTGGGCATGCGCCGCCATGTCCGGCAACAGGCACAGGCAGGCAAGCAGGGCCGCCATGCACTTCCATCCCCTGTGCAGCGGCCACAATTTTCTCAGACAATACGTAAAAGGCATCACTATTATGGAACAATTAAGTACAAAATTATAAAAATTGGCATATAAATCGTATAATAAATGGAAATTTTAGCAACTATTCCGACTATCCGGCATTCAAAACAGCCCGGAATCCCCCTTTGCACGACAAAATGCAGCGGGGCATTTCCAGGATGCCCTCCGGGTGCCGGCGAAGATTTCGGGGATTATGGTAACCCAAACCGTAATCCGTATAACCGCAATTCCGCAGGAAACGGTATCTTTGCACCGTACAACCAGTGGGAAACGATATGTCCAGCACGAAAATAAGACGCACAATGGGAATCCTGACAGGAATAATACTCGCCGCCGCGATCGCCGGCCTGATAATCCTCAACCTCCCGGCCTTCGGACGCCTGCCGCGGGGCAGCCGGCTCGAACGCATCCTGCAATCGCCGAACTACCGCGACGGGCAGTTCCGCAACCTGGAAGCAAGCCCGATGATGACGGGCGACAAAAGCCGCCTGAGCGGCATCCTCGAATTCCTGTTCCGAAAAAAGGAGGGGCTGCGCCCCGACGCGGCCGTCCCGGCCCTCAAGACCGACCTGCGCGCACTGGATCGGGACAGCAACCTGCTGGTGTGGTTCGGGCACTCCTCCTACCTGCTCCAAGCCGAAGGGCGGCGTGTGCTCGTCGACCCCGTATTCCGGGCCGCCGCACCGTTCTCCTTCCTCAACAGGCCTTTCAAGGGCACCGACATCTACCGTCCCGGCGACATGCCCGACGTGGATTTGCTCGTCATCACGCATGACCACTGGGATCACCTCGACTACCGTACGGTCACCGAACTCAAATCCCGGATCGGGAAGGTCGTCTGCCCGCTCGGCGTCGGGGAGCATTTCGAATACTGGGGTTTCGAGCCGGAGAAAATCATCGAACTCGACTGGCACGAAACGGCTGCGCTCGGCGACGGGTTCGCGGTGCACTGCCTGCCGTCGCGGCACTTTTCGGGACGCGGACTCAATCCCAACCGGACGTTGTGGGCCTCGTTCCTGCTGGAAACCCCGGCACGGCAGGTCTACATGGGCGGAGACGGCGGTTACGGCAAGCATTTCGCGCAGATCGGCCGGCAGTTCCCCGGCATTGACCTGGCGATCCTCGAAAACGGACAGTACAACGAAGCATGGAAATACATCCACACGATGCCCGACCAACTTTCCCTGGCGGCCAAAGAACTGGGTGCCAAGCAGATCATGACCGTCCACCACTCCAAGTTCGCCCTCGCCAGACACCGTTGGGACGAACCCCTGGCGACCGAAGCGGCACTGGCCGCAGACACCGCACTGCATGTACTGCGCCCCGAGATCGGCGAAGTAGTCCCGTTGCGGAATGCACCCGCAGCCGTCCCCGTACCCTGAGCCCGGCAACCGGAGCCCGGCATTCCGGCCGGCACCGGGCATCTACACCCGGGGCGCGGGGCAGGGCATCCAGCCCAGCCCCGCAGACAGGTGCCCGCCTGCCGCGAAAGGGATGTACGGCGTACACCCCAGCCCAACCGTCCGCCAATCGAACCGTCGGGAACTCTGGTATGTAAATTGCTGTCAGGGAGGGAAAATCCGTATGCTATGGAAAATTTCTCAACCCTGATCGAAAATTCGAAACGCGCCGTGCGCTATTGGTGGCTGCTGCTTATCATCGGCATCGCCCTGTTCGTAGTCGGCATCCTCGTATTCGTCTACCCCACACAAAGTTACCTGGGCATGTCGCTCCTGTTCGGGTGGCTGATGCTGATTTCGGGCATCCTCGAAGTCGTACTCTCATCGGTCAACAAACATTTCATCACCGGACGCGGCTGGATGCTGGCGGGCGGCATCATCGAGATCGTGCTGGGCATCATCCTGATCTTCAACGTCGCGCTTTCGGCCGCTACGCTCCCGATATTCCTCGGGTTCTGGCTCATGTTGCGTGCGTTCGGTGCCATCGGGCTCGGCAGCGACATGGGCGCCATGCAGATCGCCGGGTCGGGCTGGACTATTTTCAGCGGCATCCTGCTGCTGCTCTGTTCGCTCTGGATCCTTTTCCAGCCGCTCGTATTCGGCACCACGGCCGTCATCGTATGGGTCGGCATTTCGCTGCTCTTTGCCGGGGTCGCCGCCTGCTCGCTCTCGCTCCAGCTCCACCGGGCGCACCGCTGCCTCGGCGACCGCTAAAGCGGCCACGACATATCACCCAAAAGCCCCTGCCGCGGCAGGGGCTTTTCCGTACCCGGCCCTGCAAAATCCTGAAACACCAAAGGGAACAGGGCAGCCGATCGCCGCCCGAAAACACCCCTCCCCGACCGCCCCGATAAACAAAGGGGAGTTTCTTCGACCAGAGATAGATCGCAAAAAACTTTCTTTTTACAATCTTTTTTTATTCTTATTTTATTATTTTTGCATCTAACAGCAAAAAACCAACCCAAAAAGAAATCCATGAAAACATCAATCCCCCGGACATTGCTTACGGCAATTCCCGCACTGGCCGCAGCCGGATGTACGGAAAATCCGGCTCCGCGTCCCAACGTGATCTTCATCCTGATGGACGACGCAGGCTACGGCGACTTCGGTTGCTACGGGCAGCAAAAGATCGAGACTCCCAACATCGACGCGTTGAGCGAATGCGGCGTCCGCTTCACGGACATGTACTCTGCGGCACCGCTCTCTTCGCCGGCACGCTGCGGCCTGCTGACGGGGCGGCACGCCGGCCATGCGCAGATCCGCGCCAACGACGAGATGGAATGGCGGGGCGACGTCTGGAACCACGAGGCGATGCTGCGCGATTCGACGCTCGAAGGACAGGCCCCGCTCGAAGCCGGCACTCCGACGCTCGGCTCGGTCATGCAGCAGGCCGGATACGCCACGGCCATGATCGGCAAATGGGGCGTCGGAGGCCCCGCGACGGAGGGGACGCCCAATAAAATGGGCTTCGGCACCTATTACGGCTGCATTTGCCAGCGGCAAGCGCACACCTACTACCCGCCCTTCCTGTGGCAGAACGACCGGCGCGTCTACCTCGACAACGAACTGCTGCCGCCGGGAACGCCGCTCGACGCAGGGGCCGACCCCTACGACCCGCGCAGCTACGACAAATACACGCAGCGCACATACAGCCCCGATGCCATGTACGACCAGGTGCTCGGGTTCGTGAATGCCAACAAGGAGCGGCCGTTCTTCCTGATGTGGACGACGCCGATCCCCCACAGCCCGATGCAGGCGCCCGATGCCGACGTACAATACTACGTGCGTAAATTCGGCGACGAACAGCCCATCGAGGGCAAGGGCTATTTCCCCTCGCGGTGGCCGCGGGCGACCTATGCAGCGATGATCACCTACTTCGACCGCCAGATAGGCGGGCTGGTCGCCGAACTCAAACGGCTCGGCATTTGGGAAAATACGGTAATCGTCATTACGAGCGACAACGGCCCGGCGTCGAACTCCTGCTCGTCGAGCGAGTGGTTCGACAGCGCCCACCCGTTTCGCAGCGGCAAGGGCTGGGGCAAGTCGTCGTTGCGCG
Organism: Alistipes onderdonkii; assembly: GCF_025145285.1. Taxonomy (NCBI): domain Bacteria; kingdom Pseudomonadati; phylum Bacteroidota; class Bacteroidia; order Bacteroidales; family Rikenellaceae; genus Alistipes; species Alistipes onderdonkii. The sequence goes on from NZ_CP102251.1 coordinate 1,165,131, forward strand.
AGGGCGGCATCCGGATGCCCTTCATCGTGGCGTGGGGCGGCAAACTCCGCCCGCAGGTAAGCGACCATATCGGCTATTTCCCCGATGTAATGCCGACTCTCTGCGAATTGGCCGGCGTCGAGCCCCCCGCGACCGACGGCATTTCGTTCCTGCCGACCCTCGAAGGGCGCAGGCAACCGCAGCACGAATATCTCTATTGGGAGTTCCCCGGCAGCAAAGGCTGGGTAGCCGTCCGCTGGGGCGAATGGAAAGGTTTACTGCGCCGTGTGAAGGAAGGCAACGACCGCTTTGAATTATTCAACCTGAGAGACGACCCGCGCGAAGAGCACGATCTTGCCGCACAGCATCCCGAGATTATCGACCGGATGTGGCAGTTCGTTTCGGCCTCGCATACCGAACCCGCCAATCCGAAATTCAGGATGGAGATCGGCCGCAAATAAGAGCGGTATAGAAGCTCCGGGAACACGGGCAGAGCCACGTGAAAAAGCACCGTCGAGGTGCTTTTTTCATCCGTAGCGGACACGAACCATCGCCCGGACGGAACCGCCATGCCCGCCACCCGTGATCCGCAGGCTTCCAAGGCAGGAAGACACCGTCTACCGGCCGCTGCCCGGGCAGGGTGAAACCCGCATTACGAGTAGCGGGCGTTTGTAACCTCCTCCGCAGCCGTAGCGTGCGCGAGGTATTCCTGCAGGATCAGCGCATGGTTTCCGGCCGCACTCTTCGAAGCATACAACAGCGTAACCGTACCCTTACCGGCGATCCGGCGGACGAAGTCGCGCACGGCCGGCGAGGAGCGCAGTTCCGCGGTATACCTGCGGCGGAATTCCTCCCACCGCTCCCCGGGGGCGGCATGGAACCATGTACGCAGCCCGGGGGTCGGAGCGATCTCCTTCGCCCACAGGTCATAGCGGAGCGCCTCCTTGCGGATGCCCCGGGGCCACAACTTATCGACCAGCACCCGGTAGCCGTCCTCCGGGGCCTCGGGTTCGTAAACCCGCTTGATACGTATCCGTGTCATAACGATCGGTTTTTATCAGGATGCAGCAAAAAATATTCCGGGATCGGTGAGGGGAGGGCAAAATGAAGGGCGCCTCCCGGCGCCCTTCCCCATCAAAAATTAACCCTTAAAAATTATCTCCATTTCGGAAAACCTCCGAGAGGTAGTGGTGTAAAAAGCAAAGATCTGCGTCACCCTGGACAACCTCCCGCATCATAAGATCTTCGTCTTCAGAGATGCCTTCGTCTGAAACCTCGTTTTTGTCAATATCCTCCATAGGCATCTATTTATTAATTTTGCTTTGTACTAACTAAACGCCGGCCCCATGGAAATATTGTGCGGAGGTCAGCACAAAACCATATTTTTTTCTTTGATCATCCGTCGCAGGTTGATAAGCGCATAGCGCATACGCCCCAGCGCGGTATTTATACTCACGTCGGTTTGTTCCGCGATATCCTTGAAACTCAGACCGGCAAAGTACCGCATCATCACCACCTCGCGCTGTTCCGAAGGCAGCAGTTCGACCAGAGCGCGCACATCGCGCTCGATCTGCTCGCTGACCATCGCGTCCTCCACGTTCCGTTCGGCGAAACGCAGCGACCCCAGCACGTCATAACCCGCCTCGGCTTCGGTGACGGTCTTGTTCTGCCGCTGGGCGCGGAAGTGGTCGATCACCTGGTTATGCGCAATACGGAGTATCCACGAGAGGAATTTCCCGTTGTCCGTATAACGGCCGTCGTCGATAACCCGCACGGCTTTGATGAATGTTTCCTGAAAGATGTCCTCGGCAACGTCACGGTCTTTGACCATCATATTGATGTAGTCCCGCACACGGCGGCTGTGGCGCTCGATGAGCTTGGATATGGCACTCTGGTCACCTGAAAGGTAGTGATTAAGCAATACCTGGTCACTTAATGCTTGTACGTTCATACTCTTTTCTCCTAATTACAGTTATAAAGAGTAGAATTTTTCCCGATAGGCTATCCTTTTAATGTTGTATGTGTCGTCAGTTTCGTTTGTTCGGGCTTTTGAAACGATGGTTTCCGGAGCCTTCACGATGGCAAGATAAGTACTTTTTTCCGAAAAACCAAATTTCTTTCTACTCCGCCGGGGAAATCCCGGCTGTTTTTCCGGTTGCTGAACATGCAAATTCCGTGCCGGAATCGGCCGCCGGCGCATCCCGTTCGTTATCAGCGGCAAAAGCGGAATGACAAGGAAAACCCGCAGGCAGGAGAGGTGTTTTTCCGGTGCCGTCAGGGGCAGGAAGGCGGATCGACGCCCGGGATTTCGGCCCCGGAGGGACATTTAGCGGGTTCCACATGGATCGAGATGATCGTCCCCTCGCCGAAACGCGCCCGCAGGCGGCGTTCGATATCGACCGTCAGTTCGTGCGAACGGGCGACACTCATCGCCCCGTCCACACGGACATGCACTTCGACGGCAATCGCGGCTCCGATGCGGCGCGTTCGCAGGTTGTGCGGCTCCCCGACCCGGGGATCGGCCGTGACGATCCCCAGTATCTCCCGCTCCGTCTCGTCGGGCAACGAACGCTCGAGCAGTTCCCCGAGCCCCGTGCGGATCAGGTCGAAAGCAATCTTGAAAATAAAGACCGCCACGACCAATGCTGCGATGGGATCGGCGATGCGCCACCGCTGCCCGAGGAAATAGGCACATCCGATGCCCGCCAGCGTCCCCAGCGACGAAAGGGCGTCGCTGCGGTGATGCCAGGCATTGGCGACCATGCTCGGGCTTTCGACCCGGCGCCCTTCGCGCACCGTATATCGGTATAATATCTCTTTGACGACGATCGACACAGCCGCGGCGGCCAGAGCCACGGCGCCCGGACGGGGCAACTCCCCGCCATCGACGACGATGCGGATGGCCCGGATGCTGCTGAGCAGGATACCGGCGCCCACGGCCGCCAGCGCCAGGCTGATGATGATCGTGGCCAGCGTCTCGTATTTCCCGTGCCCGTAGTCGTGCCCGTCGTCCCTGGGTTTGGCGGAGACCTTTGCGAAGGCGATCACCACTATGTCGGTAAGCATGTCGGAACAGGAGTGCACCGCGTCGGCGACCATCGCCCCGCTTCGGCCCGCAATGCCCGCCGCGAACTTCATCGCCGTAAGGACGAGGTTGACCACGAATCCGACGAAGGTCACGCGGTAAATCACGCGCTTGCGTGCTTCGGCTTCACAGGACATGGCACTATTCGAAATTTGCAGGATAAGACGACAACTGGTATGCCAGTGCCTTCGCCATCCGGTAATGCCCCTCGGCATTGGGATGGAGACGGTCGCTCTGCGCGTCATGGAAATAGCGGGTATGGGAATCCGCATTGGGATAAAGCCCGCAGATGCTGTTCAGGTCGATGACGGGGACGGCCCAGACGTTCGCAGCTTCCTTGACCGCATCCACATAGGCATCCGCATAGAGGCCGAGGCTGTTGGGATAGGATTCGTCGGGCTGGATGTTGTTGTCCCCGAAACGGGCGTATCCCCGGTGGATCGGGGTCAGCAGGATCACCTGCTTGTCCGGGAAATTCGCCTTCAGGTAGGACATCGCGATATTGATACGGCCGCGGAAAGTATCCCCGTCCATCGACAACGTCCTCCTCGTCCGGATCTCCGACCGGGAGCCGGACACCTCGACAGGCACCTCACCGGTCGTATACCACTCCCCCAGAGGCGTCCCGGAATTGTAATCGTTCGTCCCGGCAAAGATCAGGATCGCATCGATATCGCCGCCGCGCTCGGCCCTGAGTCTTTCGCACTGCCCCGGCACGTCCCGCCACTGCTGGCCGTTGATCCCGTAAACGAACGGCACGAGGCCGAGCATCTCCTGCAAATACTGCCAATAGTTCTTCGTCGTGCCGACATGCGCCTTGTCGGTGATCGAATCGCCCATGAAAGCGACTTTCCGTCCCTTCCACTGGGTACCCGCAACCGGCAGCAAATGATCCCCGTCCCCGGCATAGGCCGGGCATACGGCGGCACAGACGCCCAGCAGCCACACCGCGCACAAACATACAGAATATCGCATACGTCCAATCATTTATAGTATTACCCGGGGCACGCCCCACAAAATAACGGAAGCCCGCCCGCTTCGGGGAAAGGCACAAAAAAAGGCGAACGGACTGCCTCGGCACCCATTCGCCCGTTACCGGCGGAGACGCCCGTCCGAATCCGGCCCTAATAACTGCGGGCGAAGAGCACCCGGCGGTGCGACGGCTTGCCCGAGAAGATACATTTACCCTCCTCATCGGGCGCATCGAACGGGATGCAACGGATCGTAGCCTTCGTGGCATCCTTGATCGCCACCTCGGTTTCGACCGTCCCGTCCCAATGCGCAAGCACGAAACCGCCTTTTTTGTCGAGCACCTCCTTGAACTCCTCCCACGTGTCGACCCTGGTAATCATCGACTCGCGGTAAGCCAGCGCCTTGCTGAAAATATTTTGCTGGATTTCGGCCATCAGTCCTTCGATGCGCTCCACGAGCCCCTCCTGCGGGACGGTCTCCTTCTCGAGCGTGTCCCGGCGCACCAATTCGATCGTACCGTTCTCCATATCGCGCGGCCCCATCGCCAGACGCACGGGGACGCCCTTCAGTTCGTACTCCGCGAACTTGAAACCCGAGCGCACGTTGTCACGGTCATCGACCTTCACGCTGATACCCCTGGCCTTGAGTTGCTCCGCAATGGCCCCGAAGCGCGTACGGATTTCGGCCAGCTGGTCTTCGCCCTTGTAAATGGGCACCATCACCACCTGGATCGGCGCCAGCTTCGGCGGCAGCACCAGACCGTTGTTGTCCGAATGGGCCATGATGAGCGCCCCCATCAGCCGGGTCGAAACGCCCCACGAGGTGGCCCAAACATATTCGAGCTTGCCCTCCTTGTTGACATACTGCACGTCGAACGCCTTGGCGAAATTCTGCCCCAGGAAATGCGACGTACCGCTCTGCAACGCCTTGCCGTCCTGCATCAGCGCCTCGATGGTCAGCGTATCCTCGGCACCCGCGAAACGCTCGTTGGGCGACTTGTGGCCGACGATGACGGGAACCGACATCCACTCTTCGGCGAATTTCTGATATACGTGGATCATCTTTTCGGCCTCCTCGACGGCCTCCTCGCGCGTGGCATGCGCCGTATGGCCCTCCTGCCACAGGAACTCGGCGGTACGCAGGAACAGGCGCGTACGCATCTCCCAGCGCACGACGTTCGCCCACTGGTTGCAGAGGATCGGCAGGTCGCGGTACGACTGGATCCAGTTTTTATAGGTGTTCCAGATGATGGTCTCCGACGTGGGACGCACGATCAGCTCCTCTTCGAGCTTGGCATCGGGGTCTACCACGACGCCTTTGCCTTCGGGATCGTTCTTCAGGCGGTAGTGCGTCACCACGGCGCACTCCTTGGCAAAGCCCTCGACATGGTGCGCCTCCTTCGAGAAGAAGGACTTGGGGATGAACAGCGGGAAATAGGCGTTCTGATGCCCCGTATCCTTGAACATCTTGTCCAGCGCGTCGTGCATCTTCTCCCAAATGGCATAGCCGTAGGGTTTGATGACCATACATCCGCGTACGGCCGAGTTTTCGGCCAGCCCGGCCTTCACGACCAGGTCGTTGTACCATTGCGAGTAGTTCTCGTCCGACTTCGTGAGGTCTTTGAGTTCCTTTGCCATATATCTTTGTTTTTTATTTTGTATCAGCCTGCAAATATAATAAAAAAATAAAGGTTCGTCCGTGTGACGAACCTTTATATTGGCAGGCAAAGCCTCAGAAGCGGAAGCCGAGCGTCATCGAGATATAATGACGCGTCTGTTTGGTATCGTACAGGCCGCTGTAAGTCTTCATCTCGCCGCCGTTCTGGTATTTGCTGAAGAAAAGCTCGTAGGGCGTCTGTTTCTCGGTCACGTTCTGGTAGGCCACGTCCAGCACCGTATTACGCCCGAGGTTGATCCCGAGGCCGCCCGTAATGTAGTAGCTCTCGTAGACGCTCGGCGAATTGTAATACTGCTGCCTGTCCTTGAACATCGAATCGGTGTAACCGCCGCCCAGGCGCACGGCAAAGATCGGCAGGGGACGCACTTCGACGCCTGCCCGCAGGGTATTCGTACCTTTGTAATTATTCTTGAACTCGGCCTTGTACGCTTCGGGGTGGAAATCGGCGCCTTCGGGCACGTTCTTCACACGGATGCCGTTGTACCACTCGCGTTCATAGTCGACCGACACGATGGCGAAGTTGCCGAACGTGTACGAAGCGCCGAACAACAGCCGCGAAGGCGACACGAAATCCCAGCTGTTGCCGCCGATATCGTCCTGCCGCGGCGTAGAATCGAAATTATACTGGTCGTCTTCCGTTTTATTATTGATCAGGTGCGATTCGATGTCGGCACGGTAACTGCGGTCGAGCCAGTAGTAGGTCGGCGTATGGAACGCCACACCCACACGCAGGCCGGCCACGGGGCGCACGATGACACCCAGTTTGAAATCCACGCCGCTGCCGTCGATCTTCGATTCCTGATAGAGGCTCATGTAATCGAGCTGCGCATTGAGCGGAGTGCCGTTCTTGTCGACCGCATTCGCAGAATTTCCGGCGGCATCGAAATAACCGTACTCTTCCTGATAGGTCATGCCCACCTTCTTGTAGACGCTGCGTATGCCGATCGTGGCTCCGACATAGACGATATTGTTGAAATTGGCCCCCATCGAAACGGCGAATTCGTTGATCGAGCCCTGGCTCACGACATCCATCGAGTGCCGTACCGAAGCGTTGCGGCCGATGCAGTCGGGCACCCACTGCCCGCCGACGTCGCTGATCAGGTAGCCGTTATAGCCGAGGATGGCCGGCCAGTACCAGGGATTATAATTGTAGCCCAGATTACCGTCCTTATCCGGGAAAATCCCGTCCTGCCCGAGCTGCTGCCCGAAGACATCGGCGATGGTCGGCATCAGCTGGTCGGGCTTCGAAGGGTCGTAACGCGACTCCGAGAAGAACGAATAGCGGGTATTGAAATCCGCGATACGGTTCATGCCGATACCGAGCGTAAGGCTCGTGAGCGGGCTGGCCGGACTCTCGAAAACATTGAGCGCCACACCGACGTTGGCAAAAGCGAAGCGGGTCTTGTTATTGCCCACCCACGACGGCGCGCCCTGCGTTTGGCCATGGGCGACCGACAGCAGCGGCGTGAGTGAGAACTCGTTGCGGCGGAACATACCCAACCCGGCCGGATTGATCGACATCGACGAAAGGTCGGCGCCCAGCGAAGTGAAAGCCCCGCCCATCCCCATCACGCGCGCCGTACCGAACGGATGCGACCGGGAAAGCGCGGCGAAATCGGTGGACATCATCAGGTCATTGTTGTACGTCAGGCCCCCGAATTCGAGGTTCTGAGCCTGCAACGGCGCTGCGGCCACACAGGCCGCAAGCCATATCATGATCTTACGTTTCATAGACTATCTCTGTTTTATCGTTGACTAACGCCCGCCGTAACCGCGGCTTCCACCCGACGAACTGCCGCCGCGCGACCCGCCGCCACCGCTGTAACCGCCCCCCGACGAACCGCCGCGCGACCCGCCGAAGCTGCTGCCGCTGTTGTAACTGCTGCTGCTGCGCGACCCGCTGTCGTAGGACGAACGCCCCGAGTTGCTGTTGTTGCGGTTGTTATTCCACGAGTTGTTGTTCCAGGAGTTATTGTTGTTATTGCGGTTGCTGCCGCCGTTGTAAACCGAACTGTTGCGGTTATTGCGTCCGCCGCTCTGGTAATACGTCCTGCCGCTGCCCGAGTTGCCCCCGCGCGAAGTGGTCGTACCGTTCCTGTAACCCGAATTGGCGGTTCCGCGGTACCGGCTTCCGGAAGCCACGCTCCCCGGCACGTAGCGCGAAGGGCGCCCGCCGCCGTCGAGGCGGTAATTATGCGGCCTGTATGCCCAGTGGTGTCCGCCGTGCCATCCGGGCCCCCAGCCCGGCCCCCACCACGGGTCATACCAGGGATTGTACCAGCCGTTGAAGCCGAAGCTCCAGCCCCAGCTACCGAACGAGAACGACGGGCCCCACGCACCCCAGTAGGGACGTGTCCAGCCGTAATACCACGGGTCAACGTAAACCGATCCGCCCCATGTCCCGAACATCGAAGTGATGTACTTGGGTTCCACCCAGACCTGGTCACCGGAAATGATGATGTTGTAGAATGCCGGGTCGTAGGCCGTAGCATAGGTGAAACTGCCGCCATAGCGGAAGTTATAGTAACTCGACGGCATCCTGTATGTCGGCGATTCGAAGCCCCGCAGGCGCCGTGCATAGGCGCTTTCGTACGTATCGGCTACGATATCCTCGTAGGGGTTCGAATTGTATTCGTAATATTGGTTCTCCGCAGCGGCGGCCTGCGCCTCCGCGATACGCGCCTCCCATTCGGCCCGGCGGGCCTCGGCGGCGGCCTTTTCGGCTTCGGCCTTCGCCTGTTGTTTCCGGGCGATGGCAGTCTTATCGTGCAGCGAATACAAATCGTCGTTGGCGTATCCCGACGATGCGTAGTAGGCCGACGAACAGCCGGCCAGCCCCGCAGCCAGGACAAGGGTTCCGATTAAAATTTTCAACTTTTTCATAGCGCACAGTGTGTTTGCGTTAGTTCCTCTTACATTAGTAAACGAAAACCGTACCGAATTTAGTATCGTTTCTCATCTATATAAACGGACAGGCGGGGCCGATACTGCATTCCTCCTCCAGATACAAAGATAGGAATTATTTGGGAAAAGCACGAAAAGAGCCGGATATAGCCGCTTTTTCCCTACCGGAAGAAAAAATTTTCGCACGAAAATGCCGAGAAACAAAAAATATGTCTATATTTGCAGTCCCAAACGGAAGGTTTTTCCGTGCGGAATATACTGGAGAGATGCCGGAGTGGTCGATCGGGCCGCACTCGAAATGCGGTGTACGGGCAACTGTACCGGGGGTTCGAATCCCTCTCTCTCCGCAGTAAAGATTGATTATCAATCAATTACAGAAAAAGCGCACAGTTTTACGCACACAAACGTAAAAACTGTGCGCTTTTTACCATTACCACACTAATAAACCGAATTCAGATTTAATTTTTCAGAATATAGGCTGATTGTGAGAATAATGTACTATATTTGTATATACTAAGGGAAATATATCCGCGCTATGACAACAAAAGAATTAGCATTTGAGTATTTAATGGATTGTTTTATTGATTGGTATAAATCAATAAAAAATGACAATTCATTTCATTATTCATTTACAAAGCTCAAAGTAATCAAATTATTGTTTTTTGCATCAGCAGTAAATGCCAATAACGAAGATCATAATTTATTAGGAACGTTTAATAAGTTTGTAGCTATGCCCTTTGGCCCTGTTGAGAGCGATATCTACAATAAGATGAATCAATCAGCTATAGGAAAATATTGCATATCAGATAAAGAGCTAAAGATTCAAGAAGTTTCAACAGAAAACAACGAGGATAAATTATCTCCGACAATAATTGAACAAATTAATGAATCTGTTGATGCACTAAGGAAGATTAATAATCGACTTGTATTGTATTCTGCATTTGATTTAGTAGACTTATCTCACAAATGGAGTTGTTGGCGTACAACTTATAGTTATGCTCGTCAAATAAACAAGGGGAGCATTTCTATTCCGGATAATTTGATTATAAATAGCGATAAATATTTTATCATATAAATAATGAGCTTGTTCATTAAACAGGCACGAGAATTATATATTTCAACTTTTTCAGCTGCCAACCTAAAAAAATATAGTGAGGAAGATATTAATATTCAGCTAGAAGGTAGTGCCCGTATAGATGAATATTACAAATCTGTATTTATTCTTCTTTCAAAGGCAGTTTTATCCGGAGAGTATATATTTGATCCGAACTATAGAAAAGCTTTGGATGCTTTTGAAGCCGATATTGCTATGGAAATAGGCAATATCGATACTTATTTTACTCAACGGTTTTCAGATCTAAGTTTGGGGCTCAAATGTATCCTAAAACACTATGTAGGGTTTCTAATTAATATCGAAGATAAAATTAAGAATTCTGACGAAGAATTCTTCTTTAGCGCATTTAAATCGGATGATAAGAATATAAATAATGAATTCTTATCCGATTTTATATCAATTGTTCTTAAATTAGCCTCAATTGATCATTTCCTAATCGCCGATAATGACAACCGAGAAATACTCGTCATACTTCGGGAAGAATTAGAAAACCGCAAAAAAGTAGAAAACAAAGATCTTAAAGACATTTATTCAGCTCTATTAGATAAATGCAATTTATTACTTGTTAAAATGTTCTATGATCCGATTATCGGAAGGAACTATAGTTTGAATTTTAAAAAGCATTCTGTTGATGAAATTGAGTTTTCAGAAAGTTCTCTCAAGGAAACCTTCAACAGATATAATTTCATGTTTAATTCAAGTTTCGATAAAGGATTATACAAAGAACAGATTACGAAATATCAAGAAAAATGTATTAGCAGGCACTCCAAAGCATCTGAATTGATATTGCTTATGAAGCACTATCAGAAAGATAATTGTTCTTCTAGACAGGTTAAGAACTTGCTACAATCATTTGATGCCCTTTACAAATCAATATATGCAACTAAGATCAAGAGAAAATTTGATATAGTCGCGCTTAATTCTATTAAGAATTATTTATATAATTGCAAGTTATCTATAAATTTAGAGAACCCAGAGTATACTATTGAAAACTTAAAAACGGACTTATTAGAAATTAATGACATTCAAAACGAAACGAGAATTTATAACTACTTTCCATATTATAAAGCATTAACTTTTTTAAGCAAAAGAACGGAGAATACATTTGCAACCAAAAGCAATAGAGATTCAATCCAAGAACTCTTGCTTTTTTTCGATGAGCTACTTGAAAAATTCAAGCACAACCTAAAATGGTGTTACCGAAATAGATACTATCCGTTTCAGTTGATTTCAAATGAATGTGTGGTTCAATATAAAGATACCGATATTTCTTTATTTATTGCATCATCTTTCTGTAGGCCAATAAATTACAATCGGCTCAATTCCAAATTACAAGACTTAGAATTGAAACGAAAATTTTATGATAGCCAAAATGAACTATCAAAAGAGAGAGAAACCATCATTCAAATCCAAGATAGAATAAGCAAAAAAGAGAATAAGACATTTGAATATATGGGCATCTTTATGGCAATTATTACTTTCTTGTTTGCTAGCATCCCAGTATTCTCATCCAAAACATTATCCACCCAAGAAGCTTTGTGGAATATCGGAATATTAGGGACAATTCTCATTATATTTCTTCTAATTTTAAAGGTATTTCAATTGCTTTCTGACCGTAATATAAAATGGATAGCCATTGTAATGCTCATTCTTATGTTGCTTGGAATAATTGGATATGCCATATCCAAAATTAGTTGATTTGAAATATGCTCGAACTAAGTGTCGTTTAATCAAATTAAAAAATAATTTGACGGAATTTGAATCCATCTATACCACCCCCTCGTTTTGAAATATCGGATAATTCATTTTCATTAATCGCAAAATCATATTTGACAAAACTATTATATATCAAATCATTAAATTGTATCATCACACGACGATAACGATAAAAAATCTTAATATTTCTTGATTTTTTTAATGATATCGCTTGTATTTTTATATCAAAAAACGTCGTAAGTGTCTGTTCAATGAGCCCACGATATTGATATTTCGTAAGACCATATGGATTATTTGAAGTTTTGTTGCGATAATTAATTATTGTGTCCTCTGTATTAAATGCAAAGGGCGAAATATCAATTATAAGCAACCCCATCTTATTACAATAATTTAAAAAATCCAATTTATTGTAAACATTTAAACCGATTACACGTTCTAAATCTTTCTTCTGAAAAAACTGTGTATTTTTCGTTTCGGGATTGTAGATATAGCTTTTATCCTTACCCCATAAAGGGGCTTCGGCTATCATTAGGTATTTGACCTCTTTTATACACTCCAGATTCCGAAACCACATTTCGTTAATCTCGTGAAAAGCTTTTTCCAAATAGAGGTTGTCCCTTTCGAAATGGTCAATTATTCCATTCTCGGAATAGAAGTCGTGTAGTATCTGCTTGCAGCGGCTGTAATCCATATTGGCTTGGTCTTTCCTTGTAATTGGAGTCGAACCGCACCAATAAAAAAGGCGCAGGTCTAATCCTATCTGCAGAAGGTACGACCAAGCACCCTGAATAGAATAAGAAAAGCCCGCGCCAAGCGAAGGCGTTTCCATCTATTATCGTCTATTCAGTTGCCTTAAAAAATTGGTCGTTTTTCTGCGAGCAACAATAGCGTAACGCTATGTAATTGCAAAGATAGTGAAAATTCCGACAGATAAAAGCCCAGTCCTTCAACTGTATTCGCAGGACATCGCGCGCGCGTCAGCGCTGCGCGCGACAATTCCACGTACAGATTATGGTCTTTATGCACCTTTTATCAAACCCTATTCCGAAAAGATATCATACCCCATGCGAAATGGCCATTTTCTTTCATTATAGGACAACAAAACACTTCAACCCAAAGAAATCCATTACCTGACCATTAAAAATGCGCATTTATGGCCTATTCAATGAAAGAATGAAAATTAAATCTATTATCGACAGGCTCATATTTTTAACCTTTCTCACAATTCTTCCCAAAAGTCAGCCACTGTTTCCAATCCATACCGACGGGTATAATAAAAGAATGTGCGAATGGTTACCTGATTCGCGCAGTTCCCTTTCGAAAGGCCGCTAAATAACCTATCCGTTTCGACATAGCTGTATCGGGGATGGAAGTTGCTGACCCGATGAAATAACTCTCGACCGAAATCCCCGAAGGCGTTATGCAACGCATAGCCTATCCGTAGCCAATTTGCATAACCTGCGGTAATATCTACCTTTTTCTGCTCGATTATCTGGATATACTTGAGCACCTCTTTCAGCGGTTCGTCTTCGCTGTCCGTTCCGGATAGAGTTGCGTTCCCGGTAATGTCCCCGTCCGCCAATCCCTCGTATATTTCCGCCTCTTGGTTGATATACGGCTCCGGGTCATAAGACACGAATCGTTTTCGGGAGACATCACAGCAGGACGGATCTATGGTAATCCCCATCGCAGAAAACTCGGTCTGCAAACTCCGGAAATGCAACAGTAGCTTGTTAGGCTGCGCTATGGGGACAATCGCATAGTATCCTTCACCGCCGGCAGACCGTCCGCAAAATGCAACATAGGGCAGTCTACCGAGCTGATCTTTCAACCTATCATACCCCTCGACCTGCAGATTATCTTTCCTATCGATGTCAATACAAATCAGTCCGGTGAGTTTCAGCAACGTGTTTGCCGCCCCGCCCCGAAACAAACCGGACGGGGTGAATGCAGGCAGTCTAGTTTTCAACTCTTTTTTCTTCCTTGCGTCTGATTCTGTCCGGACAGCCAGAACACGGGATTTGTAGCGATTTGTGGTCAAGAGATCGATTAGGGTCGCTCTTACCGGGAATTTTGTATAGATGTGCTCGTAGTAGCTGACAGCTACATCCAGTCTGTTTTTCATACCGATAACTTTTAATACTTCGGCACAAGGTTGGGCCGAATGGTTAAGAAGGTTAATTTTATGAAGATTTAGAATGAAATTTATTCCTCATCGGAGTTATGTTTCTTCAAATACGCAACATTACCCACGTTTATCGTCGAAACCTGAATGCCGTATGATTTAAGCCGCTTGATGAAATTGGGCTTGGTCAAATGGTAAAACCCGTTTTCCTGACAATAGCATTTATATTCGATATATAAATCGACAATTTTTGTTTTCACATTGACATCCGATTTATACCTTTCGTCGTTGAGGAACTGTCTCAAACTGTCGGACTGCAATCTGTAATCTTCAACGGCTCTACGCGCAGCAATACATTCGGTAAATCCATTCTGTTTCAGAAGTCTTGCAAGTCCGCGAAGCACCCAATTGAATACTCCGGCAAGCTCGTTTTCGATAATCCGGCTATGTAAGTCCTTAATCTGTTCTTCGGGCGGAATCGTTACATCGAACGGGACAATCAGAAACCGACGGAAATAAGCATCCGTAAACTCGTTACCTCTCGGAAGTTCATTACAGTTAAAAACAAGCCGGGCATACTGCGTAAGATGAAACGGCTTGCCATAGGGCAACCGGGCCGACACAGGCTCACCGGAAACAAGTTGTTTAAATATGGACGATTCCAATTTGCCATTGATTTCACTCGCATAGTTCACCAGTTTATTCGCTAACTGCGCCCGGTAATATCCACTCCCATCGGTCAAATCCTGCAACGAATGGCAGATGACATTTTCAGCGCCGAGCAGCGCGTTTACAATTTCGAAGAACACAGACTTACCGTTCGCGCCACCGCCGTAGAGCATCAATGCCTTTTCCTCTTTCAGAATCGTATTGCCCGTCTTTATAAAGAGGTAGCCGATGTATTCGGCCAGCACCTTTCGGGCGGATTCGTCCGGCTGTACTTTGGACAGGTATTTGTCGAATAGAGGAGCCGCCGCATCTGGATTGTATTCAAAAGGGAGCTGATGCGTCAGAAAATCGTCCTTGCAGAATTTCCGCAGTTTCCCCTGACCGTTTCGAATCTCATACGTTCCGTTCAGAAGGTTTATAAGCACCACATTGGAATTGGCCGCCGGGCTTTGCAAATAGGACTGCATCATAAACTGTTCGAACAGCTTCTTCCCGAATTGGTAGTATTTGGACGATACGATAGGAACGCCCATCCGCTCCGAGGCTTTCAACAGAAATTTCTGGAAGGCATCGACATCGAGCCTCGACCAGAACATCCCGTTATACAGGTATATTTCGTTCTGATTGCGGCACAGCCCCCAATCGTTTTTCTCGGCCAACCTCGCAATTTCCTCAATGGTGAAAATCACGTAGTGTTTCTCATTGACTTTCATTTTCAACAGTTTCTTCTGAATGCTCTGCGCCACATCGCTGTCAGGGGCGCATCCGGCAAGCTGTTTTTGGAGCAGCTTCGCTTCGGGGTAAGCCAAATTCTTGAAATTGACAGGAGTTACCTGTTTCACCAAGGTATTCAGTATATCCTGTTGTAGTTCTGCATAATTAATCGTTCCCATACTTATTCCCTTCCTAACGCTTTAAGTACCTTTTCGGCATCGAATACGATTTTCTTCCCTGCCTGCGAGTAGCATCCCCGCAAACGAGGATCGTGCTTAATCTTATTCGCAGTAGTGCGCGAACAGCCGAGTAGTTCGCACAACCCACGCAGACCATAGACCAATCGAGGCTCCTTCACCTCGGCGGAATCAACTCTTGGGGGCGCAGCTAACCGTTGGAGTTCCAAAAGTTCCTCCCCGTTCATCTGCCACACCGGTTTCTTTAATAGTTGGTGTATCATTGTATAATTTTTTTTAATTTTTGCATCGCTGTATCTGGCCAGTATACTGCTCTGCGGAAACAAAACTACACAATGATAAATCTTGAATCAACTGATTCAAAACAAACTACCCACCCATCTTCCAATGGGCGGGTAGCGAGCAAGCGTCTGAAAATAAAGCATTTACACCGAGTGAGTATTTATGCTTTTCGCTATCTCTTCCAAGATTCCATAATCTTTTGTCGGTTCGCTTTTCTTTGGATTAGATAACACTCCAACAGGTTTATTATTAATTAAAAAAAGTCCCCCGGTATCTCGTTTCTTTTTTCGGGGAACAGAGGTTACCCCTAAAAGTAGTATGATTAATTCACCGATAGCTTGCTTGCTTCTATTCCAGCGTAGCGGCTTGAAATCTTTTGGATACAGACCGCCGCCGAACACATAGTTAAAATGCGTTTGATTCGTTTTCTCCGGCAGGAAGTGCCCGTCTTTAGTTAGTTTCCCATATAAATATTGACATTGGGCAGGATCTAATTCTAACAAATGCGGTGGTATTCCTGCATTTGTTGAAATACTTTCATCGGAACGACCTTTCACGAACTCCTCAATCAGCTCCATCTCTTTTTTCACATATCGCTCGTATTTAATTATTTCCATCTGAATAGCTGACGATGTTTTAATTCGTTTCTTCTCTCCGTTCGGATAGGTGTCCGATAACCATTGCGCGATAATTTGAAGTTCATTCTTCAACCACCCATAATAGAGTACGGATTTCTCCAGATCGCCAGCTTCCACCCGATTTATAGTTCGTTCTGCAATATATTCTTGCTCCGCCTTATCGTACATTTTCAGACGGTGTGCTTTCAAAAGCTCAAAATTATGAGTTGGATTTATCGGAGCATCCGGATTCATCGCTTTAATAAAATCATAAACAGGTATTTGCTGTTCGTTATCCCTGATGAAATAAATTTTATCATCCATATCCTAACTATTTCTCATTAAACAATTTCATCGCCTCGGCTTTTGCCGAATCCGCAATGGCTATATAGGGCTTCATCGCTTTATAGTCGCTGTGCCCCGTCCATTTCATCACCACTTGCGGGGGTATGCCCATCATAATTGCATTGCTTATAAATGTCCGCCGCCCCGTATGTGTACCCATCAGTTCGTATTTCGGATAAACCTCATCGACCCGTTCGTTCCCTACATAATAGGTAACCGTTTCGGGTTGATCCAGACCGCACAATTGGCCGAGTTCCTTGATATAATCGTTCATCTTTTGATTCGATATTACGGGCAATGCCTTATTATCCTCAAACGGAACCCCGTCGTATTTATCGAGTATTGCTTGACTGTATTTATTCAGGTCGATTGTAAGGCTGTCCGCTGTTTTTACCGTTGTAATATGAAGTGCCCCATTTTTGATATCAAACCGTTTCAGATTATAGACATCCGAATAACGCAGCGAAGTGAAACAACAAAAGCAGAACACATCCCGAACCCGATCCAAATATTTCTTACTCTCCGGTATCGAAAAGTTGTAAACGGTCATCAGTTCATCCCAAGTGAGGAAAATGATACGTTTCTCGGTCGTTTTCAATTTGGGCTTAAAGGAGAGGTAAGCCATATTCTTGTGGTAACCATTGTTCGCAGACCATTTCAGAAACCATTTTAAGAACCCCAACTGCTTTCCTATCGTGCTGTTGCGAAGCCCTTTTTCGTCCCGAAGATGAGTAATGAAATCCGCAAGCCCCTTTTCCGTCAGATCGTCGAACGACAAGTTTGGCGAGAAGATATACAGATGATTCCGCAGGGCGATGTATTTTTCATACGTGCCGTGCGTCCACCCGTTTATATTTCCTATCTCCTTAATGAACTCGTCGAAGACATCGAACAGCGTTTTTTCACGTATCTCCCCCACCTCATCCAGTTTGTTTTTGTTGGTGCTGATATTTTGCTGAATCAGCTCCTTGGTAACCTTCAGTTTTTCAGTCAGGCATTTATTCTCGAAATCAATACTCTGCTGAACGATATTATTGAGGTGGGAATTGATGACGTTGTACGTTATTCCCTTCGCATTGGACGCCCCCTGCCTGACCTTCTGCTTGGAACTGTCCCATTTCGCAGGGTTGATACTGTACCCCACGGACGTAAGAAGCCTTATTCCGCCGATGGCTATGGAAACACGTATCGGGAAATCCCCGTGTTTATCGCCTCTGCTGTTCAGATAAAAGTTTACCGCCATATTCTACACGAAATAGTTACGCACAAATATAAGCACACTTTCCCGTAAAACACGATAAACTACAAAAAATTATTCTGAACAATGCAAATGCAAATCGTTTTAATACAGTACTATTTATCAATTAATCCAAATCAATGTGAATTATGGGTTATGAAGCCTCTCTCTCCGCCAAAGCACGACGAATAAAACAGCAAAACCCTGCAAATTAAACATTTGCGGGGTTTCGTGCATTTAGACCAGAGGCATTGAAAAGCAATGTAGCGCAGGTCGGCTGCGGTCTGTCCGCCGCACCTGATTAGGCGATGAATACCCAACTATCTCCCATCCTCCACCCGTCTCTGCTATATTTTTTATCATATTATAATACAACCCGTTGAACCTAAGCGTTAAGAATTCATCCATTTCTGGCAAATCATTTGCACGCACGAGCCATAGCCGCGCCTTTTGAGTACCATCCTCTTCAAGGCGGACACCGGACGTATCAATTTCATCCGGGCACTTTCGGGACAATAAAAAGATATGGTAATGAATAAAATTTATTTCATGCTGGCAATCCTGCTGGCATCGGTAAATTCATCCCTGGCCCAGAAATGGGCCGTCAAGAGCAACTTGCTCTACGATGCCACCGCTACGATCAACCTGGGTGTCGAAGCGGCGCTCGGCCCCCGCGTAACGCTGGACATATCGGGCAACTACAATCCGTGGGAGTTCGGCGACGCCCGGTGGAAACATTGGCTGATACAACCCGAAGTACGCTACTGGCTTTGCGAGAGCTTCAACGGCCACTTTTTCGGATTGCACGCCCATTACGCCGAATACAATGCGGGAGGGATCAATTTCAACGCCGATTTCCACCGCAACCGCTATCAGGGGCACCTCTACGGTGCGGGTTTATCCTACGGTTATCAGTGGCTGATCGGCAAGCGGTGGAACCTCGAAGCCACAGTCGGCCTGGGGTACGCCCGTTTGTGGGATCGGAAATATCCGATCGCCGAATGCGGCGAAGTGATCCGCACCCGCTCACGCAACTATTTCGGGCCGACCAAAATCGGCCTGGCACTCATCTTTATCATCAAATAATACAGCAGGATATGAAACGCCATACAAAGCAACGCATAACCGGCTTACTGGCCGTATGCCTGACCTTCACCGCGGCAGTCTACGGTCGCGAGGGGAATCCGGCCGCTTACAGGGAGGGCGACCGGCTTTGCGTAAGGCTCCCGATCACCGCCGGCATCGACCTCCCGGCCAACGGACAGCTGACCGTCACGCCGGTCGTCAGCAACGGCGAAAACCAAATACTTCTGGCTCCCGTCGTTTTCACGGGACGCATCCGGGAGAAAGTCGACGAACGCCGGGAACGGCTTTACGGCATACCGGCTGTTCCCGAAGGCGTTTTCAGCAATACGGTCATCCGCCGCAGCCGGAAAAATCCGTCGGCAAATGCGGTTCTTTTCGAAGGTGATATTCCTTACGAGCCGTGGATGGCGGGCGGACGAATCGTCCTTTACCGCGACCTGGAGGGATGTGCCGGACACCGGACGGCCCTTCCGCCGCTGGTCGCCGCCGAGATCGCCCCTGCCGTACAACCACGGCTGTCGTTCCTCGTTCCCGTAGACGAACCCAAACGACACAGCGAACAGCTCACGGCTGTCATACACTTCCCGCAGGGCCGTTCGGTGCTGTTGCGCGGGTTCGCCGACAATAGCAGCCAACTGGCGCGTATCGACAGCCTGACTGCACGGTTGCTGGGAAACGACAGCCTTTCGGTAGAGACCGTCTACCTGAAAGGATATGCCTCGCCCGAGGACACCTATCCCTATAACACCCGTCTTTCCGCAAACCGCGTACGGTCGATCCGCAACTACCTGCAAGAGAACTTCGGACTGGACAGCGCGGTCTTCATCACCGCGACCGAGCCGGAGGACTGGGACAGCCTGCGGCGTTGGGTCGTCCTGTCCGACCTGCCCGCAAGGAACGAGGTGCTGGCCGTGATCGACACCGTGTCCGATCCCGATGCCCGCGATGCCGGCATCCGGCAAATCGACAACGGCGCAACCTACCTCCGGCTGCTGCGTGAAGTTTATCCGCAGCTGCGGCGCGTGGATTACCGCATCAGTTATACCCTGCCCCCGTTCACCGTGGGACAGAGCCGCGAACTGATCGCTTCCCGTCCCGAATGGCTGAGCCTGGGCGAAATGTGCCGGCTGGCGGAATGCTATCCCGTCGACTCACCCGAAAGAGCCTATGTCTGTGCAACCGCGCTGGAGTTTTACCCCGACGATCCGTACGCCTGCAACAACATGGCGGCACTGGCCCTGCGCTGCGGCGACATACAAACGGCCCGTCAATGCCTGAACCGCTGCGCCGGGGATCCCTGCACACTGAACAACCTCGGCATCCTGTGCCTGATCGACGGCGATTCGGAGAAGGCGCGCTACTGCTTCTCGCTCGCCGCGGAATACGGCTCCGGGGAGGGGACATACAACCTGGCGCATTTCGACGAATTGGGTTGCAAATGGTAAAAACGACTTCTCATTCCAAATACTGTAAAAAAAATAAAACCATGAAAAAAATCTACAACTTGCTCTTATTTACGGTTCTTGCCGCCGGCCTCGCAGCTTGCTCCAGCGACGAAGAGAAAACGGATGTTGCCGGCCCTGCCGCCGGGAACCTGCAAATCATCATGCGGACACCCCAGGCGGCGGCAGGCCGCGGGCCGGTCTACCGCACCGGGGACTTCCGGATCCTGGCATTCAAAAAAACCGGCACGGACTATGTCTATATGCAGGACATTCCGCTCGCCGGCATGAATTTCGACGGCACGGCGCTCACCGGCACGGTTCAGTTTCCCGCCGGCGACTACAAGTTCCTGCCCTCCTACGGGCTGGTAACGCCGGGCAACTACACGTGGCCGGACTTCACGGACGCCACCCTCTCCGATGCACTCTACGTAACCCATACCGGGGAGAATTTCCCGGCGGCGTTCATGCTCAACACACCGCTCGATGCGGTTCCCGCCTACACGGTGTCCCTCGACGGCCCGAAACAGACGGTAAGCGCCACGCTCCGCCGCGCCGTTTCGCGCGTGGACGTGCTCTTCATCCGCGCAGAGAAGGATGCCGCAACGGGCGTCTATACCGAAAAGCCGGGCGCTGACGTTTTCGGCCCCGAGAAACTGGCCGGGGTGAACCTGGCCTATACCGGCGCCAACAGCCGTCTGGGACTTTCGGGCGAGAAAGTGTCCGGTCTTTCCGACGTGTCCCACACGATCGGCACCCCTGCGGACGTGGTCACGATAGGCACGGGCGAATCGACGGTCGTCGGTGCCGACAAATATGATTTCGAGAACGTACAGCCCGCCGACATCATCTCCGGTTCCGCGCATCTGAAAGGCACCTACCTGATCCCCAATCCCGACAATACGGCCACGACCGGATTTTCGATGCAGCTCACCTCGGGCGAAGGATCGGCACGCACCATCGCCCTGCGGGACAAAATACCCGTCGAACGCAACAAGGCGACACTGATCCGGATTTACGTATTGGGCGAAAACGTCTTCACCACGGGTGTCGATTTCGAAGTCGAGGTCGATACCGTCTGGGACGGATCGAACTTCGTGGACGGGGAAATCGACTGACAAAAGCCAGGGAGACAGAATCATGAATAATCGGATTCATACGACCATCATCCTGGCAGCAGCCGCTTTCGCAGCCTGTTCGGGGTCGGAGCGAGCAGATATCGCTCCGGTCACGGAGACCTCGCGGATCATGCTGGTGCGCGAAGGGGCCGCGGATGTCTCAGTTTACGCCTTTCGCCGGGAGGGAGCGGTTTTCCTTTTCGACACGCTGTTTCGCGAAGGATGGACACCCGACGGCAAACTGTCGGTGCGCCTGCCGAACGGGCACTACAAATTCCTGTTCGCCAGCGGAGCGGCCGACCGGATCGCCCTGCAACCCGCCCCGTTAACGCGGCAAACTTCATGGGAAGAGGCGGCCTTCGTCTTGCGTGAAAACGCAGCCGTGCCCGGAACCTGTTTCCCGGCCGATGAACTGTTCCTGCAATATCCCGCATCCGGTGCCAATACGGTCTACACGATCGACGGCGCGGCACAAACGGTTCGCGCCCGGCTCACGCGCGCTGTCTGCCGAATCGCCGTCATTGTCAAGCGGGGCTACCACGACGGCACGCGATATGTCGAGGTTCCCTATGCCAAACCGCAATCCGTGCTCGGCCAGATCGGGCGCATCGAACTCTCGGCCGACCACACGGGCCAGCGCGTGAATCCCGACGGAAGCAGCGGAACGGCCACGGTGACGGCGACACTCGCGGCGGCGGATTATGCAGAACTTACCGACGCGGGATTTGTCCGGTTCGAAGGGCCCTTCGTCATTCCGCCCGCCGACGTCGGGGAGATAGGCCTGGACATCTCGGTCGTACCCGCGGCGGGAGCCGCCCTGCAACCGGCGCAGCTGCGCCTGACGGGTAAAGCCGAACGTAACAGGCAACTCGAAATTACGCTCTGGATCACGTCGGATTACCCCGTTATCGGAGTAGAAATACAAACGGCCCCGATCACCGAGGAACAGGACGGCGATACGGGCATTTGGGAATAAAAGATTGAACGTGATGAAAAGAAAATACCTATATCGAATTTTCGGAATGCTGTTTTTGCCTGCCCTCTCCGCAGCCTGCGGGCTGGAGGCGCAGGAGGAGATCTTTCCCGGCAATAAGTTCCGCTACACCGAACTTCGCCTGGAGGGCACGCTTCCCGTATCGGGATACCCAACCCCGCTCTACCTTTTCCGCCGGGCGGCGCGAACGCAGGACGGATATGTTTTCGACCGCAGTTACACTTCGGTCGCCGACGGTGAGACACTGAAACTTCCGCTCGCCGAGCTGAAAGCCTACGACTACCGTTTTCTGATGGTCGCCCAGCCCGGCGACGCGCAACGGCTGTCGCTGTCCACAGCGGCCGGGACACAGTTCGTCCCGGGGGTCGCATGGGAAGACCTGCGGCTGGGATGCGCCTCGGGGGCGGCTGCGCCGGACGGTTACAGCGGCTATACAGACTTGAGCGGCGAAGCTATTCTCCTCGACGGCAAAATCCGCCTCACGCTGACACGCGTCGCAGGGCAGGTGCTCTTCGACATCTACCGCACGGGAAGCTCGCTCTCGCAGCCCGAAAGCATCCTATCGCCCGATGTGGAGTCGGTGATCGACCGGATCGCACGGATCGAAATCTCCTATGAGAATCCGACCACCGAACTGCGGTTCGATGAAAACGGGACACTGGTTCCCGCAGCGTATGCTTCGGAACCGCTGGTGCAAAGCATTCTGCCACAGATGACGGATTTCAAGGTTCCACTCCCCCAGACGGACAAGGGACTCGGCATATACGACGACGGGGTGCGCGGCAGCCTGCGCATGAAAGGAGCTTTCCTGCTGCCGTCCGATTCGAAACTGCGGGTGAAACTGCTCTTCACATACTACGACACGACGCCTGCCTGCGGCAACGGCCACACGGATGTCCATTCCGCAGCCTGTTTCCCGCAGCGGCAGCTGACCCTCGCCCTTCCGGCGGCCGATGCCGCGACGGGGCTTCCGGTGGCTGCAAATTGCTTCACGGTCAACCGGGCGGGACTGCACTGCGACCGGATCATCGACATTCCGGTCAGAGGGGGCATCGAAACGAATTTCGACTGGTTGTGAAACGGCAAAAACGTACGATTATGAGAAAGCTTTCAGTCTTATTCGTAATGGCGGCCTTCCTGACGGGCGGCTGCTCGGAAGGGGAACCCTTCGGGCACCCGTCCGCGGAGAGGGAAAAACGCGTCGAAGTCTCGTTCCGGCTGGAAGCCGTCGGCACGGACGTCTCGCTCGTACCCATGACGCGCGCCACCTCCTACACGCAGTGGTTCAGGAACACGGCCCGGCTGCTGATCCTGAAAAAGGCGGACACCCGCTGGATCGTGGACACGACGCAAACCGTCCTGCTCGACGCACAGTCGGGGCCATGGGCCGAACTGAAGATCGCCGGGGATCTTCCGCCGTGCCCGTTCAATCTCGAACTGCGGCCGGGCGATTACCGGATCGTAGCCGTAATCAACTGGGGGTCGGCCGACTGGAACAACGATCTGGTTCCGGGGAAAGTCGTCTCCGATGAGACCGACGGCTCGCTGCGCACGCCGCCGCTGCTTACCTACACGATCTCGACGCACTGGATGAACAACGGTTACCGGCAGCTGAGCCGCGAAGTTTTTGTTGCCGTGGCCGATTTCCCGGTGCCCAAAAGCGGCGATCTCCATTCGGCAGGCGTTCCGCCGGTAACCCTGCGGGCCGAACGGCGTGTGGCGAAGTTCCGCGTGCTGCTCAAAGACAAACCTTCGCCCGTCAACGGTTTTTCGTTCGACATGACAGCCCATACCGTCCAGATGCTTCTCACGTCCAAGACCGAACCTTTTGCCGAAGGCATCGACGCACTCGGAGGAATGTATTACGGCGATCCCGCACTCTATGAACTGCCGTGTTGCATGTCGACGATGGGAGATTTCCATTCCTCGGGTACGGAGCGCTACCAGATGTGCCAAACCAATTCGACGGTCTTTTCGCCCTTCGTCTTCGCCGACCCGGCCTCGGAACTGCCTATCGGGATCGTGGATATCGACATTTCCGGCGCCAGCGGCGGATATACGTATAAAACCGACCAGACGTTCGCACGCACGCTCACCGCAAGCAAAATCTCCGGCATCGTTTTCGAAACCACCGACACCTATGACGACTCCTCGTCGCAAATCCGGATCGATGTCGTCGAGGCGACGGACGACGCGGGAAACCCCGAAAATGCGGCGGCGCTCTTCGACTCCTTTTTCGAGTGGAACGCCTCGCCCTACTAAAATTACGAAGTCATGAAAAAATCACTTTACATACCGTTCGCGTTCCTGTGCCTGCTGTCGGCAATGTCGTGCATCGAAGAGAAACTCGACCCGTGTCCACCCCAGGGAGGAGAAGTTACGGTCGCACTCCGGGTCGAGAAATTCCAGGCCCGGCCGCCCTACCGTCCGTCGGATTTCGAACAGGAATTCGGGAAACGCATCCATTCGCTCGACTACCTGCTCTATGCCGACGGGCAGCTGATCGGGCAAGGCCGCGCGGACGACCTACAGACCGCTGCCGGCGGGGACTGCCTCTTCCGCATGGGCACGCTTCCGTTCGGAACGTACCGGCTGGCGTTCGTGGCCAACGCTGCGGCGCGCATGATGACGGGGACGACCGATGCTCCGGAGGCACGTTACATCGTTTACCAGGGAGAAAAGAACGGTGACGACCATTTCCGCGCCGACGTGCCGTTCGAAGTGACCTGCCCCTGCCGCAATGAATTCGAAGCCGTCCTTCAGCGCGTACACGGCATAACCCGCTTCCGGTTCGAGAATATTCCCGCCCAAATCGCCTCCGTCGAGGTGGTGCTCGACAACGTCGGCCAGCGTATGCCGCTCTGCGGGGAACCCGACCAGGGGTGCGAGGTTTCCAAACGCGTCACCGCAGCGCAGCTGAGGGCACGCGCCGCCGGGTCGTTCACGCTCGGCACGTTCTGCACGCTGCCGGGCGAAAGGACATCGTGGCGGCTCAGACTCTACGGCGAGGACGACGCACCGCTCTACGACCGGGTAGTCACCGACACCCTGCGGATCGAATGCAACCAGTTGATCGACCTTACGGCACGTTTTGAAGAGGGCGATTTCCGGGGAGAAATCGAGTTCTCGGTCGACGTCGACACGACATGGGACGGAGCCAACGAAGGCGGGGGCGAAATCATACGATGACGGGGAGCAGATCCCCAGCCTGCCCGCCCATCCCGTGCGGACGGGCGCTGTCCTTACCCCGGGAAAGGCACGGGCGGTACGTTCTCCGACGGCCGCGGACGGAATGCCGGGGCGCGGCGCTCCTGCGGCGGATTTTATTTCAACAGGCAGCCGTTCAGCAGCTCGATCCTCCCGGGCACATCCGCTTCCTTCATCCGCCGGATCAGGGCGACCAGCTGCATGGAATCGATCTCCAGCCCCATCGTGCGCAGATAAACCGCCTTTACGCCCTTCGATTCGTAAAGGCGGTCGAACCGCCAGAACCAGGCCGGCCGTATGAGCTGCGGCTTGTAGTTGCTCTCGAGCAGCAACCGCACCCAGTATTGTCCCCGGAAATAGAAATCGTCCGCGTAAAGGATGGCCTCCCATTCGATCTGCCCGCGGATCGTGAACATCTCGGTGATGCCGTCTTCGGTAAGGACGATATAGGGTCGGCGGTCGTACAGCGAGCCGATACCGTACAACAGGGTAAAACCCGCCGTCGCCACGAAACACCATCCCAGAACGACATCGCGGACACAGTACAGGATAAGGCCGCCGGCAATCCCCGCAAGGAACCCGGCGACGGTGATACACACTGCCTTTTTCCTGGATTTATGCACTATCATCTTCATCCTCAACCTGATTTTTCATTTCGGGATCGTGCAAATTCTTCTCCAAAGGCATAGAATTTGAAAGCCGGGATAAGAAAAAAACCGTGCATTATGCGCCGATGTTAAAAACCGGATGGCAAAAGAGGAAACACAAATAACAAATGTATAATTAAAAAACAGCCGAAAAATGTTAAATTACGAAATCTGGGGAAACAGCGTCCAGACATGGATCGTCTCCCTACTCATCATAGCAGGAGCGTTTATCGTCGTGAAACTGCTGTCCCTGCTGGGCAGGAAGGTTATAAAACCCTTTATCGGGCGCACAAGCAACCGGGTGGACGACATCATATACTATTCCCTGGAGTCGCCCCTGAAATTCGCCGTGATGCTGCTGGGCATCTGGATCGCCATCCATCGGCTGGTCTACCCGGATCATCTGGTAAAATACGTCGACAATGCCTACAGCATACTGATCATACTCGACATCACCTGGGTTCTGGCCCGCCTCTCCACGGCCCTGCTCCAGCAATATTGGGGGCAGCGGTCGGACGGCCATGCGCTGAAAATGATGCCGGTAGTCAGGCGGACGATCCTGGTTCTGATCTGGATCGTCGGTCTGGTAACAGCCCTGAGCAATGTAGGGGTCGACATCAATGCGTTATGGGGCACGCTGGGCATCGGCGGTATCGCCTTCGCCCTGGCGGCGCAGGATACCGTGAAGAATATCTTCGGCGCGTTCACCATCTTCACGGACAAGCCCTTCGGCATCGGCGACACGATCAACGTGAACGGCTTCGAAGGGACGGTGGTCGACGTGGGCATGCGCAGTACGCGAATCATGGGTTACGACCGGCGCATCACCAGTTATCCGAATTACAAAATTACGGACGCCTCGATCGTCAACATCTCGTCGGAACCGATGCGCCGCGCCATGGTTAAGGTGGGGCTGACCTACGACACCGGCGCAGACAAGATGAACGAGGCGCTGGATATTTTGAGGGGCCTCCCGGCGAAGGTAAAGAACGTTTCCGAAAATCCGTCGGACATAACGGCCTACTTTTCGGACTACACCGATTCGGCGCTGGTCATCACATTTTACTATTACATCGAAAAACAGGGGGATATTCTGAAAGTGACCTCGGACATGAACCTGGCCATACTGGCCGCCTTCAACAAGGCCGGGCTCAATTTCGCCTTCCCGACACGCACGCTGCTCGTGCAACGGGGCGGGGAGGACGCCGGATCCGGAGACGAATCCGTCCCCGGAAACGCCCCGCAAACGCCCAATTCATAAAATACGACCACCATGGATAATATCAAAAACCACCCCGCACCCGACCAGTTGGATTCGTTCGACAAATATCCGCCGTACTACGGCCAAGACCTCGAACTGGCGTATACGCCCCAACGCTCCGTCTTTACGCTCTGGGCGCCCACCGCGAGCAAAACCCGGCTCAATATCTACTCCTCGGGCGAGGGAGGCAATCCGGAGGAGCAATTGGAAATGGAGCCCTCGGACGACGGAACCTGGCGCATTGCCGTCGAACGCGACCTGAATGGCTCCTTCTATACCTTCCAGATAGAAAAAGAGGGGAAATGGCTCGCCGAAACACCCGGCATCTGGGCGAAGGCGGTCGGCATAAACGGCGATCGGGCGGCCGTGATCGACTGGAACCAGACCAATCCGGAAGGCTGGGAATCGGATCGTGCGCCCGAATTGAAAATGTATTCCGACATTATTCTCTACGAACTGCACCACCGCGATTTCAGCATCGCCCCGGATTCCGGAATCCGCAACAAGGGCAAATTTCTGGCCCTGACCGAAACCGGCACCAAAACCCCCGAAGGCGAGGCATCCGGTCTGGATCACCTCAAGGAACTGGGCGTAACGCATATACACATCCTCCCCTCCTTCGACTATGCGACGGTGGACGAGACAAGGCTGGCGGACAAGACCTACAACTGGGGATACGACCCGAAGAACTACAACGTTCCGGAAGGCAGTTACTCCACCGACCCGGCCAACCCCGTGACGCGCATCCGCGAGTTTAAGGAAATGGTGAAAAGCCTGCATCAGAACGGGATGCGCATCGTCCTCGACGTCGTCTACAACCACACCGCCTCGGTCGATCGTTCGAACTTCAACCTTACCGTCCCGGGCTACTTTTACCGCCAGAATGCCGACGGTTCCTACTCGGACGCCTCGGGCTGCGGCAATGAAACGGCTTCGGAACGCGAAATGGTACGGCATTACATCGTCGAATCCGTCAAATTCTGGGTACAGGAGTACCATATCGACGGGTTCCGGTTCGACCTGATGGGAATACACGATATCGACACGATGAACCGCATCCGGGAAGAACTGACGAAGATCGACCCTACGATCTTCATATACGGCGAAGGATGGCTTGCGGCCGACTCTCCCCTGCCTCCGGAAAAACGGGCGGTACGGGATCACGTCGGTGAAATGGAGGGCATCGCCGTTTTCTGCGACGATTTCCGCGACGCCGTGCGCGGCAGCACGTTCGACGAACAGGCCGCCGGTTATGCCTCCGGGAATATCGTCGGGCATTACGAACCCGTAAAATTCGGGATCGCCGGCGCCACGCAGCATCCGCAAGTGGATTATAACGGACTGTTATACAGCTCTGTGCCATACGCATCCGCCCCTTCGCAGGCAGTCAATTTCGTCGCCAGCCACGACGGTTACACGGTGATCGACAAACTGAGATTTTCCGTCAAGGGCGACCATGCCGACGACGAGCTGCCGCCTATCGACAAACTGGTACACACCATTCTGCTCACGGCACAGGGGGTTCCTTTCATCCGCGCCGGCGAAGAGATGATGCAGGACAAACAGGGGGAACCGAACAGTTTCCGTTCGCCCGACGCCGTCAACAGGATCGACTGGGCCTTGAAAGCCAAAAACCGGGATCTGTTCGATTATGTCCGGGGGCTGATCGCACTTCGGAAAGCACATCCGGCATTCCGGATCCCGACGGCAGAGGGGCTGCAGCAGGGGCTTCATTTCCTTGACACGGGCGACTCCGGAGTGATCGCCTATACGCTGGGAGAATATGCGAACGGCGATGCGTGGAAAGAGATCCTGGTGGCCTATAACGGCAACCGCCACCAAGCCGAGTTCCACATTCCCGAAGCGGATTGGATCGTAGTCTGCCGCGACGGCCGGATCGACCCCGACAGCCGCGACCGCCTGCCCGGCGGCAACACCCGTATAGCGGCCTCCTCGGCCATTATCGCATACCGCGAATAATTTCCGGGCAGTTCATCCTCCCGGGTACAGAATTTGTATTATCCTGATTGTCAACCAAAATTAAAAAACATATGTATTTCTTATGGTATTTACTCATTGGCCTGGCGGCCGGATGGATCGCCAGCCTGATCTTTAAAGGCAGCGGCTCCGGATTGCTGGTCAATCTGATCGTCGGCCTTGTCGGCGGCTTTTTGGGCGGCTGGCTCGTTTCGCTGTTCGGCTGGGTACCGACAGGTACTTTCGGCACCTTCATAGCTTCGGTCATCGGGGCTATCGTGCTGCTGTGGATCGTATCGCTGTTCACACGGCGCAAAACCGTTAAAACATTATAATTATGGAAAATTACTCGAAAGAAGAGCCCGGCACGCTCCGGGAACATGAGGAAAAAGCAGTCCACAAGGCGGAAGAACACGGCCAAAAGGCCAGGCACGACCTGCAGGAAAACATGCAGAAGCTGAAGGACGACGCCCAGGAGACCGCCATCGAGGCGAAAAATGAGGCAAGGACGGGTGTCCGCAAAATGGCCGGCAAAATCGAAGAGGCCGGCACGAAGGCCAAAAATGCGACCAAAGAGGGCATGACCAAAGCCGCACACAAAGTAAAGGAGACGGCCACGCAAGCCTCCAACCGGATCAAGGAGAAGGTGCACTGAGCCCGATGGCCCGACATCGAAAAAGAGAAGTCTGAGACTTCTCTTTTTTTTGCCGCAATATTTCGGGGAAAGGCCGCCACCGGGAACCTATGCCGGCATGAGGATGCCCGGATCGCCGGGGACTTTGCGCATGAAATCGGGCTGTGCGGGTTCGCAGTCCATCGCCTGCTCCGGATAGGGTTTCAGCAACGCGGCGATCTGGCTGTCGGACAGCTCGGGGTGCAGCCAGCACTCTTCGTCGCCGTCTTGCAGAATAACCGGCATCCGGCAATCCCGGTTGTTGATATGGCGCATCATCGGATTCGCTTCGGTGGTTATGACCGAATACGTCATCACGACCTCGTCCGACTCCCGGTCGATCCAGCAGTCGAAAACGCCCGCAAGGGCGACAATAGGCCGATCCCTTACCGTCACGTAGTAGGGGGTCTTCTGCGCCTGCCCGTGGCGCCAACCGAAAAACCCGCTCACGGGGATCAGGCACCTCCTCCGGCGGATCGGGACACGGAACGAAGCGTTTTCAAAAATAGTTTCCGCACGGGCGATGACCGTCTGGTTACGGACCGTCACGGTCTGGGCGGCTTTCCCGATCCAATACGGGATCAGCCCCCAGCGGAAATACTGTATCTGTTCGTCCCTGGTGACGACCGGGTACGGGAGGTGTGAAAATGCACAGACATGGTATGCAGGCCGGAATTTTCTGATCAGATCGGTTTTACGGTCGAAACGCCGGGCCAGTTCTTCGGCCCCGGCGGCAAGGGAGATATGATAACACATGACACACTGGTTTATCCTGTTACGGCCCCGCCGGGCCGACAGCAAAAAAAAGCAGGGAGCACAACTGCGGCCACTCCCTGCGATTTTCACACTGCAAAAGTTATTTCGTTGCCTTCGTGAAGTTACCGTCCTTGTCGAAATCGAGAACCGTCTTGTCCGAAAGCGCTACTTTGTAGCCGTCGGCAGTCGTCTCCATCATGACGATTCGCTGCCCCGGATAAGTGTTGCCTGCGTAGGTCTTGACCTTGGCGGGAATCACGGACATCGGAACCGAACCGTTCTTCATGATAATCTGGCTGCAATCTCCGCTGCCGCCTTCGAAGGAAACCTGGTTACCGCTGTTGAAATAGACGGTGTACTTGTCCCACGACGCCTCGCGGTCCATTTCCACGGCCTTCACTTTTTCGCCCGGGAAATTTTTCTGGATGAATTCCTGCGAATTCTTCGGCAACTTACCGAAATCCACCTTCTGGGGAGCTGCATTCACGGCCAAAGCGATAGCCGCCGATGCGATGAGTAAAAGAATTTTTTTCATAGTATAAAGAATTTAAGTGATGATTGACATACGGACTACCTGCAAACGATATTCCATTGAGGATGAATTCATTAAAAAAATAATCTCCATATTGGGAATCAAATACTTAATGGCCCCCGCCGTGCAGCCGGACACCCTGGATCCGGATCGGCGGGCCGGTTTTTCCCGCACGGCCGATTATTCTAAATGTCTATGCCCGTAAAATATTTGAGCCCATAGCCGATCAGAAAACTGATCCCGGCGATGCCGAAACTCAAAAGTGCCATTTCAAAAAAACGCTGCCTGAAACTTTCGCTGCGCACCACGGCGTAATAGTAATTAAACAGCGCGATCACGGTCAATGCGGCCAGAAGCATAACGCCCAGTGCCATGACGGCATTCGAAAAGAGCAGATAGGGAATTATCAGAATGGCGACTGTCACGAGGTAGGCGGTTCCGGTACAGAGGGCGGCCCGCAGCGGATGCTTCTCCCGGGCAGCGTCCGATTTGGTCGAAAGGTATTCGGAAGCGGCCATCGAAAGGGCGGCGGCGACACCTGTGATGCTGCCCGTAAGCGCCACGAGCCGCGGTTCGTTCAGCGCAAGCGTGAACCCGGCCAGCGCCCCCGTGAATTCGACCAGAGCATCGTTCAGGCCCAATATCACCGAACTCATATAGGACAGCCGCATTGCGCCGGCCAGGTTGGTCAGCTCCTCCCCGTGACGCTTTTCCTCCGAAGCGATCTGAATGAACTCCTCCCCCTCGGCGTACAGGGAATACCCCGCCTCCGTACCCTTCTCACACGACTCCATCTGCCGGACGACAAAAGCCGGCCCCAGCACCCGCATTATCCCCACATACCAGAAAACCCGCTTCGGATCGGGAGCCATTTCGCGTCCCGTCCTGCTTTCCAGGATCGCGCAATGCCGTTTTTCGTCGTGCATGATACGCATCAGGGTCTGCCGGCGATGGGGATCCTTTTCCAGTTCGGCCAGCCGGCGGTAGACTTCGCACAAGGTGCTCTCGTCCCGTTGAAGGTTCAAAAGGTTTTTTGCCATTGCATCCATATTTGCGGGGTAATTCCGCCCAAAGCCTCCGGCGCTGCGGAGTGGCGGGCTTCACAGTCCCCCAATCCGCAAAAAATTTGCCGAAACAGCGTCCGAACCTCCGCAGGAAGAAGGTTTTACCTCGACGGACGGGGTCGAAAAAAAATCCATCCCCGCCTTACTGCGTGTTTTGCAGGAATATCCATCCTCCCGCTTTTTCAATCCATCCAAAAGTATTTTTCATGGCATAAATGATGCACGGAACTGCATTGGAAAGGGTGCCCGGCAACAAATACGAGCATATACCTTAATATAAAAGAACAATAACGGTTTAACCGAGTATTAACTTAATTTAATCATCAATTCCACTATGAAAAAAAAGTACTTTTACCCCGCATTCGCTGCGGCTTTGCTTTTCGCAGGATTCGCCTTTACCGCTTGCGACGACGATGACGACAACAGCGCCCCCGGCACAAAGCCGACAATCAAGTTCGAGAACGTCATCCCGACGAAGAATTACGTCCAGAGTGGCAGCTTTGCCGCCGTCGCCCCCGGGAAAACGACGTCGTTCACCTTCTACGCCGCCAAAGGGCAGCGCCTGATGTTCGCCGCCATGTATTCCAATTCCAACGACCTGTTCTTCGCCCCGGAGAATCCGGGCATCCAGCTCTTCAACGATTCGGGAGTGCCTTATACCGGCATCATTGCCGATGCCGTGAAACTCTGGGACAACGGAACCCGCGTAAACGAACAGCCCGGCCCCAATGTCAATCATCCGGGCGTAGCCCAGGCCGGCGTAGTGACCGAAGTAAAGGGCACGGACTCCGAGGGACACAACTATCCGGCCGCATCGAGCCTGCTCCAGGTGAGCCTGACTTTCGATGCCGCACAGTCGCTGTTCACCTGTACGATCTCCAATATTTCGGCCGGCACGGCGAATGAAACCCCGTTCTCGGGCGGCGTATTCGTCGTATCGAACCTGCTCGACGGCGACCTGGTGATGGACAAGCCGTTCTTCAGCGTCGACCAAAAGTCGAGCGTGGAGCTGACCAAACTGGCCGAAGCGGGCAATGTCGATCCCCTCAAATCGCTTGTCGCCGACCAGACGGGAATCATCACCACGCTGCACGGTGCCATCGTAGTGGTTTACACGGGCAACACCAACCCGATCTACCAGTTGGGGCAGAAGGATGCGCAGCTGGGTCTCTCAGCGCTCGCACAGCGCGGCGATCCGGCGCAGCTGAAAGCTTCGCTCGAAAAAGTCCCGCAGGTACGCAAGATCTACACGCTTACGGACACCGTCCTGCCGGGCAAGAGCATGGAATGCACCTATGAGGCTGCGGCCAACGAAAAAGTGGCGTTCGCAACGATGTTCGGCTATTCGAACGACTGGTTCTTTGCCAACGGCCCCGAACTCAACGCCCTGACCAAAGGCGAGGTGACGAGCAAGACCGTCCTGCTTGACGACGGTACGGCCGTAAGCCAGTATCCCGGAGCCGGCAACGCCCAGTTCGTATTCGGCGGAACCCGGATGCCCGAGGACAAAGCCATCAGCGCTGTGGGCGATACCTTCCCGGTTCCCGCCGTGGACGGGATCGTCAAGATAACGATCTATTAAAGGATCGTCGTGTGTGTCAATTACATCCGGAGCAGTTCCCTGCTCCGGTTTTTAAACCCGCAAAACCATGTCGAACAATAAACCGCAAGAAGGCAACGCCACTGTTGCCGTAGAAAAAAAGACGTCCAAAATCCCCTCGATGGTCTATCTGTGTGCCGGTCTGAGCGCATTGGCTGCCTCTGCCTGCATGATGTGCCGCGGCCGGAAATCCACCGCGCTGCTGGTCGGGCAGTGGGCCGCCCCGCTGCTGATCATGGGGCTTTACAACAAGGTCGTCAAGACCGAAGGGCACGACGGATCCGCAACCGAAACACCTATCAAACCGAATCACTAAAATATTACGATTATGAATAAGAATGACAACATCTACGGCGAGAGCCGTGAGCAGAAAAACGAAATGCAGAACAATTCGAGAACCAACGCCAACACGAACGATCTGGACAGCCGGAGCAACAGCGGCGACAACAGCGGCATGCACGCTGGCGGCACCGCAGGGAGTTCCTATCAGCGGCAGCAGCCGGAGAATCCGTCGCAATACGGATCCAAGACAGGCTCGTACTGGGAAGAAAAAGGTTCCGACAGGGAGCATAGCGCCGAAAACCGGATGAACGAACAGGATCCGGACAAACGGCAGTAGTTACGCCGGCAATGCGGCCGGCAGGAACGGGACGCTCGCAGAAGGCCCTCCCCTCCCGGAGAAAGGCAACCGGGGAGGGGGGGGGGCTGCGACGCCCCTCCCGGGGAAACCCGGCATCCGACATGTTCAACTTAAAACAACGAATCTATGTTTTACCACTCCAAAGAACTCCAGTTCAAAGCGCGGGTATCGAAACCCGATCCCCGCTTCGCACGGCTGCTGCTCGAACAATTCGGCGGCGGCAACGGCGAGCTGAAAGCTGCGATGCAGTACTTCGTGCAGGCCTTCGCCTGCCACAATCCCTATCCGGACAAGTACGATATGCTGATGGATATCGCCACCGAAGAGCTGGGACACCTCGAAATCGTCGGGGCCACGATCCAGATGCTCCTCGCAGGCGTAAACGGCAACCTCAAAGATGCGGCCGAGCGAAACGACGTCTTCGGCGAAGGCATTTCGAAGGACGACTTCATCCATTCGGCCTTTTCGGTCAACCCTCAGTTCGGCGTGCTGACGGGCGGCGGGCCGCGCCTCACCGACAGCAACGGCGTCCCCTGG
This sequence comes from Alistipes onderdonkii, assembly GCF_025145285.1. Classification (NCBI taxonomy): domain Bacteria; kingdom Pseudomonadati; phylum Bacteroidota; class Bacteroidia; order Bacteroidales; family Rikenellaceae; genus Alistipes; species Alistipes onderdonkii. The sequence goes on from NZ_CP102251.1 coordinate 1,200,298, forward strand.
CAAGGCTCCTATGTCAATGCCAACAGCGACCTGACGGTCGACCTGCGTTCGGACATCGCCGCCGAATCGCGCGCCAAGATCGTCTACGAATACCTGATGCAGTTCACCGACGACAAGGACGTGCTCGCGACACTCAATTTCCTGATGACACGCGAAGTGGCGCATTTCCAGCAGTTCGAGGCGGCACTGGACACCATCCAGCCCAATTTCCCGCCCGGTGTGCTGCAAAGCGACCCGCGTTACAGCAACATCTACTCCAACCACTCGATGGGCGAGGATGCCCGCGGGCCGTGGAACGAAGGCGAAAGCACCGGCCTGGGCGAAGAGTGGCTGTATGTCGAAAATCCGCGCCAGCAAGTACTCGAAACCGACGGGCTCACCGACCTCGAACCGCAGGGCACGCCCCGCACGGAGGCTTCGGTGCGCAGCGCGGACAAGAAGCTCAGCAGGCAGCGCAGCAGCGAAATCCGCAAGGCGACGCCGGAGAAAAACCTCCAGTGGAGCCAGTACGGTTCGCAGGACGCCAAGGCACCCCGGCGCCAGCCGGTCGGGCAGGAGTGACGCCCCCGCCGGCCTGCAGGTGAGAGCGCCCCGGAATTTCCCCGGGGCGTTCATCCTGTTTAGCATGTCCTTTGCAACGAAAACGCGTAAACATTAAACATATATCGGCTTTATGAAAAACGGAGTAATGATGCAGTATTTCGAATGGAATCTGCCCAACGACGGTAAATTATGGGTGCACCTGAAAGAGGATGCCAAACACCTGCACGACATCGGCATCACGTCGGTCTGGATACCGCCGGCCTACAAGGCCGACGAACAACAGGACGAGGGATACGCCGTGTACGACCTGTACGATTTGGGGGAGTTCGACCAGAAAGGGACTGTCCGCACCAAGTACGGCACGCGGCACGAACTGGAAGAAGCGGTCGCGGCGCTCCACGAGAACGGGATAGCAGTCTACCTCGACACGGTGATGAACCAGAAGACAGGTGCCGACTATACCGAGAAATTCATGGCCTGCGAGGTTGATCCCGAGAACCGCGAGCAGGTGATCGGCGCGCCCGTCGAAGTCGAGGGGTGGACGGGATACTCCTTTCCGGGACGCGGCGACAAATATTCTCCCTTCAAATGGCACTGGTACCACTTCTCGGGAACCGACCAGGTTTACGAGACCGGCAAACGGGCCATCTACCTCATCCAGGGCGAAGGCAAGAAGTGGAGCGAAGGCGTCGACGGCGAGAACGGGAACTACGATTTCCTGATCTTCAACGACGTGGACTTCGACCATCCCGAAGTGACCGAAGAAATGAAACGCTGGGGCGTATGGATCGCCCAAACGCTCGACGCGGACGGCATGCGCCTCGACGCGCTCAAACACATCAAGAATGCCTTCATCGCCGACTTCATGCACAACGTCCGGGCTTCGCGGGGCAAAGAGTTCTACGCCGTCGGTGAGTACTGGAGCGGCGATTTCGAGTCGCTGGAGGCCTACCTCGACGCCGTAGACCACCAGATCGACCTGTTCGACGCGCCGCTTCACTTCAAACTTTTCACGGCATCGCAGCAGGGCCTCGACTTCGACATGCGGACGCTGCTCGACGACACGCTCGTGCAGAAATACCCCACGCTGGCCGTGACGTTCGTGGACAACCACGACTCGCAGCGCGGCAGCTCGCTCGAATCGCAGGTCAAATCGTGGTTCAAACCGCTGGCGTACGGACTGATCCTGCTGATGAAAGAGGGGTACCCCTGCGTCTTCTACGGCGATTATTACAGCATGAAAGGCGAAGGGTCGCCCCACCGTCCCATCCTCGATATTCTGCTCGATGCCCGTCGCTCCCGCGCCTTCGGCGAACAGACGGATTATTTCGACCATCCCAATACGGTAGGTTTCACCCGCTCGGGCGACGCACAACATCCGGATTCCGGCCTGGCACTGCTCCTTTCCAACGGCGAGGACGGCGAAAAAGTGATGTCCGTAGGCGTAATGCATGCCAACGAAACGTGGCATGAGATCACCGGAAGCTACGACGACGAACTGACCATCGGCGACGACGGGAAGGCCCTTTTCAAAGTACACGGAGGCAAATTAGCCGTTTGGGTACGAAAAAAGGATTGATTCGCATAGCATTTCCCGGCTGAGCATCATCCACTTCGGGCTCCGGTAAATATTCCGTAAATATTCGGTATCTATTTTGTGTTGTCAGCTATACCGTACATCCCGGCGGGGAGATGCGGTACAGGCTGGCTTTCAACCGCATGGCTTCGGCCCTTCGGCTGGCGGGCAGCATTTATGTCTCACTTAATTCTTTAAAAGTCATGAAAGAGTCTAACAACAAAACCTCCGGCCATACACAGTCCGGACAAAGCAAATCGGCGGAAAAGTCGTCGCGTACGACCACTTCGCGCACCAGCTCGGCGAGCCGGGGAACCGCAAGCAGCCAGTCGTCCGGTTCAGGGCGCACTTCGCGCAGCAACAATCCCGAAGGCCATAACCAGTACACGAAAAAATCGCAGGACAATCGCTAACAATGCAATTTGTTCTTCGATAGTGTGTCGCAAGGGACTGCCTAACATGTTTTAGGCAGTCCCGTTTTCATTCACCCGGCCCTGACGAACCCTGCCCGGATAAATATTGCAGATACGGTTTAAAATGACGATCTTTGCCGGGGATAAAGAACGGAACCTCGCAAACACGGTTATGGACTGGCTGCTCAACTTAGGATACCTGGGGCTGTTTCTCGGCACCTTCCTGGCCGGCACGGTGCTGCCGCTCAGCTCGGACATACTGCTTGTCGGGATGCTCGCGGCAAAAGCCGCCCCCCTGATATGCCTGCCCGTGGCGGCCGTCGGAAATTGGCTGGGAGCGATGACTTCCTACTGGCTCGGATGGTATGCCAAGTGGGAATGGCTCGAAAAATGGTTCAGGATAAAGCCCGACACGCTCCGCAGGCAGCAGGAACGGGTCGACAAATACGGCGTATGGCTTGCGATGGTCTTTTGGGCCCCCTTCATCGGCATGGTCTGCATGATCGCCCTGGGGGTATACAAGGTACGCCCCCGGACGACGGCACTCCTGGCGCTGGCCGGCTCCTTCCTCCGGTTTTCATTCTGGATACTGCTCCAGACCGTCTGGCAGCAATAACCCGGCCGGCTGCGGGCAAACCGCCGCATTGCACCCACCCAGGGACAGGCCGCCCGTCCCGCCGAAGGAAAAACGGCAATTTTTGGTAAAATCTGAAAATAATTATTACCTTTGCGAACCGAAAGGAGAGGTGCAGGAGTGGTTGAACTGGCCCGCCTGGAAAGCGAGTAAACCCCTAAAGGGTTTCAGGGGTTCGAATCCCCTCCTCTCCGCAGGATGATCCGCCTGACCGCAGGATCGACAGACAAAGACCGACCGGCAAGTCTGTGCTTTTATAAAATCGCCTCTATTACAGATTTCTATCATCTGTAATAGAGGCGATTTTTCATTTCAGACCTGTCAGACTACCGATCCGTCCGACGTCGTTCCCGCACAAAAAACATACGGCAACCTGAAATGAACAGAAAACCCTCCGTTCCAAACGAACGGATAAACAATATATTAGCATCGCAAACAAAAACATCCATTATCTACCTAAATTCAGTTTATTATGAAAAAACTATTTCTTTGTTTCGCACTGGTGGGAATGGCATCGACACTATGTGCACAAGAACGCGGCGACATGCTCGTTTCCGGATCGCTTTCGTGGAGTTCGTCCAGTACGAAAACCACCGTTTCCTCCACTTCGGAAACAACGAAAGGCTCTCGAAGCTTCGAATTCGCACCCCAGTTCCACTATTTCGTGATCAACAAGCTCTCCGTAGGTTTGGGAATCGGTTACTCGCTCGAAAAAGACCCGAACGGACGAACCGGTGGCGACGACGAACAACTCTTCGACAAGAAGGGATTGTTCTATTTCCAACCGGTGGCCAGCTATTACATTCCACTGGGCAAGAAATTCTACTATGTACCCCGCTTCTACATCGGCTTTGGCTTTGGCAAAAACAAATCGGAACTCACCAGTAAAGAGGTCTCCGAAGAAGACGCGTCGCGGTTCCGGGTCGGAATTTCAGCTCTCAACTTCGAATTCCGACCGGCCGACCGCATCGGCATCATGTTCAACGCAGGCGATCTGGGCTATCAGACTACCGTCATCAAACAAGACGGCGACAACAAAGTATCCAACCGGGACTTCTCGCTCGGCCTGAACGTCGGTGCGACGATCGCATTCAATTACTATTTCTGATACGTACGACAACAGCCGGATGTTTGGCCTCATCCCCTGCCGCCCCCGGAAGCGGCAGGGGAATAATCCCGGGTCGAAGCTCCGAAACAATGTAACAATTTATCGAAAGCCGAAATCCCAACGACTCAAACACCCCGGAAATCATAAACAAACGGAACCGATGAAACTAATCAATATTGCCAGATCCATATTGGTAATCGGATACGTCATGCTTGTATCGTGCAGCAGCGACGAAGGTGGAGAAAGCGGCAATGGGCCGCAGGCAACCGGCCAGGAACTCGAACGGCAACTCCTGGACACACATTGGAAACTGGCCAGGGAAACCAAAGTAGAAGACGGCACTGAAAAAGTTCTGAATAACCCCTACGTATTGAATACAATAACATTTTCGGGCGAAACCGACCGTGCATGGCACTACCTGTACCTGAACAACACCCATTCAGGCTGGTGGTGGATCGACGGGGAAATGATCCGTTGCCAATGGGACACGGGAGACCCCAAGACGAACGGAGCATACAGCATGGCCTTCGGCTTCGGACACAGCCGCATCGGAAAAATGACGGACTCGGAACTGGTAATGATAGCCGACTACGACACGCATAGCAACTATTTCTATTATGTGTCAACTTCCGGAAGCGGATCGGATCCGGGCTCCCCGGCAGAAAAGCCCGATATCGGGTTTTACGATTTTACGGCGACCAAAACCTCGGTAACCGTAACCTATAAGATTTACAACAAGGATGAAGCGAAGGTTTCGGACGCCAAGATATATTACGGCACCTCCTCCAACCCCACAACGGGTAAGAACGCCTCGGTAAACGGCACCCTCATCAAAGCGACGATCAGCGGACTGAAAGCCGGGACGACCTATTACGTAAAGTGCCGAGCCACGGGTGCCGGAGGTACGACGACGAGCGAAACGAGCCGGGTCATAACCGCCTATTAGCAGATGGGAGCCGACATTGCCGGCCAGGAAATCCTCGACAACTATATCATAAAAAAGGGAATTGGCAACGACTAACGGTCGTTGCCAATTCCCTTTTCTGTGCACTCTGCTCCATCCTGAAATCCAGCCCCGCGGCGGTCAGCGGATGAAATGCGTCCACACCCGTTCTTCGGGTTCCGGGGCCAGACGGGGGCCGACGCCGGCCTTCAGCAGTTGCGCCATGTTCCTCGCCAGCACCCGCATCGTCTGCAAGCCTTCGGCATCTTCGTGCGCCTCGCCCGGCACCCGTCCGTGTACGCTGTTCCAATACTGCGACGGCACGACGGGCATATTCGAAATCGTAAAATACTTGTTCAGGCGGTCGAACGTCGCGCTCGCCCCGCCACGGCGGCAGACAGCCACGGCAGCGGCAGGCTTGTAGGCCAGATCGCGGCCGCACGAATAAAACACGCGGTCGAGCAGCGCGCAAAGCGAACCGTTCGGCCCAGCATAATAGACCGGCGAGCCGACCACAAGGCCGTCGGCCTCGGCAAGCTTCTCCCGCACGGCGGTATACACGGCATCGGAAAAGACGCAATGCCCCAGTTCCGCACATTTCCCGCAGGCGATACAACCCTGCATGGCCCTCGTCCCGATGTGGACGATCTCCGTCCCGATGCCTTGGGCTTCGAGCGTCCGGGCAACCTCGGACAAGGCGATAAAAGTGTTCCCCTCCCTGTGGGGGCTGCCGTTTATAAGCAATACGTTCATAGTGGTAATGTTTGTGTCCATGCAAAGATAGTTTTTTTTTTGGCATAACTTACACCGCTGCATGTTCCCTGCCGGAGGGGATTCCCCGCCCGGAATGCGCCCGGCATATCGCACCCTGCGCATCGGGAGGGGAGGAGCTCCACAGGCAGCAATCCGCAGCCGGGATGCCCCGGGAAAAACAGGGCGGCATCCTGTGCCGCCCTGTCCGTTGCCCTAATCCTGGAAAGAGGCCCGGTCGAGCCAGTCGAGGCGCGCCGTCAGCCACTCCTTCATCGCCCGAACCTCCTGCCGGAACGCGGTTTTCACCTCGCTGTCCGCCGCTCCCTCCGGTTTCAGGTTATGCCACAGCCGGTTATCTTCGACGACCGAAGCCTCGGCATAGGCGGCCTCGCCGTCCACCTGCGCCAGGATGACGGCGAGGTTGGACTTGAAATAGCCGATGCGTTCCTTGACTTTCCGCACGAAGGCCGGATCCTGCAGCATCCGCTCGAACCACGGCGATTCGCGGTTCCAGTACCCTTCGGGGCCGCGCCCGTCCGTACCGTTCCACTTCGTATTGCCCATGCAGATGTCGAAATCCCAGATCGGCCCCATGTTCAGCTTCCCGCCGGGCGCGATATTCATATAGCAGCTCGTATAGAGCGACGCGTCGTTGGTCTTGGTGATCTCGCTGATCACGTACCAGTCCACATACGTATCGACGTTCAGGTACTTGGCATACCCCGTTTCGGGATCGGCGAAATCCGCACCGTAGAGGGCATTCTCCGCTTCGTTGACGTAATTCCTGATCCATTCGTATTGCGGGCTCCCGGGCTCCACATCGGGGTCTTTGATATTCATCAGGATACGCTCCGTGCGGAAATAAACGTCGTCCGGATCCAGGCGGTCGAGCTGGTCGGCCTCGAGCAGGTATCCCTCGTCGGTCACGTTCACCCGGTCTTCGGAGATCTTCATGTGCTCGCAAAGCTGGTAGGTGCCGTTGTAACGGTCATTGAGGAAAACATCGACGAAATGGGTCGTCGGCGTAAACTCCAGACAGCTCAGGCGGCCGATCGCATAGGCCGTCGCATTGCGTATCCCGCAGGCGTTGTCCATATAGTTGGCCAGCAGCACCCACGACTTGTCCTTGGGTTCGCCCAACAGGGACTGTTTCTTGTCGAATTTCAGCCGGTAAGGTTTCTTCGGCATGCCCCACGTACTGTTCCCGCGCCCTTTGATATTGACATCGCCCCTGAAAACGCCCGGCGGACGGAGCCCGTTGTTATCCACGACTTTAAGCGACGCGGCCACATATTCCTCCTTCGAGACGACCGGTATTCCGCCGGTGTCGATATAAACCACGGGCAGCCCCGTGAAGCTGACCAGGCTGACCCTGTATTCCCGCTCCTCGCCGCCTTTGTTCCTGACCGTCAGCACGACCGGGCCCGAAAAATCCACCTCGGTTTCTCCGCTGGCGATCTCCTGCGACCCCATATAAACCCCCTCGCCTTCGAATTCGAACTCGGGGACGAGCACCTTGTTCTCCACCACGAATGAAGTCCTGCCGGAAATAATGCCGTCACCGACCTCCAGCACCACATCCTGCGGCAATTTCGCCGCATTCGCCGCCGTCAGGAACCGGAACGACTTGATGACGGGCGAGAGTTCTTCCGCGGCCCCCTGCGTCACCGTAACGGTTTTCACCGTCCCGTCCGCCCCCGTCAACGTGATTAGCGCCTCGCGCCCCTTGAGGGCGTTGTTGCCATCCACGCCGACCCTGAAGGTCTTTCCCTCGCACGGCTCGTTCAGGACATCCGCGCCCAGCACGTAGCACCACTCGGCACTGACCCGGAGGCGCCATTGCTGCGGGCTGGAAACCACCAGGTCGAGGGTCGATTTCCCGGCCGGGAAATCAAGGGTTTCCGTAGATAACCGTATTCCGGGAGCGGGGTCGTCGCCCTCGCTGCACGCCTGTTGGGCGAAAAACACCGCCAGCGCGGCGACGATGCCGATCAGTTTTTTCATAATTCTAAATTTGAGATTAAGCCGACGCACAATTAAAACCCGTAAAAATCAAAATTACACAAATATAACCATAATTATGAAAAAACACGATCCCATGTCAGAAATAATAAACAAGCCGCAGCCGCCTGTCGTCAGAAGCGGTTGCAAGGCACTGCCGTCCTTTCGCAGGGTTCCGGCCGGGACGGGAAAACCGGGCACAAAAAAAGGGGATTCCCGCAAGAATCTCCCTCACTCTCATGCCCGACAAAATTATTTGTTGCAGCACGCTCCTTCGGCTTTCTCGGCGCAGCACGACTTGGTCGAATCGCACTTCTCGGCACAGCAGGATTTGGACGAGTCACATGCCTCGGCATCGCACTTCGCGTCGCAGCCGGCACAAGCCGAAGCTTCGGTCGCAACGGCGGCAGCCTCGCCCTGGGCAGCCTTCTTGTTCGAATTACCGCAGCAGCTTACCATTGCAACGGCAGCCATTACGACAATAAAGGAAAAGATCTTTTTCATAGCGTCAAAGGTTTAATAATTAGTTATTCCGTAACGTCGCAAAGATATATATTCGCAAGAATATTGCAAATAAAAAATTTCAATATTTTCAAGGTGTTCGCATGTTTTCGACAAGCCGGGACAGCGGCTGCCTGCAGACTATGCCAGGCGCAGAAAACGAAGAAGGGAATTCAACTTTTCAGTTCAAAAGGTCTGCCATGGAGAACTCCTCGCTCTTGACGAAGGCCTTGGGGAAAGTCGATGCTATCTTGCCTTTCAGGATGATGGCCTCCTCGGCCGTCAGGCAGTTTCCCACCGCGACCTTGAAATAGGGATTCTCGTACACCGGGTATACCATGATCCCGGGATAGGTCTCCTTGAAGAGGGCTTCCGCGGCAAAGGCCCCGGCGCGGGCATCCTGCCCGTTATCGAAGAAGATGCAGACCCTGTAACCGCGCAGCCGCAGGCGCTGCCCCACGCGCGAAGCGTCGTCGACGGCCTTCTCCGCATCGCCGTACTCGGTGACGGTGACCCTGGCCGTGCCGAACGCAGCGTCGGAGACCACCGGGGCGGCCAGGCGCTCCTTGAAGGCATCGAGCGACTGCGCCCGCAGCGGAGCGAAAGCCGCTGCGGCGAAAATCACCGCTATGAAAGTCGTCAGTCTGCGCATTACTCGTCCAGATAGTTTTTCACGTCCTGCAAGGACAGCCCAAAGATATTCAAAAATTCCGACAACGGCACCATCTCTTCCGAATTTTTTACCGAAGCCGGCCCCCCGCGCCCCTCGACCGCAAACGAAACGGCGACCTGCGAAATATCGTCCTCGCGGATTTTTTTCACCATCACGTAATAGGCCATCGGGTCGGTAGTCCTCACGCGCCACAGCGACGTGAAACTGCCGGTCGTCCGGCGCGGCACCTCGACACGGCCGTGGAGGGTGATGCTCATCACGCGGCTCCCGGCGTAGAAGAGATCGACCTTCGCACGCTCCAGCACCAGTTTGTACCCCGTGCCGTTCTTCACGCGCACTACGGCCTCGGCGCCGCCCATCCCCTTGCGTTCGACCTTTTCGACCGCTTCCAGACGGATATTGCGCCGGGCCTTCTCGACCGCCCGGCGGCACGAAACCATCGGCAGCACCATCGCCGTGAGCAATATGCAGTATAACCATTTCCTCATCGCTGGCCGGTATATATCTGCGCGATCCCGAAACTCTGGCTCCGGGCCCGGCAGCCGCGGAACCCCGCCCGCTCCATCATGGACATGAACTCCGCGGGCGCAGGGAACTCCCCGACCGAGGCAGGCAGGTATTCGTAGGCACGCTTATCCTTCGACACCATGCCGCCGATGCGCGGCAGTATCTTATAGGTATAGAACTCGTACAGCACCCGGAACAGCCGGTTGCGGGGACGCGAGAACTCCAGTATAACGACCTTGCCCCCGGGTTTTATTGTGCGGGCCATCTCGCGCAGGCCGGCCTCCAGGTCGCCGAAGTTGCGCACGCCGAACGCTACGGTCACCACGTCGACCGAAGCGTCCGAGACTCGCAGGTGCTCCGCGTCGCCCACATCGAGCACGACCCGCTCGTCGAGGCCGCGGGCGGCGACCTTGCAGCGCGCCACGTCGAGCATCTTTTCCGAGAGGTCGACGCCCAGCACATGCACGTCCCGTATGCGGCGTGCCATCTCGATCGCCAGGTCGCCCGTACCGGTCGCCACGTCCAGGATACGGTGCGGGCGGCTGCGGCGCACGATGCGCACCACGCGGCGGCGCCAGATGCGGTCGATGTTCATCGAGAGCGTATGGTTCAGCAGGTCGTATTTGGGTGCTAAGTTGTCGAACATTTCGCGCACCTCCTCCTTCTTGGTCTGTCCGGTGTTATAGGGTTTCACGGTCATTCGTAACGGATTGATTCGTCGGGTTTCACGGTCGATACTATATAGGTCGGCACCACGAGCAGCGCGACGATCGCCGCCACGGCACCGGCATTCAGCGCCAGCCACCAGCCCCACCCCAGCGAAATAGGGACTTCGGAGAGCAGGTACCCCTCGGAACTGAGCCGCACGACATGGAAATACCGCTGCACGAAGCACAGCCCCAGCCCCACGGCATTCCCCCACGCCAGGCCGCGCAGGGTGATGAACGACGCCCGCCACAGGAACACCTGCCGCAGCTGGCCGTTGCGCATGCCGAAGGCCTTGAGCAGGCCGATCATCCGCGTGCGTTCGAGCACGAGGATCAGCAGCGCCGAGGTCATGTTGAAAAAAGCCACCACGAGCATGATGACGATTATCACGGCGGCATTCACGTCGTGCGCCTTGAGCCAGTCGAAGATGCTGGCATAAAGTTCCGTCACGCTCGTGACGGCCAGGTTCGCCGTGGCGTCGTCCTCGTCGTAGAGGAGCGTATGCCCCAGCCTGCGGGCGAAATCGTCCGCCCCGGCCAGGTCGTCGGTAAAGACCTCGTATCCCGAAATCTCGTCCGGCGCCCAGTCCGAGAGGCGCTGCACGTTGCGCAGATCGGTCAGGATGACCGTGTTGTCCATCTCGTCCATCCCCGACGAGTAAATCCCCGCCACCTTGAACCGGTCGCGGCGCGGCGTGTCGCCGGCCTCGACGAAGAGCATCTCCACGCGGTCGCCCACGCCGAGCATCAGCCGGTCGGCCAGGCTGCGCGAAAGCAGGATGTCCTTCGTGCGGATCGAATCCCCCACGCGGGGCAAATCCCCGTCGACGAGCCATCCGCGGAAGGCCGACCAGTCGTAGGCCGTATCCACCCCCTTGAGCATCACCTCTCCCACGGCGTCGGCCGTACGGACGATGCCGCCCTTGACGGCGTACGGAGCCATCGAAGCGAATCCCCGGGTCGAGCGGATCAGCCCTTCGGTGCGGGCGCTGCGGTGCACGGGCTCCGAATCGAGCGTCCCGACACCCCGCACGTCGGTCACGACGGCATGCGCCACAAAGGCCGTTACCTTGCGTGCCACCTCGTGCTTGAACCCCATGATCACGGCCATGGCCAGGATCATTACCGCCACGCTCAACGCCACGGAAATCACGGCGATACGCTCCATCACCCCGGGTTTGTTATCCGGGGTGTGCTGCGCCGTCCGGCGGGCGATGAAAAAGGCGAGGTTCACGGCTGCTGATTTTGCTGGAAAATTTATGCAAAGAAACACAATTATTTCGTATTTTTGTCCGAAATAACCCAATTAAATTGGAAGCTCCGCTTCGTGCAGGCGGGATCCGGGGGGGGGTACGGACACGAAACCCTGCAGTTCCGGAAACAGCCGGGGGCAAACCGCCCCCCGAGGGACGGCTTCCGACATGGGGCGACACAAACATATTCACGTTATTCGGATGAAAAAACAGGCTTTGGTCACAGGGGCCACATCGGGCATCGGACGCGCCACGGCGCTCCGGCTCGCGGCGGAAGGCTACGACATCATAGCGACGGGACGGCGTAGCGAAAGGCTCGAATCGCTCCGCCGCGAAATCGAGGCGGCAGGCGGCCGCTGCACGACGCTCACGTTCGACGTCCGCAGCGAAGAGGCCGTGCGCCGCAATCTCGAACCGCTCGGGCGCGTCGACCTGCTGGTCAACAACGCCGGGCTTGCGGCCGGGCTCGAACACATCGACAAGGGGGACACGGCCGACTGGGACGCCATGATCGACACCAACGTCAAGGGGCTGCTCTATGTCACGCGCGTCATCACCCCCAAGATGGTGGCCGCAGGCGGCGGGCACGTCTTCAACATCGGGTCGATCGCCGGCACGGAACCCTACGAGAACGGCGCCGTATACTGCGCTTCGAAGCACGCCGTGCACGCCATCTCGCAGGCCATGCGCGCCGACCTGCTCGCCAGCGGCATCAAGGTGACGGAGATCCGTCCAGGCATGGTCGAGACAGAGTTCTCCGAGGTGCGCTTCCACGGCGACAAGGAGCGCGCCGACCGGGTTTACGACGGCGTCGAGCCGCTCACCGGCGATGACATCGCCGAGGCGATCGCATGGGCGGCACAATTACCGGCCCATATGACCGTTAATGAAATGGTACTGATGCCCTCGCAGCAGGCGGGCGCATATTACACACACAGAAAAAACTAAATGACTATGACACACATGCTTTTCACCCTGCTCCAGGCAGGATACTACGCCGAACCGGCCTCCGGTGCGGCACACTATTCGGCGGCGACGATGGGAATGTTCGTCCTGATCATCGTCATCGGTATCGCCGGCTACGCCGTGCAGGCACGCCTGCAATCGGTATTCCGCAAATATTCGAAGGTGCAGTTCCCCGGCGGCCTCACGGGCGCCGAGGTGGCCGAGAAGATGCTCCGCGACAACAACATCCATAACGTCAAAGTGACGCACGTGGGCGGCAACCTGACCGACCACTTCAACCCGCAGACGATGACCGTCAACCTGAGCGACAGCGTCTATTCGTCGACGAGCGTCGCAGCGGCAGCCGTGGCGGCGCACGAGTGCGGGCACGCCGTGCAACATGCCCGGGGCTACGCCCCCCTGACGCTGCGCTCGCAGCTGGTACCCATCGTGCAGTTCTCCTCGACCGCCGCCACGTGGGTCATCATCCTCGGACTGGTGATCCTCGCCACGACGCAGAACGAACTGCTGTGCTGGATCGGCGTGGGGCTGATCGCCATGTCGGCGGTCTTCTCGCTGGTGACGCTTCCCGTCGAATACAACGCCTCGGCACGCGCGCTGGAATGGCTGCAGGTCAGCCGCACGATGCAGGGCGCACAGCTCGCACAAGCCCGGGAAGCCCTCTCGTGGGCAGCGCGCACCTACCTCGTAGCAGCCCTCAGCGCCATCGCCTCGGTGCTTTACTACGTCTTCCTGATCCTCGGACGACGCGACTAAACGGCCGATGAATACCCCCGAAAAAGACTACTCCCACCGGGGATGGATCGCGGCCCTGGCGCTGATCGCAGTGCTTGGGGCCGTGAGTTTTATCCCCCCGCAAAGCCTCGGCGGCGTCAAGCTCCGCCGGGCCAACATCCTGTCGGACATCCTGTCGTTCGAGGACGCCGCGGCGGAAGCCGCCGAACCGGCGCTCTTCGACGAGGACGATTTCCACGTCGACATGGCACAGGTCGCCCGGCGCATCGAGGCCGAGCGCATCGAAGCGGACACAGCGCCCCGCCCCGTGCAAACCACCTTCGAATGGCTGCTGCGACAGGACAGCTCCGGCCGCAGGGCGGTAGTCCCCGACACGGTGCGGCTCAACCCGGCGCTCGTGGCGATCGAGCAGTTCGCCCCGGCCGATTCGGGACGTCTCAGGGCATTCTACGACACGCTGCTCTATGCCCGCCGTCCGGTGCGCATCGCCGTACTGGGCGACTCGTTCATCGAAGGCGACATCCTCACGGCCGACCTGCGCGAGAAACTGCAACAGGCCTACGGCGGGGGCGGCGCGGGCTTCGCCCCGATGGCATCGCCCCTGACGGCCTTCCGGCGCACGATCAAAACCCAGTCGAAAGGCTGGACGGCATACAACATCATGCAGCGCAAAGCGGCGCCCCAGAACCTGCGCGGGCACTTCTTCGTCTCGGGCTGGGTGTGCCAGCCCTCGGAGGGCGCCTCCACGCGGTGGGAAAACACCGACTACCGGCAGCGGCTCGACTCCTGCACCGCGGCACGGGTGTTCTTCATCAGCCCCGGCGACAGCCGCATCGAACTGACGCTCAACGATTCGCTCCGCCGCGAATTCGAGGTCGAAGGAGCCGCCGCCGTCCGGCAGGTCACGGTCACGGCGCCCCATATCCGTTCGCTGGCATTCAAGGTGAACTCCGGGACGGAAGGGTTCATCGGCTACGGCGCCGTCTTCGAAGCCGACGGCGTCGTGGTCGACAACTACTCGGTGCGCAGCAACAACGGGCAGGCGATGTTCTGGACAAACCCGTCGGTCAATGCGCAGATCAACGCCCACGCGGGTTACGACCTGGTAATCCTGCAATACGGGCTCAACATCATGCAGACGGGGGTACACAACTACACCAACTACGCCCGACAGATCGAGAAAATGGTCGTCTACGTGCAGCAGTGCTTCCCCACGGCGGCCGTGCTGGTACTGGGCGTGAGCGACCGTTCGGTGAAGACCGACGCAGGCTTCGAACCCATGGATGCCATCCCCTACATGCTCGACTACCAGCGCGGGGCTGCGGAAAACACGGGCGCGGCATTCTGGCCCACGTGCGATGCCATGCGTTCGCTGGGCGGCATGGAACAGTTCGTCGCCAACGGCTGGGCCGGCAAGGACTACACGCACATCAACTACGCCGGCGGGCGCCGCGTGGCCTGGTCGCTCGTCGATGCGATCAACGCCGGGACGTACGAAGCCCATGCCGCCGCTGAAGCCGCACGCATCCGCCGCCAGGCCGAGCAGGCCGTACTCGACAGCACCAGGCTGCTGAAGATCGACCGGGAGATGCTGCCCGTCCGTGCAATCGAAAACCTCAACGCACCCCGGAAATGACACTCCCCGCAACGGACGGCATCATGGAAAAACTGCAGGCGCTGCTCTCGTACGACGCCTCTTCGCCGCTGATTTTCAGCAGCGGGTTGTTCCTGTTCCTCTTCGCCGGGTTCATGCTCATATACAATGCCTTCCGCCGTGCGCCGATGGCCCGCATCGTCTATGTCATCCTCTTTTCGCTCTATTTCTACTACAAATCGAGCGGCATCTATTTCCTGCTGCTCATCTTCGCCGCCACGAGCGACTTCCTCATAGCGCAGGGCATCTACCGCGTGCGGAGCCGCGCCGCGAAACGGTGGCTCGTCGTACTGAGCGTCATGGTGAACCTCGGGATGCTGGGATATTTCAAATACACCAACTTCCTGGTCGACATCGCCAACCAGATGTTCGGGCAGGGGTTCCTCCAATTCCAGAACATCTTCCTGCCGGTCGGCATCTCGTTCTTCGTGTTCCAGTCGATGAGCTACACGATCGACATCTACCGCGGGCAGCTCAAACCGCTCGGCAACTGGTGCGACTACCTGTTCTATCTCTCGTTCTTCCCCCAGCTGGTCGCAGGCCCGATCGTCCGGGCCCGGGACTTCATCCCCCAGATCCGCCGCAACCCGGTCGTCGTGACGCGCGAAATGTTCGGCACGGGAGTCTTCCTGATCCTTACGGGACTCTTCAAAAAGGCGATCATTTCGGACTACATCTCGCTCAATTTCGTCGACCGCATCTTCGACGAGCCGCTGCTCTATTCGGGCTTCGAGTGCCTGGCGGGCATCTACGGCTATGCCTTGCAGATCTACTGCGATTTCTCGGGCTATTCCGACATGGCGATCGGCATCGCCCTGCTGCTGGGCTTCCGCTTTCCCAAGAACTTCGACGCCCCGTACAAGTCGGCCACCATCACCGAATTCTGGCGCAGGTGGCATATCTCGCTCTCCTCGTGGCTGCGCGATTACCTCTACATCTCGCTGGGCGGCAACCGCAAAGGCAAACTGCGCACCTACGGCAACCTGCTCGTCACGATGGTGCTGGGTGGGTTGTGGCACGGTGCGGCGATCCGTTTCATCCTCTGGGGCACGCTGCATGGCGTAGCGCTGGCGCTGCATAAACTGTGGATGGCCGTCGTCCCGGGGGCCAAGGCCACCGGGGCGCAGATGCACTGGTGGAGCCGTGCGGCGGGCGTCTTCTTCACGTTCAACCTCGTCTGCCTGGGCTGGCTGATGTTCCGCGCCGAGTCGATGCAGACCGTCGAACTGATGCTGCACCAGATCTTCTCCAACTTCAACGTCCCGATGATCCCGCAGGTCATCGCGGGCTACGCGGGTGTCTTCGCCCTGATCGGTGCGGGCTACCTGCTCCACCTCATGCCGGGCTGCGTCGACCGCGCGGCACAGCGCCTGGTAGCCAACGCCCCGCTGGTGTTGCAGATCGTGATGGCCGCCGCGATGATCTGGTGCGTGATGCAGATCAAATCGAGCGACATACAACCGTTCATATACTTTCAGTTTTAAAATGCGTATGACGGCCGCCTTGCATCCCGGTATGTTCTTCCCGCGGCCGACGGCCGTGTTTGCAAGTCTGACCCCACCCCAAGCCCCTGCCGAGAGAGGGCTTCCCGCAATGCGGCAAAAACAACCCACAGCCATTTACGACAAATCCATCGACCCATGTATACTTTCGACCACGGCCTGTTCATGGCCCTCAATTTCGACGGCGGCCCCCTGTTCGACCGCGTAATGCTCACCGTCTCGGGCACGGCGATGTGGCTGCCGCTCTATGCATTGATCCTGTGGCTGGTATGGCGCCGCAGCGGCTGGCGGGGCATGTCGGTTTTCCTGGTGCTGATGCTCCTCGCCCTGGGGCTGTCGGACATAGTCTCGGGCATCTTCAAGCACAACGGCCTGCTGGGCGACTTGTTGCCGCAGCTCGAACCGCGGCCGCGGCCGATGTTCACCCCCACGCTCGAAGGGCTGGAGATCACGCCCGACTCGCTGCGCGCCCTTCGCAGTGCGGCAGTGCCGCACGACTGGGCGGTACACGTCCCGCCCGAGGCCGTAAGCGGCATGTACGGCACCGTCTCGGCACACGCGGCCACGATCGTCGCGGTGGCCGTGCTTTCATGCGGCGCAATCCGCCGCAAGTGGTTCACCGCCCTGATGGTCGTCTGCACCGTCGTCATCTGCTATTCGCGCATCTACCTGGGCAAGCATTTCCCGATGGATCTCGTATGGGGCACGCTCGTGGGCTCCGTACTGGGCTACGCCGCCCTGCGGGGCTACCGCAGGCTGGCACAGAGCCGGAACAGACGATTCACCCACCCCCGGTGAAGCATATTTGCGCAGAATTTATTAACTTTGCACGGTCAATAGTCCAAACATTCAAAAACACAGGATATGAGTATCGAACTCAGTGAACAGGAACAGCTCCGGAGGCAGTCGCTTGCAGCCCTGCGCGAGCTCGGCATCGACCCCTATCCCGCCGCCCGCTATGAGGTGACGGCCACGGCACGGGAGATCGCCGACAACTACGACGAGGCCCGAGGCAACTACCAGGACGTCCGCATCGCAGGCCGCATCATGTCGCGCCGCATCATGGGCAGCGCCTCGTTCTTCGAATTGCAGGATCACACGGGCCGCATCCAGGTCTACATCCGCCGCGACGACGTCTGCCCCGAAGGAGACCCCACGCTATACAACACGGTGTTCAAGAAACTGCTCGACATCGGCGATTTCATCGGCGTCGAGGGCTTCGCGTTCCACACCAACACGGGCGAACTGTCGGTGCACTGCCGCAAGTTCACGGTGCTCTCGAAGTCGATCCGCCCGCTGCCCGTCGTCAAGGCCAAGGACGGCCAGACGTTCGACGCCTTCACCGACCCCGAAGTCCGCTACCGCCAGCGCTACGTCGACCTGGTGGTGAACCCGCAGGTGCGCGACGTATTCGTCCGGCGCGCCAAGATCGTCGCCACGATGCGCCAGTTCTTCAACGAGCGCGGCTACGTCGAGGTGGAGACCCCGATCCTGCAGCCGATTCCGGGCGGCGCCTCGGCACGCCCGTTCATCACGCACCACAATGCGCTCGACATCGACCAGTACCTGCGCATCGCCAGTGAGCTGTACCTCAAGAAACTGATCGTCGGCGGATTCGACGGCGTATACGAGTTTGGCAAGAATTTCCGCAACGAGGGCATGGATCGCACGCACAACCCCGAATTCACCGTCATGGAGATTTACGTGGCCTACAAGGACTACCTCTGGATGATGGAGTTCACCGAGCAGATGCTCGAACGGGTGGCCGTGGCCGTGAACGGCACGACGGAGCTGACGCTCGACGGCAAGCAGATCTCGTTCAAGGCACCGTTCCGCCGCCTGACGATGACCGACGCCATCCGCGAGAAAACGGGCTACGACATCACGGGGCAGAGCGAGGAGCAGCTCCGCGAAGCCTGCAAGCGCCTCGGCGTCGAAATCGACGACACGATGGGCAAGGGCAAGCTGATCGACGCCATCTTCGGGCAGTACTGCGAGGAGGAGTTGATCCAGCCCACGTTCGTGTGCGATTACCCGCGCGAAATGTCGCCGCTATGCAAGCGTCACCGCTCGAACCCCGACCTCACGGAACGTTTCGAACTGTTCGTGAACGGCAAGGAGCTGTGCAACGCCTACTCGGAGCTCAACGACCCGATCGACCAGCTGGAACGCTTCCAGGAGCAGCTGCGGCTGAGCGAAAAGGGCGACGACGAGGCCATGTTCATCGACATGGATTTCGTACGCGCACTGGAATACGGCATGCCGTCGTGCTCGGGCATGGGCATAGGCATCGACCGCCTCACGATGTTCATGACCGACCAGGCTTCGATCCAGGACGTGCTCTTCTTCCCGCAGATGCGCCCCGAAAAAAAGGTCGTGAACGACCCCGTGGAGAAATACACCGCCGCCGGCATCCCCGAAGAGTGGGTGCCCGTCATCCAGAAAATGGGTTACATCACGGTCGAGGCACTGAAGAAACTCGCCCCGGGCAAGTTCTTCAACGACCTGTGCGGCTTCAACAAAAAGAACAAGCTCGGCCTGAAGGCCCCCTCGATCGAAGAGGTCAAAAGATGGTGCGAGGAATAACGTGACAATTCGGATTTTAACAATAAAAACCTAAGAAAATGAGAAAGAAAATTGTTGCCGGCAACTGGAAGATGAATACGCTTCCCGCCGAAGGTGTAGAACTGGCCAAAGGCATCGTAGCCGGCCGCGGCGAGGTGTGCTCGTGCGTCAACTTCATCGTGTGCCCCCCCTTCACGCACCTTTCGCAGGTCGCCGAAGCACTCAAGGGTTCGGACATCGCCCTCGGGGCACAGGACTGCGCCACGGAGGCCAAAGGCGCCTATACGGGCGAGATCGCCGCATCGATGATCGCGGCGCTGGGTTGCAAATACGTGATCCTCGGCCACTCGGAGCGCCGCCAGTACTACGGCGAAACCTCCGCTACGCTTAACAAGAAGATGGCGCAGGCTTACGCCAACGGCCTGACCCCGATCTACTGCGTAGGCGAGAACCTCGAAGAGCGCGAGGCCGGCAAACACTTCGACGTGGTGAAGGCCCAGATCGAGGAGGTGGTTTACAACCTCACCGAAGAGGAGTACAAGAACCTCGTGATCGCATACGAGCCCGTATGGGCTATCGGCACCGGCAAGACCGCCTCGGCCGAGCAGGCACAGGAAATCCACGCTTACATCCGCCAGGTGCTGGCAGCCAAATTCGGCGCAGCAGCACAGGATACCGCCATCCTCTACGGTGGTTCGTGCAAGCCCTCGAACGCACCGGAGCTCTTCGCCAAGGAAGACGTCGACGGCGGCCTGATCGGCGGCGCAGCCCTCAAGGCAGAAGATTTCCTCGGCATCGGCAAAGGCTTCGCAAAATAAACCGACTCCGACACACAGAACGAATCCCCGGAACGTTGCAAGTTCCGGGGATTTTTTCAAACTTTCCTTGAAAACTATTGGCCCGCACGAAGCCGGAAGAGGGACATGAAAGCGGAAAGTCCCGATAAGGGCACCCTTGCCCAAGTCTATCTGCTCCGCCCGGTACTCCCGCACCTCCGGGCACAGATACCCAAGGTCGAAAACATAAAGATGCCGGTCGACTACGGGATCGAAAAGCCCCGGTCGTCCGTCCGAACCGGCAGGCAACCGCCCTCCCCGGCAAACAAGCAACCGATGCCCGGCCAAAAAGCAGGGCTCACGGCAAGACCCGGCATCCCGGACAAAAAAAAGGGACGCCCCCGATGTGGGGCGTCCCTTTTTCTGACTGCAGACGCGAATTTACATCTTCTTGCCTACGTTGGTTTTCTTGGCAACCTTCGGGGCTGCAACCTTGGCAGCCTTCGGAGCCGCGGGTTTTGCAGCCTTCGGAGCGGCAGCCTTTTTCGGTGCGGCCTTCTTGGCTTCGCCTTCCACGACCGTAGCCTCCTCGACCGCGTCGGTCTTCTTGGCTGCGGGCTTGCGCGAACGGCGCGTCTTGGGCTTGGCTTCGGCAGCTGCTGCGGGAGCGATGCCCAGCGTGTAAGCGTCGTTGAAGTCAACGAACTCGATGATGCACATGTCGGCAGCATCGCCCAGGCGGAAGCCGGTCTTCAGGATGCGAGTATAGCCGCCCGGACGCTCGGCGATCTTCGGAGCGATAGTGCGGAACAACTCGGTTACGGCCTCTTTCTGCTTGAGGTACGAGAAGACGATGCGGCGCGAGTGCGTCGAGTCGTCCTTCGACTTGGTCACCAGCGGTTCGATGAACTGGCGAACGGCCTTGGCTTTGGCAACGGTGGTCTCGATACGCTTGTGCAGGATGAGCGACGAAGCCATATTCGACATCAACGCTTTACGGTGTCCTGCCTGGCGGCCAAGGTGGTTGAAATTCTTATTGTGTCTCATAATTAATCTTTGTCAAGTTTGTAGATTGATACGTCCATACCGAACTTCAGGTTGAGCGAGGTCAGCAGCTCGTCGAGCTCCGTCAGCGATTTCTTACCGAAGTTGCGGAACTTCAGCAGGTCATTGCGGTTGAGCTTCACGAGGTCTCCCACGGTGTCCACATCTGCGGCTTTCAGGCAGTTCAGGGCACGGACGCTCAGATCCTGATCCGAAAGCTTGGTCTTCAGCAGCTGGCGCATGTGGAGTACATCCTCATCGAACTCTTCGGTACCGTTGGTATCCTCCATGTTGACGGTGATCTTCTCGTCGGAGAAGAGCATGAAGTGCTGGATAAGGATCTTTGCAGCCTCTTTCAGAGCCTCTTTGGGGTGAATCGACCCGTCGGTAGTAATCTCCAGGTTCAACTTCTCGTAGTCGGTCTTCTGCTCGACACGGTAGTTGTCGATGGAATACTTTACGTTCTTGATCGGCGTGAAGATCGAGTCGATCGGAAGGGTGCCGAACTCGCACTCGGCGGGGGTATTCTCCTCTGCCGAAACGTAACCGCGCCCCTTACCGATCGTGAGGGTCATCTGCAGCTTCGTGCCGGGCGCGAGGTGGCAGATCACCAGATCGGGGTTCAACACCTTGAAGAACGAAAGGTAATTTGAAATATATCCGGCAGTCAGCTCCGTCACACCCGCAACGTTAATGGAAACCTTCTCGGCATCCTGATTATCGACTGTGCGGATAAAACGAACCTGCTTCAGATTGAGGATGATGTTCAACATATCCTCCATCACGCCGGGGATAGCGGCAAACTCGTGGTCGACACCGGCTACCTTGACAGTCGTGATCGCGTAACCCTCGAGCGAGGAGAGCAGAATACGACGCAAAGCGTTACCGACAGTCATACCGAATCCGGGCTCCAGCGGTCGGAATTCGAATTTCCCGAACGACGAAGTGGATTCAAGCATAATAACCTTTTCAGGTTTCTGGAATGCTAATATTGCCATAATATATTCAGTTTGTTTGATTACTACTTCGAGTACAACTCGACGATGAGCTGCTCCTTGATGTTCTCGGGGATCTCCTCGCGCTCAGGCTTCTGCAGGAACTTGCCGCTCATCGAGGCATTGTCCCACTCAAGCCAAGCATAGCGGCTCTTCGAACCGCCGGCCAGAGATGCCGAGATCACTTCCAGGCTCTTCGACTTCTCGCGAACGGACACCACGTCACCCGCACGCAGCGAGTACGAGGGGATGTTCACGACGCTGCCATTCACGCAGATGTGGCAGTGCGAAACGAGCTGGCGGGCAGCTGCACGCGTCGGGGCGATACCCAAGCGGTAAACAACATTGTCCAGGCGGCATTCGAGCAGCTTCAGCAGGTTCTCGCCCGTGATACCGCCCATACGCGCAGCCTGGTCGTAGGTGCGTGCGAACTGCTTTTCGAGCAGGCCGTACGTATACTTTGCCTTCTGCTTCTCGCTCAACTGCGTGCCGTACTCCGACACCTTCTTGCGCTTGCGCGCCAGACCGTGCTGTCCGGGAGGAAAGTTGCGTTTCTCAAGCACCTTGTCCGCCCCGTAAATAGCTTCGCCGAACTTTCTGGCGATCTTCGATTTTGGTCCTATGTATTTTCCCATTGTTTTGACTTTTTTAAAACCTTAGAAATATTCCTTACCACGACGCAAATTATACGCGGCGGCGGTTAGGAGCACGGCAACCGTTATGCGGCAGCGGCGTAACGTCGATGATCTCCATCACCTCGATACCGGCGCCGTGGATGGTGCGCACGGCCGACTCACGTCCGGCGCCCGGGCCCTTGACATACACTTTCACCTTGCGCAGGCCCATGTCGTAAGCGACCTTTGCGCAGTCGGCCGAAGCGGTCTGTGCTGCATACGGAGTATTCTTCTTCGAACCACGGAAACCCATCTTACCGGCCGACGACCAGCTGATGACGTCACCCACCTCGTTGGTGATGGTGATGATTACGTTGTTGAAAGTGGAGTGAACGTAGGCATTGCCAACGGCACCGACCTTAACAACCTTTTTCTTAACTGTTCCAGTTTTCTTTGCCATAATTCTCTAAAGATTACTTTGTTGCCTTTTTCTTGTTTGCGACAGTCTTCTTGCGGCCCTTACGGGTACGTGCGTTGTTCTTGGTCGACTGACCGCGAACGGGAAGACCCAGGCGGTGACGGATGCCGCGGTAGCAGCCGATATCCATCAGACGCTTGATGTTGAGCTGGACGGCCGAACGGCATTCGCCCTCGACTTTGATACCCAGGTCAGCGATCGTCGAACGGATCGCACCGACCTGGTCGTCCGACCAATCCTGGACTTTGAGGTCGTAGCTGATGCCAGCGACCTCGAGAATCTTGCGGGCCGTCGAACGACCGATACCGTAGATATAGGTCAGGCCGATCTCGCCCCTTTTATTTTTTGGTAAATCTACACCGACTATACGTGCCATATAAAATCTTTTTCTTTTTTACTAAACCGTTTAAACATTACCCTTGGCGCATTTTAAACTTGGGATTCTTCTTGCAAATGACGTAGAGTTTCCCCTTACGCTTCACAATCTTGCAATCCTCGCTTCTTTTCTTGATGGATGCTTTTACTTTCATGATTTTCAAGCAATCTAATGTTATTTGTACCGGAAAGATATACGCCCCTTCGTCAGGTCATAGGGCGTCATCTCCACTTTTACCTTATCTCCGGGAAGGATCTTGATGTAGTGCATACGCATCTTCCCCGAGATGTGGGCGGTGAGCACGTGGCCGTTGTCCAGCTCGACGCGGAACATCGCGTTGGACAAGGCTTCGATAATCGTACCGTCCCTTTCAATAGCAGCCTGTTTTGCCATAGAGTCTTACTTGTTTATTGCCTGTTCGATGATACTAAAGTCCGTCAGCACGTCGGGCCCGTCCTTACGAACCGCAACGGCGAACTCGTAGTGCGCCGCGGGTTTATGGTCGCGCGTGCGGACTGTCCAGCCATCCCTTTCAAAAACCACCGCTTTGGTACCCATATTTATCATGGGCTCGATACAGATGACCATTCCTTCCTTGAGGAGCGGCCCCCTGCCGCGTGCTCCGTAATTGGGGACACCGGGGTCTTCGTGCATTTTCCGACCCAACCCATGTCCTTCCAATTCCCGCACCACACCGTAGCCGAAACTTTCGGCGTACTCTTGCACGGCTGCCGACACGTCGCCTACGCGGTTGCCGGCCTTAGCCTGTGCCGTACCTTTATAAAGAGCCTCTTTGGTGACCTCCATCAGCTGCCTAACTTCCCCGGCAACCTCTCCAACGGCGAACGTATACGCCGAATCACCAACAAACCCCTTCATAAACGTACCGCAATCGACCGAAACGATGTCGCCCTCTCTGAGGACGCATTTCGAGGATGGGATACCGTGAACTACCTGTTCGTTTACCGATATACACAACGAAGCGGGAAATCCCTGATACCCGAGGAAGGCGGGAACTGCTCCGTGTGCGCGGATAAAATCCTCGGCAACCGAGTCCAAAAACTTGGTGGTGACACCCGGCCGGATGTGGCGACCCACTTCCGCCAGTGTCTTCGACACCAGGATGTTGTTCTCGCGGAGCAGCTCTATCTCCTCGCCTGTCTTTAAATATATCATTCTCTTCGTTAAGAACTCTTCGGGAAAAACTCCTAATGACGACCCTGGATACGTCCGGTCTTCATCAGACCATCGTAATGACGCATCAGCAGGTAGCTCTCGATCTGCTTCAGAGTGTCGAGCACCACGCCGACCATGATCAGCAGCGACGTACCTCCGTAGAAGTAGGCGAACGCCTGCTGGATGCCCAGGAACTTCATCGCCAGCGCGGGCAGGATCGCCACGATGGCCAGGAAGAACGAGCCGGGGAGCGTGATACGCGTCATGATGGTGTCGATGTAGTTCACGGTCTGCTTACCCGGTTTCACACCCGGGATAAAGCCGCCGTTTCGCTTCATGTCATCGGCCATCATTTGGGGGTTGATGATAATCGCGGTGTAGAAGTAGGTGAACGCGATTACCAGCACTGCAAGCGTGAAGTTGTACCAGAAACCGGTCATCGAGCTGAAAGCAGCTGCGAAGGCCGTACCGGAGAACAACGCCGGGATAAACATCAGAGCCTGCGCGAAGATGATGGGCATCACATTCGCAGCATTCATCTTCAGGGGGATGTACTGACGTACACCGCCGTACTGTTTGTTACCGACGATACGCTTTGCATACTGTACAGGCACCTTGCGGACAGCCTGTACCAGGGCGATCGTAGCCATGAAGACCAGGAACAGCAACACCAGCTCGAGGATAAGCATGATGGCGCTACCGCTGGCGGTCTGGAAACGCGCGTTGACCTCGGCCAACAGGGCGTGGGGCAGACGGGCCACGATACCGATCATGATTATCAGCGAGATACCGTTGCCGATACCCTTGTCCGTGATCTTCTCGCCGAGCCACATAATGAACATGGTACCGGCGATGAGGATCGTCGTCGCATAGGCTACGAAGCCGAACGAGTTGCCGTAAACGAATGCAGAGGGCACCTGATGGTACAGGTTGGCGATGTACGCCGGGCCCTGGAGGATCAGCACGCCGATGGTAAGGAAGCGCGTCCACTGATTCATTTTGCGGCGGCCGCTTTCACCTTCCTTCTGCATCTTCTGGAAATACGGGATCATCATACCCATGAGCTGGATGATGATGGAGGCGGTGATGTACGGCATGACTCCGAGTGCAAAGATGGCCGCATTGCCGAATGCACCGCCGGAAAAGACGTTCAACAGACCCAGAAGTCCGTTGCCGTCGAGCTGGCTGGCAAGCGCCGACCCCTCGCCCAGGGCGTTGGGGTTGATACCCGGAATCACCACGAAACTACCCAAGCGGTAGACCAGCAGCAGCCCGATCGTGTAGATCACACGTTTGCGCAGCTCCTCGATCTTGTAGATATTCTTGAGCGTTTCAACCAATTTCTTGTTGGTCGCCAAAAGAGCGATTACCACTAAAAAGACGATACCAACAACGAGATACTGATTCATAATTTTCGGTTTCTAGGGTTCTTACAGTTTTTCGACGCTGCCGCCGGCTGCCACGATAGCCGCCTCGGCGCTCTTCGAGAATGCGTGAGCCTTTACGCTCAGCGCCTTGGTAACCGCACCGTTACCGAGGATTTTCACCTTGTCGTTCGACGAGATGAAACCTGCGGCCACGAGCGTGTCGACCGTGATCTCGGAGAGCGACTTCTTGGCTGCCAGCTCCTCGAGCGTCGAGAGGTTGATAGCCTTGAATTCGACGCGCTTCAGGTTGGTGAAACCGAACTTGGGAAGACGACGCTGAAGAGGCATCTGACCGCCCTCGAAGCCCAGTTTACGCGAGTAACCCGAGCGCGACTGCGCACCCTTATGGCCACGCGTGGCCGTGCCACCGTGACCCGAACCTGCACCGCGACCGATTCGCTTGTCGTGGTGCGTTGAACCCTTTGCAGGTTTGAGATTATTGAGTTCCATCGTAAAAATTACTTCTTAGCTGTTAAACTTATTCTGCGGCCTCGGCAGCTTCGGCTTTCTTGGCCTTGGGTGCTGCAGCCTTCTTTACGGCTACCTCCTCTACTTTGACGAGGTGCTTCACGCGCTCGATCATACCCTTGATGATCGCCGAGTCGTCGTGCTCGACGCTCGCGTTGATCTTCTTCAGCCCCAGCGCGTCGAGGTTCTTGCACTGGCGCTCGGTAGCGCCGATGCGGCTTTTGACCTGGGTGATTTTCAATCTTGCCATTTGTCTCTACAAAATTAACCGTTAAACACCTTGTCCATCGAGATGCCGCGCAGACGGGCGATGCTGTGTGCATCACGCAGTTCGCACAGGGCGCCGATGGTTGCCTTCACCAGGTTGTGGGGGTTCGACGAACCCTTGCTCTTGGCAAGCACGTTCTTCACGCCCACCGACTCCAGCACGGCACGCATGGCACCGCCGGCGATGATACCCGTACCGGGGGCGGCCGGGCGGATCATGACGAGCGAACCGCCGTAACGGAGCTCCTGCTTATGGGGAATCGTACCGTTGATAACGGGGATCTTCACCAGGTTCTTCTTTGCGTCCTCCACGCCCTTGGCGATGGCCGACTGAACCTCCGAAGCCTTGCCCAGGCCGTAGCCCACGACACCGTCCTCGTTACCTACGACGACAATGGCCGAGAAACTGAATGTGCGACCTCCCTTGGTTACCTTGGTAACACGCTGAATGCTTACGAGTCTGTCCTTAAGCTCGAGGTCGCTGGTGCGTACTTTCTTTATGTTGGTATTTGACATAATCGCTTAGAATTTAAGACCGCCTTCGCGTGCTGCTTCGGCCAGCTGTTTAACTCTTCCGTGATACAGGTAGCCGTTGCGGTCGAACGCTACGGTAGAAATGCCTTTGGCGGCAGCGCGCTCGGCGGCCAGTTTACCCACCAGGGCGGCCACGTCGCACTTGTTCTTGCCGGCGGCGGCTTCCGCCACCTCCTTGTCCAGCGAGGATGCCGTGGCCAGGGTCACACCTGCGAGGTCATCAATAAACTGCACGTAGATCTGCTTGTTGCTACGATATACAGTCATGCGAGGCTGTTCGGGCGTACCGCTCACGATCTTGCGGATACGCATCTTGATCCTCTCTCTTCTTTCTATCTTGTTCAGTGACATAACTCTAAACTATTTACTATTTAGCACCTGCTGATTTACCCGCCTTGCGACGCAGCTGTTCGCCGACGAACTTGATACCCTTGCCCTT
Organism: Alistipes onderdonkii; assembly: GCF_025145285.1. NCBI lineage: Bacteria > Pseudomonadati > Bacteroidota > Bacteroidia > Bacteroidales > Rikenellaceae > Alistipes > Alistipes onderdonkii. The sequence goes on from NZ_CP102251.1 coordinate 1,227,926, forward strand.
GTACGGCTCCGGCTTGCGCAGCGAACGGATCTTGGCAGCGACCTGGCCGACGAGCTGCTTGTCCATGCTCTTCAGCGTTACGATCGGGTTGCCCTTCTTCTCCGTCACGGCCGTAGCGGTAACCTCCTTGGGAAGCATGAAATGCGTATCGTGCGAATAACCGAGGCTCATTTCGAGGATCTGGCCCTTGACTTCGGCCTTGAAACCGACGCCCACGAGCTCCTGTTTGATTTCATAACCCTTCGACACACCGACGACCATGTTGTTGATCAGCGCACGGTACAGGCCGTGCAGCGAACGGTGGCGGGGCTGGTTGGTAGGACGCGATACGAGCACGGCGGGAGCCTCGTTGCCCGTGTGAACGTCCTTGTGCGTGCCGACCTCTACCTTGATGTCCGAGTCAACTTTCTGGCTCAGCGTCCCGAGTGGCCCTTTCACGCTTACCACATTGTCGGCCGAAACCTCTACGGTAACGCCGGCGGGCAGGTTTACAGGTAATTTACCAATTCTTGACATTGTTCTTGCGTTTAAAAATTTCCGTTAGTAGATGTAGCACAGCACCTCGCCGCCCACGTTTTCCTTGCGGGCCTTGGCGTCGGTCATGATGCCTTTCGAAGTCGACAGGATAGCGATGCCCAGGCCGTTCAGCACGCGGGGCATATCCCCCACCGAGACATACTGGCGAAGGCCGGGACGGCTCACGCGCTTCAGGTCTTTGATGGCGTTGCCCTTGGTGGCAGCGTCCCACTTGAGCGCGATTTTGATCGACGGGTGACCTTTCTCGTCGGTGTCGAATTTGTAAGCGAGGATGTAACCCTGCTCGTAAAGAATCTTAGTGATTTCCTGCTTAATTTTTGAGCCAGGAGCTTCAACCACCTTGTGGTTGGCTTTCACTGCGTTTCTAATTCTGGTCAGAAAGTCCGCAATAGGATCAGTCATAACGAATAGAAGTTAAAAATTAAAGTAATAAGTTAATTATTTGTTCTTCAGCACCTTGGAATCCACCCGGATTCACCGCCGCCTCGGATGTTTCATTGTTTTGCGCCTCATTCCCAGCGCCTTCGCGCCCTTCGCACGGGGGTTACGCCCGGGGTATAAAGCGCGCAAATATACGTATAATTTCTCAAAAAACCAAGCTAACGCCCTGTTTTCGGCGTTTTTAGGCCCCGGCCCCGGAATACGGACAATGTTAGCACGGATGCGTTGCTAACATAACCCGTACAAATCCCCGTTCGGCAATGCTGCCGATGACCCTTCGGAAGAGAGCCGCCGCAATCGGCGATACCCCTCCCCGGCCCTTCGGTCGAGAAATTTGTAACCAAATGCCTAACCCCTCGATTTCCGCCCCGCCGCCGAGAAGTTACCGCTTGCGGCGGCACTTTCCTCGACATTGCGACGTAACTACTCGGGTTCTGCACCCATATAAGCCCCGATTCCTTCGGAAAGAGGGAACGGCAGGCAGCCCGGCGGCCGCACCATCGTCCCGGCATTTCACCGCCCGGTACAGGAACTGCTCCTGTCCGGCCTTTTCCCACGGGCATACGCCCTCAGCATCCAGACTCGTTTCCGGGATTCTCCGCCGCCGCGCAGGTCGGCGCACCCGCACCTCCTGCGCCGGCCGCAGCCCTGCGGCCACGGACTCGCCTCCCGGCAGAAAAACGGATTTTCGGATACCGGGATTCCCGGCATCCGAAAATATTACCAGCTTGCTTTCTTCACGCCGGGAATCAGGCCCTTCGAAGCCATCTCGCGGAACTGGATACGGCTGATGCCGAACAGGCGGATGTAGCCTTTGGGACGGCCCGTGATCTTGCAGCGGTTGTGCTGGCGGATGGGGTTCGAGTTGCGGGGCAGTTTCGACAGTGCGATCCAAGCCTCCTCGTGATCCATCTCACCGCTCTTCACCTTGGCAGCAATCTCCTCGCGCTTGTGAGCATAGCGGTTTGCGAGTTTCACGCGTTTTACCTCGCGTGCCTTCATTGACTCTTTTGCCATAGCTTATTGATTCTTTTTAGCGTTTTTGAAAGGGAGGCCGAATTCGCGGAGCAGGGCATACGCCTCCTCGTCGGTCTTGGCCGTGGTAACGAACGTAATCTCCATACCGAAGATCTTGGTGATCTTATCGATGTCGATCTCCGGGAAGATGATCTGCTCGGTGATGCCGAGGGTATAGTTACCCTGGCCGTCGAACTTCTCATTGATACCCTTGAAATCGCGGATACGGGGAAGTGCCACGGCGATCAGGCGCTGGAGGAATTCGTACATCTTCGTATCGCGCAGCGTCACGCGCACGCCGATCGGCATGCCCTTGCGCAGCTTGAAGTTGGAGATGTCCTTGCGCGAACGCGTCTGCACGGCTTTCTGACCCGTGATCTGCGTCAGCTCGGCCTCGGCCACGTCGATGAGTTTCTTATCGGCGACAGCCTGTCCCATACCCTGGTTGATAACGATCTTCGTGAGCTTCGGGCACTGCATAACGCTCGAGTAACCGAACTCCTTCATAAGGGCAGCTACGATCTGCTCCTTATACTGTGTCTTGAGTGTAGGTACGTATGCCATTATTTGATCTCCTCCCCTGACTTTTTAGCGTAACGGACTAATTTACCTTTTGCATTGAGCCTGCGACCGACTTTGGTGGGTTTACCGCCTTTGGGGTCGAGCACCTGCAGGTTCGATACGTGGATCGGCGCTTCTTTCTCGACGATACCACCCTGGGGGTTCTGCGCATTGGGTTTGGTGGCCTTCTTGCAAAGGTTCACCCCCTCGACGATGGCACGCTGCTTTTCAGCTTCGACCTTCAGGACTTTGCCCTGCTGGCCCTTGTTGTCACCGGCGATGACCTGCACCATATCCCCTTTCTTAATATGTAATTTCACTGACATATCCGAAATTGTTTTTATGATTACAATACTTCGGGTGCGAGGGAGATAATCTTCATATACTGGTCGCGCAGCTCACGAGCTACGGGGCCGAATATACGAGTACCGCGCATTTCACCCTGGTTGTTAAGCAGCACCACGGCGTTGTCGTCGAAACGAATGTACGAACCGTTGGCACGTCTGATTTCCTTGGTCGTCCTTACGACGACTGCTTTCGACACGGCACCCTTCTTGACATCGCCCGAAGGAGTCGCGCTCTTGACAGCCACCACAATCTTATCGCCGATAGATGCGTAGCGGCGTTTGGTACCGCCCAGCACCCGGATGCAGAGAACTTCCTTTGCACCGCTGTTATCAGCTACTACGAGTCTACTTTCCTGCTGTATCATAATTACTTAGCTCTTTCAATAATTTGTACTAATCTCCAACGCTTCGTTTTGCTCAGCGGGCGGGTCTCCATGATACGGACGGTGTCGCCTTCCTTGCAGGTCTCGTCGAGTGACTCGGCGACGAACTTCGTCGTCTTGTTGACGAACTTGCCGTAGATCGGATGCTTCACCTTACGTGCTACTGCAACCACAATGGTTTTCTCCATCTTGTTGCTGACAACCACCCCAATACGCTCTTTTCTAAGATTTCTTTCCATAGCTATTCCTTATTAGGCGTTTTTTTGACGCAGGATTGTCAGCATACGAGCTATATCTCTGCGGTTTTTCTTAATGATAGAAGGGTTCTCGACGGGGGACACCGCGTGCTGCACCTTCAGCTTTGCAAGCTGAGCCTTCTCAGTCTCGATGCGCTCCTGCAGGTCTTTGATCGAAATATCCTTGATTTCTGCACTTTTCATCTTGTCGTCTCGTTAGATTGTGGTTTCGACGTAGTCACGCCTTACGATAAACTTGGTGGTAATGGGCAGTTTCTGGGCACCCAGGCGGAGCGCTTCCTGCGCCACTTCCAGGGGCACGCCCTCTGCCTCGAAGAGAATACGGCCGGGAGTAACGGGCGCCACGAACCCTTCGGGATTACCCTTACCCTTACCCATACGCACCTCGGCGGGCTTCTTCGTGATGGGTTTATCGGGGAAGATGCGGATCCAGAGCTGGCCTTCACGCTTCATGTAACGGGTGATGGCCTGACGCGCCGCCTCTATCTGACGACCTGTGATCCATGCGGATTCAAGTGCTTTGATTGCGAACGAACCGGTTGCAAGTTGGTTTCCTCTCTGAGCAATACCCTTCATGCGACCTTTCTGCATTCTCCTAAATTTGGTCTTTTTCGGCTGTAACATTGTTGTTTTGCTTTAAAAAGGTCCGACTTACTTATTATTGTTGTTGCGACGACGGTCACCGCCACGATCGCCGCGGTCACGCCGGTCTCCGCGACGGTCGCCGCGGCCACGACGGTCGCCGCGGTCGCCACGCTCACCGCGGTCGCCCGAGGGAGCCTGCGCCGATGCGCCTGCGATTTCGAACAGGTCGCGCTTGCCGTACACGATGCCCTGGCAGATCCAGACCTTCACACCCAGGATACCCACTTTGGTGAGCGCCTCGGTCAGGCAGAAATCCACGTCGGCACGGAACGTGTGCAGCGGAATACGACCCTCCTTTATAGTTTCGCTGCGGGCCATTTCGGCGCCGCCTACACGGCCGGAAACCTGGATCTTGATACCCTCGGCACCCATGCGCATGGTCGACGCTACGGCCGTCTTCACGGCGCGGCGGAACGATACGCGGCCCTCCAGCTGGCGGGCGATGTTCTGGCCGACGATCACGGCATCCACCTCGGGGCGCTTCACCTCGAAGATGTTGATCTGGATCTCCTTGCCGGTGAGCTTCTTCAACTCTTCCTTCAGTTTGTCGACCTCCTGGCCGCCCTTGCCGATGATGATACCCGGACGAGCGGTGGAAATGGTCACCGTAACCAGCTTCAGCGTACGCTCGATGATGATCTTCGAGATGCTTGCCTTGGCCAGACGGACATTCAGGTATTTGCGGATCTTGGCGTCCTCGACCAGCTTCTCGGAGAAGTCCTTGCCGCCGAACCAGTTGGAATCCCAACCGCGGATGATACCAAGACGATTTGCTATCGGATTAACTTTCTGTCCCATCTGATTACTTGTTTTCTACGGTTACCATTTTGTCAACTACGATCGTCACGTGGTTCGAACGCTTGCGGATTCGGTGAGCGCGGCCCTGGGGCGCAGCCTGAATACGCTTCAGCATGCGGCCGCCGTCTACGAACACCTCTTTTACACACAGTTTCGTGTCTTCCAGACGCTCGTTCTCGTTCTTGGCCTCCCAGTTGGCGATTGCCGACTTGAGAAGTTTCTCCATGCGGATCGACGCCTCCTTCTTCGAAAAACGAAGGATGCCCAATGCCTTGTTGATCTCCACGCCGCGGATGATGTCGGCCACCAGGCGCATCTTGCGGGGAGAGGTCGGGCAATCACGCAGAATAGCGATTGCCTTCTGCTTCTTTTCAGCCTTGATTTTCTCGGCTTTTATTGCTTTTCTTGCACCCATTTTCTACCTATTTTTTCTTGTTACCTGCGTGACCGCGGAAGTTACGGGTGGGGGCAAACTCACCGAGCTTGTGCCCTACCATGTTCTCTGTTACATACACCGGAATAAACTTGTTTCCGTTGTGGACAGCGATCGTCTGACCTACGAAATCAGGCGAGATCATACTTGCACGCGACCAAGTTTTGATGACCGACTTTTTGTTGCCTTCCGCCTGGGCGACTACTTTCGCTTCGAGCTTGGGGTCGATAAACGGTCCTTTTTTTAATGAACGGCTCATTATGTACTCTTATTTAATTATTTTTTCTTCTTGGAAATAATAAACTTCGAGGTCGTCTTCTTCGGGTTGCGAGTCTTGTAACCCTTAGCCAGCAGACCCTTGCGCGAACGGGGGTGACCACCGGATGCACGGCCTTCACCACCACCCATCGGGTGATCCACGGGGTTCATCACCACGCCGCGGTTGCGCGGACGGCGGCCGAGCCAACGCTCACGACCTGCCTTGCCGGAGCTTTCGAGGCTGTGGTCGACATTCGACACGACGCCTACCGTAGCACGGCAAGTTACGAGTACCATACGAGTCTCGCCCGAGGGCAGCTTGATGATGGCGAATTTGCCCTCACGAGCCAGCAACTGGGCGTAAGAACCGGCGGAACGAGCCATGGCGGCTCCCTGGCCGGGGTAGAGTTCGATATTGTGGATGACCGTACCCAGCGGAATCTCGCTCAGGAAGAGCGTGTTTCCGACCTCGGGAGCAACGCCTGCGCCGCTCATTACGGTCTGGCCCACCTGGAGGCCGTTCGGTGCGATGATGTAGCTTTTCTCACCGTCGGCGTATACCAGAAGTGCAATACGTGCAGTACGATTGGGGTCGTACTCGACAGATTTTACAGTTGCAGCAATGCCGTCCTTCGTGCGCTTGAAGTCGATGTTACGATACATCTGCTTGTGACCGCCGCCGATATAGCGAACCGTCATCTTACCAGAGTTGTTACGTCCACCCGAGCTCTTCTTGGGGCTGAGCAACGATTTCTCAGGCTTGTTCGTCGTGATTTCCTCGAACGTACCGATAATCTTATGTCTCGTACCTGCGGTAACAGGTTTAAATTTTTTTACTGCCATCTCCGTTAGATATTACTGTAAAAATCTATCTTATCTCCGTCCTTCAAGGTGACGATAGCCTTCTTGAAGTTGTTAGCGCGACCCTCCAAGAGACCGGCCTTGGTGTAGCGGCTCTTGAGTTTGCCCATGTAGTTCACGGTGTTCACATCCGTCACGACGACGTTGTACATCTGTTCTACGGCATTGCGAATCTGCAGCTTGTTAGCCCTCACGTCAACGATAAAACCGTAGCGATTCAACTTTTCGCCCTGAATCGTCATTTTCTCGGTCAAAACCGGCTTAATAATAATTTCCATTGTGTGTCTTGCGTTTTTAAGCTAACATCGTATTCAATACATTCTCAGCGCCTTCCACCATCACGATCGCCGAAGCGTTCATCACGTCGTACGTGCAGACGTTCTGCGCCAGCACGGGCTGTACGTAGGGGAGGTTGCGGCACGAGAGCTGAAGGTTTGCATTGGACTCCGGGAGAACCAGCAGCACCTTTTTGTCGGCTACTTTCAGCGCATCGGCCAGGGCAACGACGGCCTTGGTCTTGGGGGCATCCATCGAGATGGGCTCCACTACGCTGATGACGCCGGCCTGTGCCTTGTAGGTCAGTGCGCTGCGGCGGGCCAGCTGCTTGAGCTTCTTGTTGAGCTTGAAGCTGTAATCGCGGGGCTGGGGGCCGAAGATGCGTCCGCCGCCCGGGAAGAGGGGGGACTTGATGCTGCCGGCACGGGCACCGCCGGTGCCTTTCTGGCGCTTGAGCTTACGCGTCGAACCGGCAACCTCGTTGCGCTGCTTCGACTTGTGCGTACCCTGGCGCTGGTCAGCGAGATACTGCTTCACGTCCAGGTAGATAGCGTGGTCATTAGCCTCCACGCCGAAAACGGCATCCGAAAGGACTACCTTACGACCCGTTTCCTTTCCTTGTGTGTTTAAAACAGCTAATTCCATACTACTTCTCAATTGTTAAATAAGCACCTTTTGCACCCGGGATCGAACCTTTCACGAGGATAAGGTTGCTTTCGGGAATAACTTTCAAAACACGCAGGTTCAAAACCTTGACCTGCTCGCCACCCATCTGGCCGGGCAAACGCTTGCCCTTGAAGACACGCGAGGGATAGGACGACGCACCCAGCGAACCGGGTTTGCGCTGACGGTTGTGCTGGCCGTGGGTCTGGCCGCCCACGCCGCCGAAACCGTGGCGTTTCACAACGCCCTGGAAGCCTTTACCTTTCGATATCCCGGTCACGTCGACCCAGTCTTCCTCCGAGAAGAGGTCTACGGTGAGCGTGTCGCCGAGATTCACTTCGGGCATACCCTTGAATTCAGCCATCTTGCGCTTGGGGGTAGTGCCGGCTTTCTTGAAGTGACCTAACAAACTGCTGCTGGTGTGCTTTTCACTTTTCTCGTCATAGGCAATCTGTACCGCTTCGTAGGTATCCTTCTCCACGGTCTTGATTTGCGTAACAACGCACGGCCCAGCCTCAATGACAGTGCATGGTATATTCTTACCCTCGGCACTGTAAACGGAAGTCATTCCGATTTTCTTTCCAATAAGTCCTGACATTTGTTGTCGATTGTTTGTTATAAATAAAGTGATCTTTCGTGCTATACTAATATAGGTACAAGCCTTCCGTTATCACACTTTGATTTCGACCTCCACACCCGAGGGGAGTTCCAGCTTCATCAGTGCGTCGATCGTCTTGGGCGTCGACGAATAGATGTCGAGGATACGCTTGAAGGTGCAGAGCTGGAACTGCTCGCGGGCTTTCTTGTTGACGAAAGTCGAGCGGTTCACCGTGAAAATCTGCTTGCGCGTGGGAAGGGGCACCGGGCCGCTTACAACGGCGCCCGTGCTCTTCACGGTCTTCACAATCTTCTCGGCCGACTTGTCCACGAGATTGTGATCGAATGACTTTAACTTGATTCTAATCTTCTGGTTCATATGTTTGCTTATTCTATATCCTTACGTTTACCACTCGCTTTCTCGATGATCTCCTTAGCCAGGTTGGCAGGAACCTCCTCGAAGTGCGAGAACTCCATAGACGAGGTTGCACGGCCCGACGAGATCGTACGCAGTACGGTCACATAGCCGAACATCTCCGACAGGGGAACCTTGGCTTTCACCACGCGGGCGGTGCCTTTCGACTCCATGCCGGTGATCTGGCCGCGGCGCTTGTTCAGGTCGCCGATAATGTCGCCCATGTTCTCCTCGGGGGTCACGACCTCCACGGACATGATGGGCTCCATAATCACCGAGCCGGCCTTGGGGGCAGCGTTGCGATAACCGTTGCGGGCAGCGATTTCGAACGACAGCTGGTCGGAGTCCACGGGGTGGAACGAACCGTCGAGCAGCGTAATCTTCATCGAGTCCATCTTGTAACCGGCCAGCGCACCGTTGGTCATCGCCGAAGCAAAGCCCTTCTGCACCGCAGGGATGAACTCCTTGGGAATATTACCGCCCTTGACCTGGTCAACGAACGTAAGGCCCATCGCACCGTCGTCGGCAGGGCCGATCTCGAAGATGATGTCAGCGAACTTACCACGGCCACCGGTCTGCTTCTTGAACACCTCGCGGTGCTGAACCGTCTTGGTAAGCGACTCCTTGTAGTTGACCTGAGGGGCACCCTGGTTGATTTCGACACCGAACTCACGGCGCAGACGGTCGACGATGATGTCGAGGTGCAGCTCACCCATACCGCTGATGACGGTCTGGCCCGAATCCTCGTCGGTGTGAACCGTAAAGGTGGGGTCTTCCTCAGCCAGTTTCGACAGGGCGATGCCGAGCTTGTCCAGATCCTTCTGGGTCTTGGGCTCGACGGCCAGGCCGATCACCGGTTCGGGGAAGGTCATCTGCTCCAGAACGATCGGTGCGTTCTCGGCGCAGAGCGTGTCGCCCGTATGGATCTCCTTGAAACCTACGGCAGCGCAGATGTCGCCGGCCGATACGGTCTCCATGGGGTTCTGCTTGTTGGCGTGCATCTGGTAAATACGGCTGATACGCTCGCGCTTGCCGCTGCGGGAGTTGAGCACGTACGAACCTGCGTCGAGCTTACCCGAATAGATACGCACGAAGCACAGGCGGCCTACGAAGGGGTCGGTGGCGATCTTGAATGCGAGACCGCAGAACGGATCGTTCTCCGATGCATGGCGCACCTCTTCCTGCTCGGTCTTGGGGTTGATACCCGTCACGGCGGGCACATCCAGCGGCGAGGGCAGGAACGCAATGACATAGTCGAGCAGTTTCTGTACGCCTTTGTTGTGGAACGACGAACCGCAGAGCATCGGAACGACCTGCATCGAGATCGTAGCCTTGCGGATGGCTGCGAGCAGCTCCTCGGGGGTGATCGAATCGGGATCCTCGAAGAACTTCTCCATCAGCGCCTCGTCGGTCGAAGCGACCTCCTCGATGAGTTTCGCACGCCATTCGGCAGCCTCCTCGGCCATCGAGGCGGGAATCTCCTTCAGTTCGAAGTTATCGCGGACGGACTTGTCGTCGTAGTAATAGATCGCGTTATTATATATAAGGTCTACCAATCCTTCGAACTTGTCCTCGGCACCGATCGGCAGGACGACCGGAAGGGCCGTAGCACCGAAGTGCTCCTTGATCTGTGCGCAGACTGCCAGGAAATCGGCGCCCGTACGGTCCATCTTGTTGACGTAGCCGATACGGGGGACATTGTACTTGTCCGCCTGGCGCCATACGGTCTCCGACTGGGGCTCTACGCCGCCTACGGCACAGAACGTCGCAACGGCGCCGTCCAGCACGCGGAGCGAACGCTCCACCTCGACCGTAAAGTCGACGTGTCCCGGGGTGTCGATCAGGTTGATCTGGTACTGTTTGTCCTTATAGTTCCAGAATGCGGTGGTAGCGGCCGAGGTAATGGTGATACCGCGCTCCTGCTCCTGAACCATCCAGTCCATCGTAGCGCCGCCTTCGTGTACCTCACCGATCTTGTGGGTTTTACCCGTGTAAAAAAGGATACGCTCCGACGTGGTGGTCTTACCGGCATCGATGTGTGCCATGATACCGATATTGCGAGTGTAATGTAAATCTCTGGTTGCCATCTGTTCGGTCTCCTTATTAGAATCTAAAGTGTGCGAATGCCTTGTTGGCCTCGGCCATGCGGTGCATCTCCTCCTTGCGTTTGAAGGCGGCACCCTGCTGGTTGAAGGCATCCATTATCTCTGCTGAGAGCCTATCTGCCATCGTCTTTCCGGCGCGCTTGCGAGAATAGAGGACAAGGTTTTTCATGGAAATAGAAATCTTGCGCTCCGGACGAACCTCCATAGGAACCTGGAACGTCGCACCTCCGATACGCTTCGATTTCACTTCGACTTGGGGTGTGATGTTCTCCAGGGCCTGTTTCCAGATTTCCAGGGGAGATTTATCAGCATCCTTCATCTTCTTGCCCACCAGTTCCAACGCATCGTAGAAAATGGTGTAGGCAATACTCTTCTTACCGTCCAACATAAGGTTGTTGACGAAACGGGTCACAGCCACGTCGCCGAACTTGGGATCCGGAAGTAGAATTCGCTTTTTTGGCTTAGCTTTTCTCATTGTTTATTCGAAAATTGTCTAATTAATGTTTCTCGTGATTATTTACCTGCCTTGGGGCGTTTCGCACCGTATTTCGAACGGCGCTGGCGACGACCGTCGACACCTGCCGAGTCGAGCGCACCGCGCACGAGGTGGTAACGTACACCGGGGAGGTCTTTCACACGACCGCCGCGGACGAGCACGATGGAGTGCTCCTGCAAGTTGTGGCCTTCACCGGGGATGTAGGCGTTGACCTCCTTGCCGTTGGTCAATCTTACACGCGCAACCTTACGCATAGCCGAGTTAGGCTTCTTCGGGGTCGTAGTGTACACACGGGTACATACGCCTCGGCGCTGGGGACACGCTGCGAGTGCCGGGGACTTGCTCTTGTCCTCCATGCTCACTCGACCGTTTCTCACTAACTGTTGAATAGTTGGCATTTCTTAAACTGTCCTTTAATTGTTAAAAAATCTATCTCCATTGTCCAAAATGGACTGCAAAGGTACGCAATTTTTCGGAAATACAATATATATGCACATCTTTTTTCGCCTTTTTCCAGCATTTTAGCCGGCTTGCGATTCTTTTTGCTTATACAATTCACAAAACAATAAACATCGGTTATGCAAAATTCAACAACCGGTTTTCCATCAGCACGATAGCGGCTTCGCAGACAGCAGGGAAGAGCGGCACGGACTTTGCCCCGCATAGCGGATGCGGATCTCCGCGGCGGCCACCGCCCGTCCGGGGGCAGGACATGACAACCCGCGGCAATTCGTGCCGCGAAAAAACGACAAATACCATGAAATACCTATCACACAGCATTTTGCCGCTGCTGCTCGCGGCGACGCTCCTCGCCCCGTCGTGCAGTTCCGACGACGATGGCGGAACCCGGCCGACGCCCACGGGCTACGACATCTACACCGCAGGCTACAAAACACCGGGCGGGAAAGCCGTGGCGACGGTCTGGAAAAACGGCACGGAACTCTACACGCTCACCGACGGCACGAACGACGCCTGGGCGCGCTCGGTCTGCGTGGCCGACGGCACGGTCTACGTGGCAGGCTACGAACAACAACCCGACGGGGTCGTGGCGAAACTATGGGAGAACGGCACCCTGAAATACACCCTCGGAAGCGGCGGCGGCAACTCCTATGCCTATGCGGTCACCGCCGTCCGGGGCAGTGTCTATACGGCCGGCAGCGAAGAGGACGGCGGCGCCCTGACGGCCAAGGTCTGGAAGGACGGCACGGAGCTCTACGCCTATTCGGTGAGCCCCGCCACCTCGCAGGCCAAGGCCATCGCCGCCACGGGCAGCGACCTATTTGCCGCCGGCAGCCTGAGCAGCGGCACGTCGGAGCCGACCGCCCAAATCTGGAAAAACGACAAGGCGCACTTCACGCTCAGCGACGGCAAATCCGCTGCCGGGGCCAATGCGCTCTGCCACGACGGACGGGCCCTCTACGCCGCCGGCAGCGGCGGCAGCAAAGCCCTCGTATGGCGGGACGGCGACCTGCTCTACACGCTCACCGACGGCAGTTCCTACGCCGAAGCGACCGCCCTGTTCCGCACCGGAAACAGCCTGTACGCCGCAGGCTACTACATGGACGGGTTCAAGGAAGAGGGCGTGGTCTGGAAAAACGGGCAGGAATTGTTCGACCTCTCCGACGGACAGGCCAGCGGCTGCCAGCCCTATGCGATCGCCGTCTATGGCGGCGATATCTTCACGGCCGGCACCCTCTTCGGCACCACGCGCACGGCGGTCGTATGGCACGGGGAGGATATCCGTTACACGCTCACCGACGGCAGCGGCCACGGCGAAGCCTATTCGATGTACGTCGTACCGCGCTACGACTGACCGGCAACAGCGCCAAAACAGCGACGGGACACGGCCAAAACGGCTGCGTCCCGTTTTTTATGCCGCTGCGCAGCCAAAAAAGACGACAAAACAAGAAACTTTTGCTATTTTTGCAGGAAAATCCGAAACAAACCGTTACGAAGAGCTATGGAGTACAATTTCAAGGAGATCGAGCCCAAGTGGCAGCGCCGCTGGCAGGAAAATAAAACCTACAAGGTCGAGACCGACCCGTCGCGGCCCAAATTCTACGTGCTCGACATGTTCCCCTATCCGTCGGGCGCCGGCCTGCACGTGGGTCACCCGCTGGGCTATATCGCCTCGGACATCTACTCGCGCTACAAACGCCAGAAAGGGTTCAACGTCCTGCACCCGATGGGCTACGACGCTTTCGGCCTGCCCGCCGAGCAGTACGCCATCCAGACCGGCCAGCACCCGGCCGTGACCACCGAGCGGAACATCGCCCGCTACCGCGAGCAGCTCGACAAGATCGGATTCTCGTTCGACTGGGACCGCGAGGTGCGCACATGCGACCCCGCCTATTACAAATGGACGCAGTGGGCGTTCCTCAAGATGTTCGGCTCCTATTACTGCTATGACAAGCAGCAGGCGCGCCCGATCGAAGAGCTGACCGCGGCCTTCGAGCAGGGCGGCACCCAGGGGCTGAACGTGGCCTGCACGCAGGAACTGCATTTCACGGCCGAAGAATGGCGCGCCATGCCGGAGGAGGAGAAGGAACGGACGCTCCAGAACTACCGCCTCGCGTTCCGTGCCGACACGATGGTCAACTGGTGCCCGAAGCTGGGAACCGTGCTCGCCAACGACGAAGTGCACGACGGGCTTTCGGTACGCGGCGGCCATCCGGTCGAACAGAAACGGATGAAACAGTGGCTCCTGCGCGTGACGGCCTACGCCCAGCGCATGCTCGACGGGCTGGACAGGCTCGCCTGGAGCGACTCCCTGAAGGAGATCCAGCGCAACTGGATCGGCCGTTCGGAGGGGGCCCAGGTCTTCTTCGACATAAAGGATTCGGCGCGCAAACTCGAAATATTCACCACCCGCCCCGACACGATCTTCGGCGTGACGTTCATGGTCATCGCCCCCGAACACGAGTGGGTGGGCGAACTGACCACGCCCGACAACAAGGCGGCCGTCGAGGAGTACATCTGCCAGGCCAAGAAACGCTCCGAGCGTGAGCGCATCGCCGAGACCAAACGCGTAAGCGGCGTGGCGACAGGATCTTACGCCATCAATCCCTTCACCGGCAAGGCCATCCCGATCTACATCTCGGACTACGTGCTGGCCGGCTACGGGACGGGGGCCATCATGGCTGTCCCCGCCCACGACTCGCGCGACTACGCCTTCGCCCGCCATTTCGGGCTGGAGATCGTCCCGGTAGTCGAAGGCGGCGACATTTCACAGGAGTCGTACGACGCCAAATCGGGCAAAGTAATCAACTCGGATTTCCTCGACGGCAAGGATGTAAAGGAGGCGATCGGGATCATGTTCGACCAAATCGAGCGGCGCGGATTGGGCCGCAAACGCATCAACTACCGCCTGCGCGACGCCATCTTCTCGCGCCAGCGCTACTGGGGCGAGCCGTTCCCGATCTATTATAAGGGCGACGTGGCCTGCCCGCTCGCAGAGGACAAACTGCCGCTCGAGCTGCCTCCGATCGCCGACTTCGGCCCCACGGAGCAGGGCGAGCCGCCGCTGGCGCGCGCCGCGAATTGGGCGACGCCGAAGGGCTATCCCTACGAACTGTCGACCATGCCCGGATTCGCCGGGTCGTCGGCCTACTACCTGCGTTACATGGATCCGCACAACGACGAGGCGCTCGTCGGCCGTGAAGCCGACGAATACTGGCGCAACGTCGACCTCTACGTGGGCGGCATCGAGCACGCCACGGGACACCTCATGTACTCACGGTTCTGGAACATGTTCCTCTACGACCTGGGCGTCGTCTGCGAAGAGGAGCCGTTCCGCAAACTCGTCAACCAGGGCATGATCCAGGGGCGCTCGAATTTCGTATACCGTATCGTCGGCACCAACAAATTCGTGTCGCTCGGCCTGAAAGACCAATACCAGACCCAGGCGCTCTATGTCGACGTGAACATCGTCCGCAACGACATCCTCGACCTGGACGCCTTCCGCGCCTGGATGCCCGAATACAAGGACGCGGAATTCATCCTCGAAGACGGCAGGTACGTCTGCGGCTGGGCCATCGAGAAGATGTCCAAGTCGTTCTACAACGTCGTGAACCCCGACTACATCGTCGACAACTACGGCGCCGACACGCTGCGCATGTACGAAATGTTCCTCGGCCCGCTCGAACAGTCCAAACCCTGGGACACGAACGGCATCGACGGCGTCTACAAGTTCCTGCGCCGTTTCTGGCGCCTGTTCTACGACCGCGACGGCAAACTGGCGGTCACCGACGAAAAGGCGACCGAAAAGGAGCTCCGCACGCTGCACAAAACGATCAAGAAGGTCAGCGAGGACATCGAGAACTTCTCGTTCAACACCTCCGTCGCCGCCTTCATGATCTGCCTCAACGAATTGGGCGAATGCAACAAGCGCGAGGTGCTTGAGCCGCTGACCGTCCTGCTGGCACCCTTCGCTCCGCATATCGCCGAGGAACTGTGGGAAGCGCTGGGACACACGACCTCGGTCTGCACGGCAAGCTACCCCGCCTACGATGAGAAACACCTCGCGCAGAGCGCCTTCGAATACCCGGTTTCGGTCAACGGCAAACTCCGTTTCAAGAAGGAGTACGCCACGTCGATGACGCCCGCCCAGATCCAGGCCGACGTCGTGACGCAGCCCGAGGCGCAGAAATGGCTCGAAGGCAAGGCCCCGAAGAAAGTCATCGTCGTCCCGGGCAAGATCATCAACATCGTGATCTGACGCACCCCGGCGCAAGGCGCCACCGACGCCCCCGACACGGCGGATGCGGTCGAATCCGCGCCCGCATTCCCGGACAACCCGCCCCGCCCTGCGGGGACAAAAACGATAAGACCATGAGACGACCACACACACTGCTCGCCGCCCTCCTGCTCGCCGCAGGCACGGCGGCCGCACAGGACTACGGACAAGCTGCGACGCTGAAAATCTGGGACAACACGACGGCGCCCCACAGCAACGGCATCGCCACGCCCGAACGGGAACCCGAGCCGAACCGGATTGCCGACGTTTCGCAGGCCGTGCTCTACATCTTCCCGGCCGACCCCGCAAAAGCGACGGGGCAGGCCGTCGTGATCTGCCCGGGCGGGGGCTACGTGAAACTGTGCATAGACTACGAAGGTTACGACATGGCCAAGTGGTTCGCCGCCAACGGCATCACGGCCGCCGTACTCAAATACCGCATGCCCAACGGCCACCCCGAGGTGCCGCTGGAGGACGTCGAACAGGCGCTGCGCATCATGATGGGGCTCGAAGCGGGCGCCACCGGGTTCACGGCCGGCAAGGTCGGCATCGTGGGCAGCTCGGCAGGCGGGCACCTCGCGGCCTCGGCCTCGACGTTGGCCGAGACCAAGCCCGCCTTCTCGATCCTTTTCTACCCGGTCATCACGGCCGAAAAGGGCAAAGGGCACCAGGGGTCGTTCAACGCCCTGCTGGGCGGCAGCCGCAATGCGGAGAGCGACACGTGGTATTCGCTCCAGAACCGCGTGACGGCACAGACCCCGCCGACGCTGCTGCTGCTTTCGGACGACGACAAGGTCGTGCCGCCCGTCAACGGCATCCTCTATTACAACGCCCTCAAGGAGCACGGCGTAAAAGCCTCCATGCACATCTACCCCACCGGCGGACACGGCTGGGGCATCCGCGACCGCTTCAAATACAAGGAACAGTGGCAACAGGCAACGCTGGACTGGCTGAAAGAGCTGAACGATGATCGCAATACTGCTTCCGTGCTCCTGCGGCAGCCCGGCCTGCCCGGCTGCGTGGATGTCGGGATACGACCGGCCACAAGCCGCAAAAGCGCAGGGAGGGAACTCGCGGAAGCCGTAGTGCAGGCAGCCGTACAGGAGTTCGGCCAACAGGTGCGTTCCCGCCGGGAGTCGGATTGGCCTGCGGGGCAATAATCTCCCCACGGAGAGGCGCAGTCCCGTTTTTTCAGACCGCGCATTGCCGTTTGACGATTATTGCGTATCTTTGCCGACAAAATAAGGATTTATGGCAGACAACAGCATTTTGAGCCGTCTCGACGGCCTGAAACTCAAATACGAGGAGACGGGGCAGAAACTCACCGACCCCGAAGTCATCGCCGACGTCAAACAGTTCGTGCAGCTCAACAAGGAGTACAAGGAGCTGGAGCCGATCATCGAAACCTCGGAACGCTACCGCACGGCGCTGGCCAACCTGGCCGAAGCCAAGGACATCCTCTCCAACGACAAGGACGAGGAGATGCGCGAAATGGCTCGCGGCGAGATCACAGAACTGGAGCCGGCCATCGAGCAGATGGAAGAGCAGATCAAACTGCTGCTGATCCCCAAAGACCCGCAGGACTCGAAGAACGCCATCATGGAGATCCGCGGCGGCACGGGCGGCGACGAGGCGGCCATCTTCGCCGGCGACCTGCTGCGCATGTATACCAAATACATCGAGTCGAAGGGCTGGCGCTACGAAATGACATCGTTCTCGGACGGTGCTGCGGGAGGCTACAAGGAGGTCGTCCTCAAAGTCACGGGGCAGAACGTCTACGGCACGCTCAAATACGAATCGGGCGTACACCGCGTACAGCGCGTGCCACAGACCGAGACGCAGGGCCGCGTCCACACATCGGCCGCCTCGGTGGCCGTACTGCCCGAAGCCGAGGAATTCGACGTCGAGATCTCGATGAACGACATCCGCAAGGACATCTTCTGCGCCTCGGGGCCCGGCGGGCAGTCGGTCAACACGACCTATTCGGCCATCCGCCTGACGCACATCCCCACGGGCATCGTCGTACAGTGCCAGGATCAGAAATCACAGCTCAAGAACTTCGACAAGGCCTTCGAGGAACTGCGTACGCGCGTATTCAACCTCGAATACTCGAAATACCTCGACGAGATCGCCTCGAAGCGCAAGACGATGGTCTCGACGGGTGACCGCTCGGCCAAGATCCGCACCTACAACTATCCACAGGGACGCATCACCGACCACCGCATCAACTATACGATCTACAACCTCTCGGCCTTCATGGACGGTGACATTCAGGACGTGATCGACCACCTGATCGTGGCGGAGAACGCCGAGCGCCTGAAGGAAAGCGAGTTGTAAAACTGCCCCCATGGGAGCCCCCATCCCCGCATGCGTACTGCCCCCGGGCCGGCAGCATCGGGGCAACCCCGGCCTTCCATGGCCAACGGGGCTTGGACGGGGAACCTGTCGCAAACCGCTATCGACCGAAAACCATTGCAAACCGACAAACTGACAGGCCGGGCATTCGACGACGAGGTATATGCCGTCGTGGCGCAAATCCCCGCCGGGAAGATCGTTTCCTACAAGCAGATCGCCCGGCTGATCGGCATGCCCGACCACGCCCGCCGCGTAGGCCGCGCCATGGCCTCCGCCCCGGCAGGGCTCCCCTGCCACCGCGTGGTCAACAGCGCCGGGCGCACCGCCCCCGGCTGGCCCCGGCAGCGGGAGCTGCTCGAAAAGGAAGGCGTCCGCTTCAAGGCCAACGGCTGCGCCGACATCGCCCGCTTCATGTGGGAGGAAATCCTGTAAACCGCACGGCACCCATATCCGGCACAGCCGGGGAGAGCACCGGGAGCCCCGCCGGGAAGGGCATTCGCCCCACCCCGCCGGACACGATCGCCCGGCAGGCCGCGGCAACATATCGCCGGAAAAAATTTGGCATTCCGCACCAAAACCGTTATCTTCGCATCATCCCGCATACGCTCCGGACATACTGCGGCGGGCAATATTCCCCGCCGGGGATGCGTTTATCGGGAAAAAGCACCGCATGAAAAGATACATCCTGATCCTATCCGCCCTCTTCGCCGCGACACTCTCCGCCGTGGCGCAGCGTCCCCTGTATATCGTCAACGGCGTCGAAACCGAAGAGATCGAATCGATCCCGCCCGACGACATCGAAAATATCGAATCCCTGCCGGCCGACGAGGAAACCATCGCCCGATACGGGGAGAAAGCCGCCAACGGGGTAATACTCATCTCGCTCCGCTACGACAAACCCGCTATCTTCGAGGCCGGCACGACCTTCGACGAGTACATCGCCGGGCAGGTCAAATGGGACGACGACGAACCGGCAGCCCGCATCATACTGCGCTACACCGTAACTCCCGAAGGCAAGGCCGTCCTGGCGCAGGAACTCGAATCGACGGACAACCGCCTCAAGCGGCGCGTGCTGAAGGCACTCTCCGAAGCCCCGCACTGGCACCCGGCGCAGAAAAACGGCGTCGCCGTCGCAAGCGAAGGGGTGCTGCACATCCAGCTCCCCAAGGGCAAGCGGATGCCCCGTCCCGTAGAACTGGTTTGGCGCTGACCCATGCTGCCGCACGCCCATATCACCCTGTCGGAATTACAACGGCTCGTGAAGGAGACCCTCCACGAGCGTTTTGCCTTGCCCGTCTGGGTGAGCGCCGAGATCTCCGAGGTCAAAGTCAACTATTCGGGGCACTGCTACCTGGAACTCGTCGAGAAAGGAGGCGATAACGGCGTGCCGCTGGCACAGTCGCGCGCCGTGATCTGGCGCACGGCCTATTCCCGCATTGCGGGTTATTTCGAAGCAGAAACCGGGCAGCGGCTCGCCGCAGGGATCAAGATCCTGGCCAAAGTCGCCGTCAACTACCACGAACTCTACGGATTCTCGCTCCAGATCACCGACATCGACCCTGCCTACACGCTGGGCGACATGCAGCGGCAGCGGCAGCAGACCATCGACTGCCTGCGCAAGGAGGGCGTGTGGGACATGAACCGCGAGGTCGGGATGCCCGCCGTCGTACAGCGCATAGCCATCGTTTCGAGCGCCAATGCCGCCGGCTACCAAGATTTCTGCAAGGAGATCGGCAAAAGCCCCTACCGGTTCCGTCTCACGCTCTTCGATGCGTTCATGCAGGGTGCGGCGGCCGAGGAGTCGATCGTTGCGGCGCTGTGCGCCGTGGCCGACCGCATGGAGGAGTTCGACGCCGTGGTCATCATCCGCGGCGGCGGTTCGGCCAGCGACCTCAACTGCTTCAATGCCTACCGGCTCTGCACCCACGTGGCGCAGTTCCCGCTGCCGGTGCTGACGGGTATCGGCCATGACAAGGATACGAGCGTGGCGGACATGGTGGCGCATACGGCGCTCAAAACCCCGACGGCGGTGGCCGGGTGGCTGGTGGAGCGGATGGACACGATCGACGCATGGCTCGACAACGCCGCCCTGCAACTGCGCGACAACGTACTGGTCACCTCGCGGGCACAGGAACTGCGGCTTCAGGAGCTGTCCAGCCACCTGCTCTTCCATGCCAAGGGGCTGCTCAGACAACGGGGGATGGCCCTGGAGCAGATGCGCGAAACCCTCGCGGCCAGTGCCGGGAATTTCCTCGCACGCCAGGCGTCCCGGCTCGGCAATGCGGCCGAACTGGTCGCCGGACGCTCCCCGGAGCGTATCCTGCGGCTGGGCTTCGCCATCGTCCGCACGGACGGCAAAGCCGTTTTCTCCGCCGCACAAGTCGGAAAAGGCGACACGCTCGACATCGAGGTCGCCGACGGCCGCATCGAGGGCACCGTTCAATACACCGAAACGAAATGACCCCGCCATGAAAGAGGACACCCCTTTCCGGATCGCGTTCTGCGTGCTGTGCCACAAGTACACGCCCGTGCTGGCGGAACTCGTGCACCAGCTCGATGCACCCGGCAACGGGCTGTTCATCCATGTGGACGGCAAGGCGGACATCGGGGCCTTCGCCGCACTCGGCAAGACCGGGCGCGTTTGTTTCGTCGAACCGCGTACGAAAGTCTACTGGGGCGGATTCGGCATGGTAGAAAGTACGCTCCGGCTTTTCTCGGCGACACGCGACGGGGGTTTCCGTTACGTCGTCCTGATTTCGGGCGACACCCTGCCGTTATACCCTGCCGAAACGATACGTACGGTACTCCGGGAAGCCTATGCCCGGGGACGGCAGTTCATTTCGGCCAATCCGTCCATCACCCCCGAAGAGGCCGACCGGATACGCCGGAGGAGGTTCTGCCCCGACAAATCGACCTTCGCCCGCCGCTTGCTGCGGATCGCCATGAAATGCACCATGCGTGCGGACAACCCTTTTTTCGACCGGCTCCCGCCGCTGGAGAAAGGCAGCCAGTGGATTGCGATTACGGATCGTATGCGCGATTTCATCTTCGATTACCTCGCTGCACACCCGGACTTTATCCCTGCATTTCGGTACAGCCATGCAGCCGATGAAATGTTCTTCCATACGCTGCTCGGCGACTCCCCATTTGCCGGGTACAACGCGAATTATTCGCTTGTCCATGCCGACTGGTCGCACCCCGGGGCACACCCGAAAACATTGTCCACAAGCGACTTGTCCCAACTGTCCGTGCTCAAGTCGAGGGGGGGGGAAATTCCCCGCTTTTCGCCCGCAAGTTCGACGACGGGCTGGACATCGCCCGCTACCGCGAAATCCTGTTCGGGCAGGGAACTAAGGCTGCACGGTAAGGGCACGATGAGAAACAGTTGTTAAACCACGAGAGATATGGCAAAGAAAAAAGAACCGGCCTACGCCGAGGCGATCGCCGAGATCGAGAAAATCCTCGCCCGCTTCCGCAGCGAAGAGATGGATGTGGACAGCCTCGCCGCCGAGGTGAAACGCGCCACGGAGCTGATCGCAAGCTGCAAAGCGCGCCTGCACAAGGCCGAAGAGGAAGTATCGAAGATTCTGGAATGACGATGAAAAAACTGATCAAATGGACGCTTAACCACGTGCCACGGCCGCTCCTGCAACGCATCGCGGGCTGGGCCGTGCCGATGGCGGGCCTGTTTTACAGGGGACGCGGCGCCGAGTGCCCCGTATGCGGAGCCAAATACCGGAAATTCCTGCCCTACGGCTACGTGCATACACGCGCCAATGCACTCTGCCCCAAATGCCTGTCACTGGAACGCCACCGGCTGCTGTGGCTCTACCTCACGCGCGAGACTGACCTGCTCAAATGCTATCCCCGCACGCTCCACATCGCGCCCGAGGTCTGCATCATGCGCCACCTGAAACCCCATTTTGCGGGGCATCCGGGGCAATACGTCACGGCCGACCTCGAAAGCCCGCTGGCCGACCTGCATTTCGACGTACAGCAAATCCCGCTGGCCGACGATTCGGTCGACGTCATCCTCTGCAACCACCTGCTCGAACACGTCGCCGACGACCGCAAGGCGCTCGGCGAACTCTACCGCATCCTCAAACCCGGCGGCTGGGGCATCCTGCTCTCGCCCGTGGAGGCGGATTACGAACAGACCTTCGAGGATGACACGATCACCGACCCCGACGAGCGCACGCGCATCTTCGGGCAATACGACCACCGCCGCATCTACGGCGCGGACTACACAGACCGGCTGCGCGCCGCGGGCTTCGAGGCCGCGGATATCGACTACGCCGCGAGCTTCACCGACGCAGAGCGGAAACTGTACGCCCTGCCCGCGGATCACATCTACGCCGTCTATAAGCACTGACCCGGCAACCGGACACGGTGCCCGCAGCCTCGCCCGGCAGCCTGGGACGCCCGGGGTGTCTGAAGTGTCCGAGGTGTCCGAGGTGTCCGGAATATTTTCCGGGGTTCCCTGCTTAGGCCGAAACGCACGGCAATGCGGGCCCCGTCAGTAGAGGAAAAACACGATCCCGATGAAATGCGCCACGACCGCAAGGTTGATCAGCAGATGCCATACCATGTGGTGGTAGCGAAACCCCTGCCGGGCATAGAACCAGGCGCCGAGCGTGTAGAGCACGCCGCCCCCTGCGATCAGCACCAGCAGCGCCGTCGAGGCCTGCCGCACGAAAAGCGGCAGGAAGAAGATGATCGTCCACCCCATCACCAGATAAATCGTCAGGCTGATGGCCGGGATCGAGTTGCGCGACAACGACTTGTAAAAGATGCCGAACAGCACCATCGCCCACTGCAGGATGGTGATGAATATCCCCTGCCAGCCGCCGATGACCGACAAGGCGATCGGGGTGTAACTGCCGGCGATCGCCACATAGATGAAGATATGGTCGAGGATATGGAAAACGGCCTTGTGCTTCGACGCCGGGTTCATCGAATGGTAGAGCGTCGAGGCAAGGAACATCAGGAAGATCGAGATCACGAAAATGCTCACCGAAACCGATGCCGTAACCGGGTTGGGGTCATGCACGTAGGCCCACACGGCGGCAAACGGGAGCGCCACGAGAGCCACGAGCGACATCACTCCGTGCGTAACCGTGTTGGCGATCTCCTCGCCCACGGTCGGAATATAAACATCCTTTTTATTTGCCATAACGCTGTGTATTGGTCTGACGTGCCAAATTTATGAAATTTTTTCATATCTTTGCCAGCAAGGTTAAGCGGTTAGGCAAAAATGGACTTTTCACGGTATGAAAATCTCCGCACGCTCGTGCGCGCGAACTTCTCGGAGCAGACCCGGGCCCTCGTCGACGAGGCGCTCGTCTACGCCGACGGGAAGCTCACGGGCCTGTGCCGCTATGACGGCACGCCGCTGCTCGACCATGCCGTAGCCGTGGCTATGGTCGTAATCTCGGAAGTGGGCCTCGGCCGCAACTCCACGGTCTCGGCCATCCTGCACGACGTGGTGCGCCTGGCCCACAAGCAGCTCCCCGCCGAAGAGTTCCTCGCCCTGACCGCCGACATCCGCGACCGCTTCGGCGAACAGGTCGTCGGCCTCACAATGGGCCTTGCGAACATCTCCGAACTGAAACTGAAGGTCGCCAAGGAACAGGCCGACAATTTCCGCGACCTGCTGGTTTCCTATTCGGAAGACCCGCGCGTGATCCTCATCAAGCTGGCCGACCGGCTCGAAGTGATGCGCTCGCTCGAAATGTTCCCGCGTGAAAAATGGCGCAAGAAGAGCTGGGAGTCGATGAACCTCTACGCCCAGATCGCCCATAAACTGGGTCTTTACAGCCTCAAGAGCGAACTGGAGGACATCGCACTGAAATACCTCGAACCCAAGGACTACGAACATATCGTCACCAAGCTCGAAGAGAGCGCCGAGGAGCGCAGGGCTTTCATCGCGCGGTTCCTGGTGCCCATCGAGGAGAGGCTCGGCAAGCTGGGCATCAAATACCACATCAAGAGCCGCACCAAGTCGATTTTCTCGATCTGGACGAAGATGCACAAGCAGAACGTCCCGTTCGAAGGGGTCTACGACATCTTCGCCATCCGCATCATCATCGACTGCGACAAGGAACAGGAGAAACAGCAGTGCTGGACGGCCTATTCCATCGTCACGGATTTCTACACGCCCAACCCCAACCGCATGCGCGACTGGATCTCGATCCCGAAATCCAACGGGTACGAATCGCTGCACACCACCGTGTCGGCCGGCGGCCGGTGGGTCGAGGTGCAGATCCGCACCGAACGCATGGACGCCGTGGCCGAACGCGGCATCGCGGCGCACTGGCGCTACAAGGGGGTCAACCAGGGAGCCCAAACCAGCGAAATGTGGCTGGGACGCCTGCGCGAACTGCTCGAGGACACCACGCATTCGCTGGCGCAGCGCTTCGACGCCAAGCCGGCCTCGGGCGAGATCTTCGTCTTCACGCCCAACGGCGACCTGCGGAAATTGCCCGAGGGGGCTTCGCTCCTGGACTTCGCGTTCGACATCCACACCTCGCTGGGTTCCACGTGCGTGGGGGGCAAGGTCAACAACCGGGCGGTCTCGATCCGCGAACAGCTCCACAACGGCGACATCGTCGAAATCCTGACCCAGAAGAACCAGACGCCCAAGTCCGACTGGCTCAACTTCGTAGTCACGTCGAAGGCCCGCAACAAGATCAAGTCCTACCTGCGCGAAGAGCAGGCCAAACATACGCGCATGGGACGCGAAGAGCTCGAACGCAAGCTCAAGAACTGGAAATTCACGCTGACCATCGACGAGGCGGTGGCCTACCTGGTCAAATACTTCAAGGTTCGCACCGGCACGGAGGTTTACGCACTGATCGCCACGCAGAAAGTCGACTTGGGCACGATCAAGGAGATCCTCGCCCGCCATATTTCGGGTGAGGCCGACGAACAGCGCCGTGCCGCCGCGGCCGAAGCCGAGCGCAACAAGGTGCACAACGTCAAGGAGAGCACCGCGCCGCAGGACGCGCTGGTGATCGACGACGACATCTCGAAGATCCAGTACAAGCTGGCCAAATGCTGCAACCCGATCAAGGGCGACGACGTTTTCGGGTTCGTGACGATCAACTCGGGCATCACGATCCACCGCAACGACTGCCCCAATGCCAAGCGCATGCGCGAGAACTACCCCTACCGGGTTATCGAAGCGCGCTGGCGTTCGACAGCCGAGGGTGCCTTCCGCGTCTCGATCCGCATCGTGGCGGCCGACACGACGGGCATGGCCAACCACATCACCGAGGTCATCAGCCGCGACCTGAAGCTCAACATCCGCTCGATCAACTTCTCATCGCTCGCCAACGGGTGCATCGGGGGCACGGTGAGCGTCGAGGTGCCCGGCGCGGGCGTCGTGGACACGCTCATCCACTCCATCATGCGGATCAAGGGCGTGCAGCGCGCCTTCCGTATCAACAACTGATTCATACCACAATTTTACCCACATAAAAGTAAATGAATAACAACTCTATCAGCGTCGTATTTGCCGACTCGTCACACGCGCACTACGCCCAGCGTATCTGCGATCTGATCTACGAGTCGGCATTGCAGCGTGGCACGGGCATCGCCAAGCGTTCGCCCGAATACATCGCCGCAAAAATGACCGGTGGCAAGGCCGTCGTGGCGCTGGACGGTGAGAAACTTATCGGTTTCAGCTACATCGAGTGTTGGGGACACGGCGATTTCGTCGCGACCTCGGGACTTATCGTCGACCCGGAGTACCGCCATATGGGACTCGCGGAGCAGATCAAGCGACGAACATTCGAGCTGGCCCGACGACGATTCCCGTACGCCAAGTTATTCAGTATTACGACGTCGCTGCCCGTGATGAAACTCAATTCGCGCATGGGCTACACTCCGGTAACCTTTTCCGAGCTCACCGAGGACGAGGAGTTCTGGCGGGGTTGCCAGGGGTGCTGCAACTACGACATCCTGCAACGCAACAACCGGCGCATGTGCCTCTGCACGGGTATGCTCTACGACCCTGCCAAGGAACCCCCGCAGGTACAGTCGCGCATGGCGCCCTACGTCATGTTCTTCAAAAACAAGTTCAAAAAATTATTCCACCTGAAATAAACAAAACGATATAAGAAAATGGGAAAGCAAAAAGTAGTTCTGGCATTCAGCGGAGGTCTCGACACCTCGTTCTGCGTGAAATACCTCTCCGAGGATAAAGGGTACGATGTCTATACGGCCATCGCCAACACGGGCGGCTTCTCGAAGGAGGAGCTTGCGAACATCGAAAAACGCGCCCTGGCGCTGGGCGCCGTGAAGCACGCCACGCTCGACATCGAGCAGGAATACTACGAAAAGAGCATCAAATACATGATCTACGGCGACATCCTGCGCAACGGCACCTACCCCATTTCGGTCAGCTCGGAGCGTATTTTCCAGGCCATCGCCATCATCGAATACGCCAAGTCGATCGGCGCCGACTGCGTGGCCCACGGCTCGACGGGCGCCGGCAACGACCAGGTGCGCTTCGACCTGACGTTCCAGGTGCTCGCTCCCGAAATCGAGATCATCACCCCGACGCGCGACATGACCCTGACGCGCGAATACGAGATCAACTACCTCCGCGAGCACGGCTTCGAGGCCGACTTCAAGAAGATGGAATACTCGATCAACAAGGGGCTCTGGGGCACGTCGATCGGCGGCAAGGAGACGCTCCGCTCGGAGCAGACGCTGCCCGAGCAGGCCTACCCGAGCCAGGTTACGGCCCACGCCGAGGAGCGCCTGAAGATCACCTTCCACGAGGGTGAGATCGCCGCCGTGAACGGCAAGCCCTACGCCGACAAGGTCGAGGCCATCCGCGCCGTCGAGGCCATCGGTTCGAAATTCGGCATCGGCCGCGACATGCACATCGGCGACACGATCATCGGCATCAAGGGCCGCGTAGGCTTCGAGGCCGCCGCCCCGATGCTCATCATCGCCGCACACAGGATGCTTGAGAAACACACCCAGACCAAATGGCAGATCTACTGGAAAGAGCAGGTCGCCAACTGGTACGGCATGTTCCTGCACGAGGCGCAATACCTCGAACCGGTGATGCGCGACATCGAAGCGATGCTCGCCTCCTCGCAGCGCAACGTCACGGGTACGGTCGAGCTGATCCTGCGTCCGTACAGCTACACGCTCGTGGGCGTCGATTCGACCTTTGACCTGATGAAGACCGACTTCGGCGAATACGGCGAGGTCAACAAGGCCTGGACGGCCGACGACGTGAAGGGCTTCACGAAGATCCTCGGCAACCAGATCAAGATTTACCACAACGTCCAGAAACGCAACAAGAAATGATCCGGATCGGCATCATCGGAGGCGCCGGGTATACCGCCGGCGAACTGATCCGCCTGCTGCTCGCCCACCCGCAGGCCCGAATCGTCTTCGTCCACAGCACGAGCAACGCGGGCAACCGCCTGGCCGACGTACACGGGGGACTGGAGGGCGACACCGAAATGCGTCTGAGCGACGCATACGACCTCCGGGCCATCGACGTGCTGTTCCTCTGTTCGGCACACGGCGAGAGCCGCAAATGGATGGAGGCGAACACAGTACCCGCAGGCGTGAAGGTCATCGACCTCGCGCAGGATTTCCGCGACGAGAGCGACGGGTTCGTCTACGGGCTCCCCGAGCTGAACCGCGACCGTATCCGCACGGCACAGCGCGTCGCCAACCCGGGCTGCTTCGCCACGGCGATCCAGCTGGCACTGCTCCCGCTCGCAGCGGCGGGACTATTGACGGACGAGGTGCATGTGACGGCCGTGACCGGCTCGACGGGCGCGGGGGTGAAGCCCTCGGCCACGACCCATTTCAGCTGGCGTTCGGACAACATCTCGGTCTACAAAGCCTTCACGCACCAGCACCTCGTGGAAATCGGACGCAACCTGCGGCAGCTGGAACCCTCGTTCGACCAGGCGGTGAACTTCGTGCCAATGCGCGGCGATTTCACGCGGGGCATCCTGGCAAGCGTCTACACCGCCTGTCCGCTCGATGAAGAGGCTGCGCGCAAACTCTACGCCGACTATTACGCCGCGGCAGCCTTCACGCACGCCACGACGCGCAACATCGACCTCAAACAGGTCGTCAACACCAACAAGGCGCTCGTGGGCGTGTCGAAATACGGCGACAAGCTGCACATCGTCTCGGTGATCGACAACCTGCTCAAAGGCGCTTCGGGACAGGCCGTGCAGAACATGAACCTGATGTTCGGGCTCGACGAAACCGCAGGGTTGCGACTGAAGGCAAGCGCCTTTTAAAAAGCGCCTTGCACCCAAAGCCGCCTTTTTGCGGCAAAAAACGACAGGCAATTCCGCGTTGCCGTTCGAGGAGGGAACCCGGCGGGATAAAGGCCGGGCGTCAAAAAAAGCGGGGGGGGGCGGTTTGCCCGCAAGCCCGCGAAGGCGCCCGTTTTAGCGCAGCCTTCCTGCCGCCCCGCAGAGAACGACATGCGGATAAAAACTTTACACAATGACACTATTCAACGTATATTCCTTATATCCCGTAGAGCCCGTCCGGGGCAAGGGCTGCCTGGTCTACGACGCGGCAGGCACCGAATACCTCGACCTCTACGGCGGACATGCCGTCATCTCGATCGGCCATGCCCAGCCCGACTACGTACGGGCAATCTCCGAGCAGGCCGCACGGCTGGGGTTCTATTCCAACTCGGTCGAAAACTCGCTCCAGACCACGCTGGCCGAAAAGCTGGGCCGCGCATCGGGCTATGACGATTACAGCCTCTTCCTCTGCAACTCGGGAGCGGAGGCGAACGAGAACGCCCTGAAACTGGCCTCGTTCCACACCGGCCGCACGAAGGTGCTGGCCTTTTCCAAGGCATTCCACGGCCGTACCGCAGGCGCCGTCGCCGCAACGGACAACCCCGCGATCTGCGCCCCCTTCAACCGCACGGCCAACGTGGAATTCGTACCGCTGAACGACCTCGCTGCCGCGCGCGCGAAACTCGCCATGGGCGAGTTCGCAGCCGTCATCATCGAAGGCATCCAGGGCGTGGCCGGCATCCACTGTCCCACGGACGATTTCCTGCGCGGACTGCGCAAGGCGGCGACCGAAACCGGCACGCAGCTTATCCTCGACGAGATACAGTCGGGCTACGGACGCACGGGACACTTCTTCGCCCACCAGGCAGCCGGCATCCGCCCCGATCTGATCACCACGGCCAAAGGCATGGGCAACGGCTTCCCGATCGGCGGCGTGCTGATCGCGCCCCATTTCGAGGCGCGCCCCGGGCTGCTGGGCACGACCTTCGGCGGCAACCACCTCGCCTGCGCGGCGGCCATCGCCGTACTCGACGTGATGGAGCGCGACGGGCTCGTCGAGAACGCCGCCACGGTCGGCGAATACCTGCTCGGGGAACTGCATAAGACCGGCGGGCTGAAAGAAGTCCGCGGCCGCGGACTGATGATCGGCATCGAAATCGACGGTTCCGGCGCGGAGTTCCGCAAGCGGCTGCTTTTCGGGAAACATGTCTTCACGGGCGGGGCAGGCGCCTCGACCGTGCGGCTGCTGCCGGCACTGTGCCTCACGCGCGAACATGCAGACCGGTTCCTCGACGCATTCGATGCGACGCTCCGCGGGAAATGAGTAATCCCGCTCCCCATCGCGGCAAGACCCCTTAGCGGAGGGGATTCAGCGGAGGGCAGACTCGTACACGCGGTGTTCCGCCGCGGACGAAAGCCCCCGCAAGCAACACGACGGATAAAACAAACTAAAGCCAAAACAAAAACGACATGCATAAATTTACCTGCGTAGCAGACATCGGCGACCTGCCGACAGCCGTCGCCGAAGCCATGGAGATCAAACGCGACCGGTTCCAATTCACGGGGCTCGGCCGCAACAAAACCCTGCTGATGCTGTTCTTCAATTCGAGCCTCCGCACGCGGCTCTCGACGCAGAAGGCGGCGATGAACCTCGGCATGAACGTCATGGTATTGGACGTCAACCAGGGCGCCTGGAGGCTCGAAACCGAGCGCGGCGTGGTGATGGACGGCGACAAGGCCGAACACCTGCTCGAAGCCATCCCCGTCATGGGATCGTACTGCGACGTGATCGGCGTACGGTCGTTCGCCCGCTTCCACGACAAGGCCGAAGACTACGAGGAACGCGTACTGGAACAGTTCATCCGCTACTCGGGGCGCCCCGTATTCTCGATGGAGGCCGCCACGCGGCACCCGCTGCAAAGCTTCGCCGACCTGATTACCATCGAGGAGTACAAGACCACGGAGCGCCCGAAGGTCGTGATGACCTGGGCACCGCACCCCAACGCCCTGCCGCAGGCCGTGCCCAACTCATTCGCCGAGTGGATGAACGCCGCCGGCTACGACTTCGTCATCACCCATCCCGAAGGCTACGAGC
Source organism: Alistipes onderdonkii (assembly GCF_025145285.1). Lineage (NCBI taxonomy): Bacteria > Pseudomonadati > Bacteroidota > Bacteroidia > Bacteroidales > Rikenellaceae > Alistipes > Alistipes onderdonkii. The sequence continues at coordinate 1,258,505 of NZ_CP102251.1, forward strand.
TCGCCCCGCAGTTCGTCGGCAACGCCCGCGTCGAATACGACCAGCGCAAAGCGCTCGAAGGGGCGGATTTCGTCTATGCCAAGAACTGGGCGGCCTATGCCGACCCCGATTACGGGAAGGTGCTCAGCCGCGACCGGAGCTGGACGGTGGACGCCGAAAAGATGGCGCTCACCCACGACGCCTATTTCATGCACTGCCTGCCCGTGCGGCGCAACATGATCGTCACGGACGAAGTGATCGAATCGCCGCGCTCGCTGGTGATCCCCGAGGCCGCCAACCGCGAGATCTCGGCACAGGTAGTACTCAAAAGGTTGCTGGAGGGGTTGAAGTGATGGAAAAAATCACGGTAGTAAAGATCGGGGGCAACGTCATCGACGACCCCGCGGCCCTGCGAGGCTTCCTCGCGGACTTCGCCTCGCTGCCCGGGGCGAAGATCCTCGTCCACGGAGGCGGCAAGCTCGCCACGCGCCTCGCCCAGAAACTCGAACTGCAGGTGCAGATGGTCGACGGGCGCCGCATCACCGACAAGGGCACGCTCGACATCGTGACGATGGTCTACGCCGGGCTGGTCAACAAACAGCTCGTCGCCGGGCTCCAGGCGGCCGGATGCAATGCACTCGGGCTGTCGGGCGCCGACGGCAACGCCGTCATGGCGCGCCGCCGCGCACCCGAACCGATCGACTACGGCTTCGTGGGCGACATCGAAAGTGTCAACCACACGCTGCTCGGGGAACTTCTCGGGGCAGGCGTCACGCCCGTATTCTGCGCCATCATGCACGACGGGCAGGGCACGCTGCTCAACTGCAACGCCGACAGCGTGGCTTCGTCCGTGGCACTCGGCGCCGCCCGGATCGCCCCCACGGAGCTGGTCTTCTGCTTCGAAAAAAACGGCGTGCTGCACGACCCGGACGACGAGACGACGCTCATCCGCGAAATCACGGCCGAGTCGTACGCCGCGCTCAAAGCCGGCGGCATCGTCAGCAAAGGGATGATCCCCAAGGTCGAGAACGCACTGAAAGCCGTTGCCAACGGCGTGCGGAGCGTCACGATCAAACACTCGGAGAACCTGCTGAACGACACCGGAACGGTAATCAGGTAATACGCCCGATCCTTGTGGCCGCACGGCCACAGGGAAACGGACAGCCAGCTCACAAACGACATGGATGCAAAAACCAAGGAAGCCATCGACCTGCTCAGGACGCTGATCGCAACGCCCTCCCCGTCGCGCGACGAAAGCCGCACGGCCGACCTCATCTTCGCCTACCTGGCGGAACACGGCGCGGTACCCGAAAGACTGCACAACAACGTCTTCGCCCGCTCCGCAGGCTTCGACCCGGCGCGCCCGACGCTGCTCCTGAACTCCCACCACGACACGGTACGCCCCGCAGCCAGCTACACCCGCGACCCGTATGCCCCGACCGTCGAAGGCGACCGCCTCTACGGCCTGGGGAGCAACGACGCCGGGGCTTCGGCGGTGAGCCTCACGCAGACTTTCCTGACGCAGCGCACACGCCCCCTGCCGTTCAACCTCCTGCTGGCGCTTTCGGCCGAAGAGGAGTGCATGGGCGAGCACGGTATGCGCACCCTGCTGCCGCAGCTGGGACGGATCGACATGGCAATCGTGGGCGAGCCCACGGGGATGCAGGCCGCCGTCGGCGAACGGGGGCTGGTCGTCCTCGACTGCGAAGCCCGCGGCAAAAGCGGCCATGCGGCCCGCAACGAGGGCGTCAACGCGCTCTATATCGCACTCGACGACATCGCCCGCCTGCGCGACTTCCGCTTCGACCGCCGCTCCGACCTGCTGGGCCCCATCGGCATCGCCGTGACGCAGATCGCGGCCGGCACGCAGCATAACGTCGTTCCCGACACCTGCCGTTTCGTGGCCGACGTCCGCACCACGGATGCCTACACCAACGAGGAAACGGTCGAAATCCTGCGTCGGGCACTGCGCAGCGAGGTGACGCCCCGCTCGACACGCATCCGTGCCTCGGCGCTCAACGCCGCCCATCCGCTCGCACGGGCGACCGCCGCCACGGGGCGCGAAAGCTACGTATCGCCCACCACGTCGGACATGGCGCTGATGCCTTTCCCGTCGCTCAAGATGGGGCCGGGGCAATCCTCGCGCTCGCATACGGCCGACGAATTCGTGTTGCTTTCGGAGATCGAAGAGGGCATCGGAATTTACGAAAAATTCATAAAACAACTGGCTGAAATCCTCTGATGCCCGCGGCAGGAGGCTGCAACCCCGCTGCGAAAGAACCCCCTCCGAGGCAGATGGCAGCCCGGCAAACGCGGCGCACCGCCGCAAGCCGACGGCCGACGGCAATAGGGAGCCGGAACAAAGAGAGAAACGAATATACACAATATGGCAACGAAACTTTGGGACAAGGGCTTCGAGCCCGACAAGATGATCGAGGAATATACCGTCGGCAACGACCGCGAACTGGACATGCGGCTTGCGCGCTACGACGTCCAGGGCTCGCTGGCGCATATCGCCATGCTCGAAACGATCGGGCTGCTGACGGCCGGCGAACTGGAAAAGCTGACGGCGGGACTGAAAGAGATCGCCGCCGAGATCGAGGCCGGGCGCTTCGAAATCGAACCCGGCACCGAGGATGTCCACTCGCAGGTGGAGCTGATGCTCACCCGCCGCCTGGGCGATGCCGGCAAGAAAATCCACTCGGGCCGCTCGCGCAACGACCAGGTGCTGGTCGACCTCAAACTGTTCCTGCGCGACGAACTGCGCCAGACCGCCGAAGCCGTAAAAACGGTCTTCGACCGCCTGCAAACGCTCAGCGAACAGTACAAGGAGATACTGATGCCGGGATACACCCACCTTCAGATCGCCATGCCTTCGTCGTTCGGCCTGTGGTTCGGCGCCTATGCCGAAACGCTGGTGGACGACATGCGGCTCTTCGCCGCGGCATGGCACATCGCCAACCAGAACCCCCTCGGCTCGGCCGCCGGGTACGGCTCGTCGTTCCCGCTCGACCGTGAGATGACCACGCGCCTGCTGGGTTTCGAAGCGCTACACTACAACGTCGTGGCGGCACAGATGAGCCGCGGCAAAAGCGAACGCACCGCCGCCAACGCCATCGCGGCCGTCGCTGCGACCATCGGCCGCATGGCGATGGACGTCTGCCTGTTCATGAGCCAGAACTTCGGCTTCGTATCGCTGCCCGACAACCTCACCACGGGGTCGAGCATCATGCCCCACAAGAAGAACCCCGACGTCTTCGAGATCATGCGCGGACGCTGCAACCGCCTGCAATCCGTACCGAACGAGATCGCCCTGCTCACGGCGAACCTTCCCGTCGGCTACCACCGCGACATGCAGTTGCTCAAGGACATCCTGTTCCCGGCGACGACCGAAATCAAACGCACCCTCTCGATGTGCGACTTCATGCTCGCGCACCTGAAGGTCAACACCGACATCCTCAACGAGCGGAAATACGACTACCTCTTCACGGTCGAGGACGTCAACCGCCTCGTACTCGCAGGCGTCCCGTTCCGCGAAGCCTACAAGCAGGTGGGCATGGCCGTACAACACGGCCGGTACCGTCCGACGCGCGAGGTTCACCACACCCACGAAGGCAGCATCGGCAACCTCTGCACCGCCCAAATCCGCCGGAAGATGGAGCGCGTGATGTCCGAATTCGAATAACCGGACTGCCCTGCCATACCGAAAAAAGGATGCCCGAAAGGCATCCTTTTTTCATTCACCGATCCGCTACTCAAGAGGCTTATACATATCCGGCAGGTCGTCCTCGAAAAGAACCTTATCCTTTCGGGAAAAATCCAGAAAATCCTTTTCGGAATAGCATCCGCGGAAAGCGCTGAAATAGTGGCCGCCGTTTGCAGGGAAATCGCCGTTGCGCCACAACAGCACAAACGAAACAGGCTCATTCTCGATAATCTTGTAGAGCATCGACGTCCACCATTTCTTATTGTAGTAGTCCGAATCCTCGGGGTTGTTGTTCTCAAGTCCCGTTTCGGTCAGCGCCAACGGCTTGTTCTTCGTATAGGCGATATTCTTCATCAGGCGGATCATCTGCAATCCCTTATGGTCGTAATCCGCACCGTTGCGGTCGTAAGCATCGAGTCCCAGAATATCGACCCATTCGTCACCGGGCCAGTATTCGAGATAAGCGTCGCGCGAATTGAGATGGATCATATCGGGCGAATAGGCCCAAATCAGATTATGCAGCCCCTTTTCATCCCGCAGGTACGAAATCGTAAACTGCCACAGGGCGATGAACTCCTGCGCCGTCGCATTTCCCTTGCCCCACCAGAAACCCGAGCCGGTATGCTCATGCCACGGACGGAAGATCAGCGGAATGGGTTCGCCTTCGGGCGATTTCAGGCTCAGCATGAAATCGGCGACCTTGTCGAGCCAGCCTTTGAACTTTTCATGGTTCTCGCCGCCCGGGATGATCGAATAGACAGCACGCGTCCCATCCCATGAGTTTCCGCCCGAGACGGGATTGGCACAATGCCACGAAATCGTATTGACGGCTCCGCGTCCGAAAGCCGCGATGATGTGCTTGCGTACTTCGGTGAACAGCTCGCCGTCGATATTGGTCTCCATGTCCAGCTCGATGTTGGAAAGTTCCCAGCCGCAGACTGCCGGATGGCTTCCCGTCAGGTATTTCGTGTCGGAAAGGTCGGTGTCGTCACCGGCCCACCACTTCCTGTTGTTATCCAGACCGTACAGGGTCGGTATCTGATGACCGAACATCGTTCCCCGCTCGGCCAGCACGAACAGATTTTCGTAAAGAGTCCTGGTAATGGCCGTGGCACCGGCATCGACCATGGTCTTAGGCCCTTCGGGATATCCCGAAGGAGCGCGGCTCGGCACACCGTTCACCTCGGAACATCCGAGACTGAGGACAACAGCCATGCAGGCGCACGCAGAGAACAGCAAATTCTTTTTCATGTCGTTTTGAGTTTTAGGTTGAATTTATACGGATATTTTCTTCTGGGTGTAGAACGTCTTGAACACACTGGGAGTCAAACCCTTTCCCTTCTTGAATATCCGGTTGAAGTTCGAAAGGTTATTGAATCCGCATTTGTAGGCGATCTCCGAAATGTTTTTGGTCGGGTTTTCGATCAGCATGCGCGAAGCCGCTCCCAACCGGATATCGTTGAGCAGATTCACGAAGCTCTTTCCGGAGTGCCGTTTGATGAAACGCCTGAACGTTGGTTCGCTCATGTTCACGAGGGCCTTGACCTCCGCAACGGATATATCCCGGTGGAAATTATCGTTCAGGTACTGCATCACCTTCTGGATGCGCGGCATGTCATAGTTGACGTTGTTCTCTATCGACACGGAACGCTGGGCGAGGATATGGTAATCGCTCTCCCGTGCCAGACAGTTGAGAAGCATCAGGAAGTTAAGCACCGAATCGAACCGGTCTCCGCTGCGTATCAGGTTTTCTATGATCGGCTCGACACGGGAGACCGTCTCTTCGGAGAATGCGATACCGCGGCGTGCATACTCGAACATCTTCTTGATCGGATAGAATTGTTTCCTGTCGATAAACCCCGATTCGAACAGATTGGGAGAAAACTGCACGCAAATTTCATGGATATCGGCATTCCTCGAAAAATTGCCGTTCAGCCATGCGTGCTCAAGGTAGGAACCCGTGATCAGAACCAGATCCTTGTCGGATATTTCACGGACGGAGTCGCCCACGATGCGGGTCGCCCCCCGTGCCCCGCACACAAGGTTCAGCTCGTACTCCTTGTGGATATGTACGGGGAAGCAGAATTCGCGTTTGTAACGGTCGAACACGACGAAGCAATCTTGCCCTGAAATAGGCGGTATCTCGGTCAATATGTCAGGATTGGGCATAACGAATCTTTATTTCGGCCGGGAATCGGCCAGCGGATAAAACAGAATAAAGACGCATGTCCCCAGAGCGGCCAAAGCCGGGAAGATGCTTTGCAGACAGCCAATAACTGTAAGCGCAGCCGGCGACTGAACGGTATTCGCTTCGAATCCAGACAGCGACAGTATCCACGCCGTAGCGGCGCTTCCGACCGCCCAGCCCATCTTCTGCGCCATCGAATAGGAGGAGAATATCAGCCCCGTATCCCGACGGCCCGAACGCTGTTCGGCATAGTCCGCCGTATCGGCGGACATGGCCCAGAGCAGCGGAAGTACCCCGCCGACACTCAGGCTGATGAGCGCCTGCGCCAGAAACAGCAGGGAATAACCTCCCTGACGCACGAAATAGAAGGCGAAACTAAAAACGGCCGTGAGCAGCAAAGCGCATACCAGCGTCCGCCGGCGGCCGAACCGATCCGCAGCGAAGGGAATCAGCACGATGCCCGCAATATTGAAAAGCTGCCCCACAGCGAGGAACAGAGCCGATCCGGTCAGGGCAACCCCTGCGAACGACATCGTCCCGACAGTTTCGCCAGCCACGCAATACTTGAAGAAATAGATCGTACCGCTCTCCCGGAACGCATTGAACACCTGAAGGCATACGGCAGCACCGGCAAGGATCAGCCACGGCTTGTTGTGTAGCAGGTCGCGCAGCGAGCCCAATACCGGATGCCGTTCCGTCCGCACGGGCCGGATCCGCTCCCGCGTCGTCGCGAACGTCACAAAGAACAGCAAGACGGCCACAACGGCCACGACGGCGACCGCCGCGGTCCAGCTCCCCGATGAACCCGCCCACGGCCGGAAAGCCTTCACCAGCGCTTCGACTGCCAGCACGACCACCATACTGCCTGCGGCGGCAAAGGCCATCCTGAACGCGGCGAGCACCGTGCGTTCGTGCGGATCTGCCGACATGACACCGAGCAGTGCGGCATAGGGCACGTTGACCGACGAATAGACGATCATCATCAGCGAATAGGTCACGGTCGCATAGACCACCTTTCCGCCGGAACTCCACTCCGGCATATAGAAAGTCAGGATGCCCAATACCCCGAAAGGCAGGGCACCCCACAGCAACCACGGCCGAAAGGTTCCCCAACGGCTGTGTGTGCGGTCACACAGAAGCCCGACGACGGGATCGAGCAGTGAATCCCAGATCCGCGTCACTAAAAACAGGACGCCGACCACCCATGCGTCGATGCCGCTGATGTCCGTATAGAAGAACATCAGGTAGACGCTGAAGAGCTTCCACAGCATCGAAGACGCCGTATCGCCGAGTCCGTAACCAATCTTTTCCCCAAGACGCATGGCCATACGCTATCGTTTGGTTATCCGGGCAGCGAAACCGTCTCCGGGGAACATCTTCACATCGAACGATTTACCGGGAGCCAGCAGGAACTCTTCCCGGACAAAGTCCCGGGCGATGCGCGCCGCATTCTCTCCGTCGCGGAACAGCTCCACCGCATACGTCCCTTCGGGCAGCAACGAGAGATCGACCCGGATCGAACGTCCGTCCCAGCCGGCAAGTCCCCCGACATACCACACGTCGCCGGAACGGCGCATCGTCACGATATGGTCGCCGACCTCGCCGGACAGCACCTCCGTCGCATCCCAGACAGTAGGCACGCCGGAGATGAAGCGCAGGCATTCGGGCTCCCGTTCGTAAGCCGACGGGGAATCGCACAGCATCGCGAGCGGAGCATCGAACACGACATACTCCGCCAGCTGCCGGCAGCGGGTTCCCTGACTCATCGGCTCGGAATTCACCGGCCGGAAATTCGCTTTCGCGGCATTGCGCATGGCGCCCTGCGTGTAATCCATCGGCCCGGCCATCATCCGTATGAAGGGAACCGTCACGTCATAGGTGACCTGATCGACCTCGACGGGCGACCATTTGACTTGTTCCAGCCCGTGCACGCCTTCGAAATTGATGACGTTGGGATACGTCCGCTGAATTCCCGCAGGCTTGAATATGCCGTGCAGGTCGAGCAGCAATTTATACCGTGCGGCCGTACAGGCGGCATCGTAAACGAACCGAACCATCTGCTGATCGTCCCTGTCCATGAAATCGACTTTGAATCCCTTGATGCCCATTTCGGAATAGTGTTCGCAAAGCTCTTCCATATGTTCGGCAAAGGGAAGGTAACCGAGCCAGAGGATCAGTCCGACACCCCGTTCTTCCCCGTACTTCACCAATGCCGGCAGGTCGAGTCCGGGGGCGGTCTCCAGCGGCGAATGGTGATCTCGGCTCCAACCGTCATCCAGAACGAGGTAGCGCAGCCCGTTGCGGGATGCGAAATCGATGTAATGCTCATAGGTGGGCTGGTTGATTCCCGCCGCGAAGTCCACACCGGAAAGTCCCCAGTCGTTCCACCACTCCCACGCGGCCTTGCCGGGTTCGATCCACGAAATATCGTCGAGCCGGCAGGGAGAAGCGAGTTTCCATACCAGATCGTTATCGGCCAGCCGGGTATCCTACCGCACGATACTGAGCGCCCGCCAAGGCAGCCGGCATCCCGGCGCGACGGATGCTATGAACGGCTCATATTCTTCGACCACTCCTTGCATGCGGTCGTAACCGCCTGGTACGACCTTCCGCGGACAAGGTGCGAAAACACCTTCGAGTTCATCCGCACCGCTTCGGTGCAGGAACATGCCCGGATAGGACTCGAGGTCGGCCTCCGTAATGCAGACGTTCATTCCCCCGGCCGTCTGTACGAGCAGCGGCAGGAACGCCAAGCGGGCGGAGTCCATTTCGCATAGCGGCGTCCGGGTATAGGTATTCTCGAACGATTGCATGAACTGCTCGCCGAAAGCCAGGCCATCGTGTCTGTAAGGGGTGTCGCGCACATAGGGCACGAATGCGACGGCCCCCGGGGCGAACCGGAACCGGGCCTCTTCACCCGCGACGAGCACTTCGCCGGATTGCCGCGCGACGAAGCGGTAGGCCACCGCATCGTCATAGGCCCGGAACTCCAGCGAAAATCCCTCCCGGAAATCGATCTCGATCCCATTGCAGCGATCTTCTACCTTCCGCTTTTTATAAATAGGTGCATCGTGTACCGCGTCGATCCGGTAGCGCCTCACTCCGGCCACCCGGCTCCGTTCGCCCCAGCATTCACCGGAAACGAGCCTGACAGCCAAGGGCGAAGGTGTCAAAATCTGATTTGTATCCGATCGAACGGAATATACGATTCGATCACCACATCCGATCGTGACGGTCAACGAACAATCGGGTGATTGAATCGTATAAGTTTTATCCCGACACAAAACGGCACCCGGTAGCAGAACCAGAAGCAGAAAAAACAGGGAGAAATTTCTCATAGGCCTATAGATTTTAGGTTATATTCATGATTATCATCTTATTATATATTCGGCTACATGGTTTTATGTAAAATTACATCGCGGGAAAGTATTTTCCAAGAGCTACAACACAATTCAATCGAATAATACAATAAAAAGATCACACAATACCAGCAAATCAATCCATACATATTCCATTTCATCATTTTTAATAATATTTAAGATTCAGACAACACACTTTTCAGGGCTTTTTCATGCCTGGAAAAAGCGTCGAATTAATACGATTCGATCAAACTTTTTTGCTTTTCGAACCTTTCTATTGCAGGCTCGGACAAAACAATAATTTTGTTTTCGGCATATACGACACCCGATCAATCCAATCAAAAACCAACCTATATGCGAAGAAAACTCTACTATCTGACCGCAGGCCTCGCCGCCGCCCTCCTTTTAACCGTTGCCTGCAGTTCCGATGACCCGGCCGAAAAGCCTGTACCGGAACCCGCAACCCTGACAGCCCCCGCACTGACCCTCTCGGCCGACGCCGTGCGAATTGACCCGGAGCATTCCGACCAGCTCGCCCTGCATGCCGAATGGACCGCCGCGACCGATGACGAGCAAACAGAGGTCGCCTACACGCTTTACGTCAACCTGACCGACCGCGACATGTTCTCCGATCCGGTCATCATCGACAAGGGCACGGCCCTGACGCACGACTTCACACACGGCGAGCTGAATCAGCTGCTTCTCAACACCTTCGATCTTGAAGCCGGCACCGAAGTGCCGGTGCGGTTCGCCGTATATGCGAAAAACGCGGACGAAGAGTTCGACGCACAGCTGTCGGAGATCAGGAGCTGCGAAATAACGCCGAAGACGACCTATCCGAACTTCCCGCCCTCGCTGATCATGGTGGGCGCAGCCACTCCGTGGCAATGGGATCTGAACGCAGGTCTCGAACTGCCCGAGAGCAGCGAAGGCTCCCGCCTGTATCTGGCATCGGATGTCGAACTGCACGTGCAGCCCATGAGTCTGAACAACGGCTTCAAGTTCTACTTCTCGCGCAATATCAACGACACGGACGACCCCCGTTTCGCCGCACAGGATCTTTCGGCGGAGACGTTCGGAAAGATCGCCGTATATAAAAGCGGAGAGGCGCAGTTCCAGCCGGGATCATTCGGCTACGAGAACGGCATGTACGACATTGAAGTAAACCTCAACACGAAGATGCTCACCCTCACCCGCACGGGCGACCTGCCCGAAACGCCGTTCCCCGAACAGCTGTACCTGCTCGGCGACTGCTTCACATGGGGCTGGACGTGGGACGGCACACAGCTCACCAAAGCCGAGGAGGGAATCTACCGCGGTCAGAATATCGACATGACGTTCGGCGACAACGGCGATGTGGGCTTCAAGATGTTCACCGAACGCGACAATTGGAGCGTCTACTACGCCATGACCGACGATGCGACTGCCGATGACATCTCGCTGCAGCTGGTTACCGATACAGATGCGCCGCAGGTATACCCCGGCAAACTCGGCTACGGCAAGGGCGTATACGACATCGAGGTAAACCTCAACACAATGAAGATGACCCTCACCTCGAAAAGCATCGACTACTCGACCGCCTATTCGATGACCGGCGAAGCCACTCCGGGCGGTTGGGACAGCCGCACGTACCTGCCCAAGAAGGGCGATAACGAATGGGAAGCCACGGGTATCGCCATGAATTTCGACGGCGATTACAAGGGATTCAAGATATTCGCTTCGTCCGACGGCTGGTGGCCTTGGTACGGACAGACCCCCGACGCACCGTTCGGCACGGTGATCCGCATCGAAGATCAGGCCGCAAGCGATGCCAAGGGCGACCCGCAGTTCTATCCGTCGCGCTTCGGGTATACGTCGGGCACCTACACCATCAACCTGAACCTGAACACGATGACCCTTACCCTCACTAAAGAGAATTAGTCATGTACAAACAAACTCTCAAGGCAATTATGGCATTACTCTTTTCGGGATCGGCGACAATCGGATTGGCCGGCAATGACACGATGCTGCTTCACTCCGGCTGGAAGTTCAGACAGGCGGGCCACAGCGAATGGCATCCAGCGACAGTACCGGGCGTAGTACACACCGACCTGATGGACAACGGGCTGATCGAGGATCCCTACTACCGGCTCAACGAACGTTCCCTGCAATGGATCGACAAGGAAGACTGGATCTATGAAGTCTCCTTCGACGCCGGCGCACTGACGCGCGGCTACGAACACATCCGGCTGGAATTCCTCGGTCTGGACACCTATGCCGACGTCTTCCTGAACGAAACGCAGATACTGACGGCGGACAACATGTTCCGCCGCTGGGCCGCAGAAGTCAAACCCCTGCTCAAGGAGCGTGGCAACGTGCTGCGCATCTATTTCCACTCCCCGATCAAAAAGGCCCTGCCGCAGTACGAATCCCTCCCCTACCGTTACGAGGCTTGGAACGATCAGGCGGACAACGGGGGACTTGCCGGGAAAAAGCTCAGCCCTTTCACCCGGAAGGCGGGCTATCATTACGGCTGGGACTGGGGGCCGCGGCTGGTTACATCGGGCATCTGGCGTCCGGTAAAACTGCAGGGTTGGAACAGCCTGCGTCTGGAAGACGTATTCCATCACCAGCACGAAGTCTCGCAGGAAACCGCCCGTGTGGAGACACAGGTGGAGATCGAAGCGGCGGCACCCGTCGAAAACGCTGTCATCACCGTCTCCGACGGCAAACGGGTGCTCGGTTCGCGCAGCGTGCAACTTCACGTCGGCATGAATCGGGTCAGCGTGCCGTTCACAATCGACAACCCCAAACTATGGTGGTGCCGTGGCATGGGCGAATCGGACCTCTATACTTTCCGTACCGCCGTAGAGCAGGGCGGCCGCGTGCTGGCCGAACACAGCACACAGGTCGGACTGCGCTCCGTCACCGTCGAAAAGAAACCCGACGCCTACGGACGCAGCCTGCGGTTCCTGCTCAACGGCGAACCCGTCTTCTGCAAAGGCGCCAACTACATACCCTGCGACTGCTTCCTGCCCCGCATCACTCCCGAAACCTACGAGCGCACGATCCAGGACGCGGTCGACGTCAATATGAACATGCTCCGGGTCTGGGGCGGCGGCATCTACGAAGACGACTATTTCTATGAGCTTTGCGACCGTCAGGGCATCCTGATCTGGCAGGATTTCATGTACGCCTGTGCGGTCTACCCGGCCGAAGGGGCGTTGCTGGAGAACATGCGCATGGAAGCCATCGACAACGTCAAGCGTCTGCGCAACCACCCCTGCGTGGTCTACTGGTGCGGCAACAACGAGAATCAGGATTCGTGGCTGAGCGGCTGGAAGTACGACGTCGACAAAGTCGATCCGAAATATTCCGGCATCATCTGGAAACAGTACGAGGAGCAGTATTACCGCATGCTGGCCAAGGTGGTTGCCGAATATGCGCCCGGCATGGGTTACCAGCCTACCTCGCCCTTCTCTGACTACGGAGCGATGAGCAACGACCACGAGGGCGACCGACACTACTGGGAAGTATGGCACGCAAAAAAGCCCATCGCCGAGTACAACCGCCAGCGCAGCCGTTTCTTCAGCGAATACGGTTTCCAGTCGTTCCCGTGTTTCGAAACGGTGAAGCGCTACGCACCGCTGCCCGAAGACCAAGATATCTCATCGGAAGTCATGATGTCCCACCAGCGGGGCGGCGAACACGCCAACAACCTGATAAAAAGCTACCTGCTGAACGAATACCACGAACCGCGCGATTTCGAATCGTTCCTCTACGCCTCCCAGATATTGCAGGGCGACGCCATCAAAACGGCGATCGAAGCGCACCGGCGCGACAAAGGCTACTGTTGGGGATCGCTCTACTGGCAGCATAACGACTGCTGGCCGGTAGCTTCGTGGTCGAGCCGCGACTGGTACGGCGTATGGAAGGCGCAGCACTATTTCGCCCGCTACGCATTCGCGGACATACTGATATCCCCGATTCTCGACGGCGGACGGCTCGACATCTACGCCGTTTCCGACCTGCTCTCCCCGGAAAAGGGCACCTTGTGCATCCGGACGGTGCGTCTCACGGGTGGCCCAACCGGAGATTTCGAACAGGAAATCACGATCCCGGCCAACGCCAGCACGAAAGTCGCATCCATCGACACGCAGGCGCTGTTGAACGGAGCCGCTCCGGAGGACGTCGTCATTCAGGCAACATTTACCGCTGCGGGGAAAACATACCGCAATAACTACTTCCTCGTACAGCAGAAAATGATGAATTATCCGAAAACGACCCTGCATTGCAAGATCGCCCGGATCGGCACGGGATACGACGTCACCGTCCGATCGGATAATTTCGCCCGGGGCGTTTACCTGTCGGTCGAAGGAGAAACGGTGCACTTCTCCGACAACTTCTTCGACCTCATGCCGGGCGAAACACGCACCGTCCGCGTGGCATCGAAACTGAACGCCAAAGAACTCGCGCGACGCCTGAAATCGATGTCGCTGGCCGACACCTATTAACCCCGAAAAACATATCCCCATGAAAAAGATACTTATCGTCATGTCAGTCGCCGCAGGCCTCGCCAGCTGCCGTCCGCAGAACCCCGATGTGCCGGCCGTGCGGGAGTTTATCCGCAACAACTGGCACACGACCGTCCAGCACTGCACGACCGACACCGCCACCCTCATCGGCCTGCCTCATCCCTACACGGTTCCCACGGCCGGAGCAATGTTCCGTGAGATGTACTATTGGGATACCTTCTTCACCAACGAAGGACTCGTCCGGGACGGCCATCCCGAGCTGGCCAAAGGTAATACCGACAACCTGCTCCATATGGTTCGCCGTTTCGGCAAGGTCTACAACGGCAGCCGAACTTATTACGAAGCGCGGTCGCAGACGCCCTATCTCTCCATGATGGTCGATCGTATCTACCGATTGACCGGCGACAAGCAGTGGCTTGCCGACGCATACGAAACCCTGAAGGACGAATACGGATTCTGGATGCGGGAACGCCTGACACCCACCGGGCTGAACCGCTACGGAAGTTCCGCATCGGACGCTTTGGTCGACGAATTTCTGGTCACCGGCAGCAAACGCCTCGGAACCGATCTCTTCGACAAAGGTTACACCCCCGAACGGCTGCACAAACTGGGTCTCGACTTCGTCGCCGAAGCCGAATCCGGATGGGACTTCAACCCGCGCTACGACCGCCGGTGCACGGATTTCTGTCCGTTGGATCTTAACGCCAACCTGTTCATGTACGAAGTGAACTTCGCCCGTTTCGCGCAGGAGCTGGGCCGGACGGAAGAGATGCGGGAATGGATCGCAAAAGCAGAGCTTCGCCGGGCACGGATACTCGAATACTGCTACGACCCCGAAGCGAAACAGTTCTACGACTACGACTATGTCAACGGCCGACGATCCGACGTGCTTTCGGGAGCAGTCTTCGCGCTCCTCTACTCAGGTGCCGTACCCCGAGAATATGCCGGACACATCGTGCAGGTACTCCTACGGCTCGAATTCCCCTACGGCATCGCCGCCTGCGAGGACAAACCCTACGACTATCCCTATCAGTGGTCTTATCCCAACACGTGGCCCCCGGTCTGCTTCTATACGGTAATGGGATTGGCACGCTACGGATACGGCGAGGAGGCCGAACGCATCGCCGTCAAATGGATGAAAGCGGTCACCGAATCGTTCAAAACGACAGGCAACCTGTGGGAAAAGTACAACGTGGAAACGGGAACTACCGATGTCAGCAACGAATACGAGATGCCCGCGATGCTGGGCTGGACCGCCGGCACCTTCATCTGTCTGGATGACTATCTGGCCGGGGAGATGCAGCCCGACCCGCTGCCCACAGAATACATGAGCTACTGACAACCAACAAAATAACAACCCTATGAAACCAAACTTACGAACCAACTTGGGCCGGTTCCTGCTGGGAACCATTCTACTCCTGGCCACCGGGACGGTCTGGGCCCAGCCCCAGAACATCCGGGGAAAAATCACGGATTCGTCCGGGCAGCCCGTTGTGGGGGCCAGCGTCATCGTCAAAGGGACGACCAACGGCACCTCCGCCAAAGCCGACGGAACGTTCGAACTCAACGCCGCAAAAGGGACTACCCTGCAAATTACGATGCTCGGCTACAAAACGGCGGAAAAGGACGTCACCACGGCGACCTTCTATCCGATCACGCTCGAAGACGATTCGAAACTCGTGGACGAGGTGGTCGTGGTCGGCTACGGTGCCGTAAAGAAAAGCGACCTCACCGGTTCGGTGGCTTCCGTCAAAATGGGCGCGCTCGACAACCTCTCCTCCACTTCGGTCGACGGCCTGCTTCAGGGCCGGGCCGCAGGTCTTCAGGTGCTGAATACCTCGCAGGATCCGGGTGCGGGAGCGATCGTCCGTATCCGCGGCAACAGCTCGCTCGAAGGTTCCAACACTCCGCTTGTCGTAGTCAACGGCTTCCCGATGGGCGATGCGGGCAACCTCTCGCAGATCAACGTCTCGGACATCGAATCGATCGAGATTCTGAAGGACGCTTCGGCATCGGCAATCTACGGATCGCGGGGTGCCAACGGCGTGATCCTCGTCACGACCAAGTCGGCCGCGAAAGGACAGACCAACATTTCGGTCAAGCACCAGACGGTCATCAGCCAGCTCTCCGACCCGCTCGACATCTGGTACGACCCGATGCTCATGGCTCAGGTCACCAACGAGGAGCAGGTAAACGCCGGACTCAACCCCATTTACATCGGGCAGACCATAGGCGGCATCTATTATCCCTCGCTGCTCGAAATACAGAATGGCGAATGGGCCAATACCAATTGGCGCGACCTCTGCCTGAGAACCCCCGTCCTGAACAGCACGACGGCAGCCATCAGCAGCGCCAACGACCGCGCCTCGATCAACCTCAACGTCAACTACCACAACAATCAGGGATTGTACAAAAAAGATTCCTACGAGCGTATCAATGCCAACCTCGGTGTCACCTACAACCTCTACAAGAACCTGAAACTGACCTCCTACAACGTCCTCTCCATCACCAACCGCAACATCAGCAACGGACTCGAATACGGCCGCAATCCCCTTTGGCCCGTCTACGACAAGGAAGGCAACTACTATCTTGCCGGGGCGCAGGACTTCGGCCATCCGCTGGTCATTCTGGATAACGTGCTGAACAAAACCACCGGCCGGGACTTCGTCACCTCGCTGGCCGTAGACTGGGAACTGGTCAAGGGGCTGACGATCCACTCGCAGCTGGACTACCGCTACCAGACCTCGGTCGGCGACGTGTACCGCGCCAGTAATACTTCGCAGGATGCCAACGACAACGGCGGCATCGCCCAGATCAACAATTCGTTCAACCAGAACCTCATGTCGGAAACCTACCTGACGTTCAGCCGTACGTTCAACGAGAATCACTCTCTGACTGTCATGGCCGGCCATTCCTACAACTGGGACACGGGCCGCGGACTCTACACGACCGCCCGTGGATTCGTCAACGACGTTCTCAAGAACGAAAACATGAACGCCGGCAACCCCAACCTGCGCCAGATATACAACGACGGGTATTACCTGAGCAAACTGCTCTCCTTCTACGGGCGTATTAACTACTCGCTCAAGGACAAATACCTGCTGACGGCCACGATGCGCGCCGACGGCTCGACGAAATTCGGCAAAAACAACAAGTGGGGCTACTTCCCTTCGGGCGCTGTCAGTTGGAAAATGCACAACGAGCCGTGGCTCAAACAATCGCGCTGGCTGAGCGAACTGAAGCTGCGGTTGAGCTACGGAGCCTCTGGTAATCAAGGTATCAGCAGCTATCAGACCCTCGACCGCTACGGCATGGAAAAATTCTGGCACAACGGCGAGTGGGCGACCGTGATTGGTCCCGGCTACGAGGTAGGACGCACCGGCGCAAACGACCGGTACATGGTATGGGGCGGCATCGCCAATCCGGATCTGAAATGGGAATCGACCTCGCAGCTCGATTTCGGCGTCGATTTCGCAGCCTTCGACCGGCGCCTGCGGCTGACCGCCGACGTCTATTACAAAAAGACCACCGACCTGCTGCGTGAAAAATACCTGCCCCTGTCGTCGAGCTACGACAAAATATGGGTCAACGACGGCGAAGTGACGAATAAAGGTTTCGAAGTGAGCCTCGAAGGCGACATCGTCCACACTAGGGACTGGAGTTTCTCGGCCACATTCATCTACTCGATGAACCGCAACAAGGTCGTAAGCTTGGGCGATGCCATTTCGAGCGGTCTCTCGCAGGATTACCTGACGGGTATGTACTACGAAGTGACCGGACAGCCGGTCTCCATGTTCAACCAGAACGCCAGCATCTATGCGGTGGGCCACCCGATGAACGTATTCTACGGCTACCGTGTCGACGGAATCATTCAGGAGGGACAGGATCCCGGATTCATCGACCCCGACGGGCTGAAAGACCGCCCCGGCGAGCTGAAATACGTAGACCTGACGGGCGACTATGCCATCACCCCCGAGGATCGGTGCATTATCGGCGACCCGAATCCCGATTTCACGGCCAGTCTGAACCTCTCGCTGCGCTGGAAGAACCTCGACCTCTCCGTATTCCTCTACGGCGTCTACGGCAACGACGTGCTGTACAACAACTATACGTTCAGCCCGCGCGTCAAGGCCAAACGGTGGACTCCGGACAATCCGACCAACGATTTCCCGCGGCTGAACAACGCCCGGCAATACTGGCTGTCGGACTACTTCCTTCAGGACGGCTCGTTCCTGCGCATCCAGAACATCACCCTCGGTTACAATCTCCATTTCAACCGCAGGATCCTCAAGGGCATGCGCATCTACGCCAACATAGACAACGTACACACCTTCAGCAAATTCGACGGGTACGACCCCGAAGTGGGACTCGACGGCATTTACTGGGGCGGATATCCTAAACTCCGCAAATACACCGTCGGAATCGACCTTAACTTCTAATTCAGACAAGCCATGAAAAAGATCATATTCACGCTCGCTGCGGTTTGCATGCTTTCGGCCTGCTCTCTGGACGAGACCCCCTACGGCTTCTATTCGAGCGACAACTTCTACAAAACGGAAGAGGATGCCGAATCGGGCCTTATGTACGCCTACAATGCGTTGAACTACCTCGAATACCTCCGCGGAATCTGGTATCTGGGCGACATCCCGACCGAAACGATGTATCCCAAATCGGACGAGCCGGGCGACATTCACATGCTGCAACAATGGACCGTCAATTCGGAAACAGAACTGACGATGTACTACTTCAAATACTGCTACATAGGCATCAACCGCGCCAATACGGTCATCGACCGCGTTTCGGGAGGCAATCTGAACGAGACGGTGAAAAACCGCGTGGTCGGCGAGGCCCTGTTTCTGAGGGCGTGGAACTATTTCAACCTCGTCCGGGCATACGGCCGGGTTCCGCTCTACACCGAACCGATCGCATCGCTCGACCAGACTACGCCCCAAATGGCCGCATCTATCGACAAGATCTACGAACGTATTCTGGAGGATCTGATTGCGGCTGAAAAGATGCTCACAGTAAACAAGGTGTTCGGCCGCATCGACAAGGTCGGTGCGCAGGCCCTGCTCTCGAAAGTCTACCTGACGCTCGCATCGAGCATCGCAAGCGAAGCGCCCGGTTACGCCTCGGCGCCGCACAATCCCGACGAAATGTACACGCAGGCCGCCTACTGGTCGCGTAAGGTGGTATTCGACTATAAGGAGACGTACAACTTCGACAACGACCTGCGCAGCATCTACGACGTTACGAAACCCGACGGGCCGGAACACATCTTCATCATGGGTATCGACCGCAGCGGCACGCACGAAGGCATGTATTCGAAAATCCCGCTCCAGTTCCTGCCCAACAACGGCTCCGCGCCGATCTACATTCGCTACAGCGACGGAAGCCTCCAGAAGGGCAACGGCAACGGCTGGGGCGTTTTCCTGATCGAGGACAACTTCGTCGAGAAGACGTTCCTTGCCACGGACAAACGACGCACTGAACTGATCCACAAGGACATTTACGACCAAACCGGCAAACTCGTCACCCCCTCCCCGGTACGCGGCTACTTTTCGGCCAAATACGTCGATCCCGACTTCATCGGCGAACGTACCAGCGCCCGTCCCTTCCTGATCCGCTACTCGGATATCGCACTCGTCTTCGCCGAAGCGGCAGGTCCCGACGAAGGACTGGCTCTGGTCAACGAAATCCGCCGGCGCGCCGGAATCCCGGATCTGCCGGAAGGGATGAGTCTTTCCGAATTCCGCAAAGCCGTGATTCAGGAGCGCACCCTCGAACTGGCGTTCGAAGGCAACCGTCTCTACGACCTGCGCCGCACGGCATCGGTCACCACTACGGTTCCCGAGGCCACGAAACTCTCCGAAGAGCAGGCGGCCTTCTACCCGATCCCGCAGCGCGAACTCGATTTGAATCCGAACGTTAAATAGACACTACGAAGATGAAAAACTACCTCATACCGACCGCCCTTCTGTTTATCATGGCCCTATCGTCGTGTACGAAGACCATCGACGAAGACCTTTCCGGCAACGAACGCTCACTGCTCGAACTGCGTGTCGAAGGACAGATGGGAACCGCCATCATCGACCGCGACGGCAGCCGGGCCACCGCAACGGTCTATATCCTCGAAACTCCCGGCTTCGCCTACGACCGGGTACCTGTCAAAGGAATCGTCGTATCGAACGGCGCCAGTGCCAGCGTAGGGATCGGCGACGTGCTCAATTTCAGTAACCCCGAACGCCGTGCCCGCATCACCGTGACCTCACAGTCGGGACACACGCTCGACTGGTGGATCTATCTCGAAACCTACGATCCGTTCTTCCTCGGCACATGGCGCATCGTCGATGTCAAGCTGGCGTGCAACCAGCGGGTCAGCGGCGTCGGCGACGGAGCTTGGACGACGCAGCTCAGCAGCGGCGAGTTCGGCACCTACGGACTTCCCGAATACGACGACCGGGTGACGATCACGCTCGGCGAGATTTCCGACAACGAACTCACCGGAACGCTCGTCCATTCGGCCGGCGACGACGGGGCATACGGCAATTTCTGGGGTGTCTACGCCCCTTACAGCGTCGAATCCCCGCTGGACATGAACCCGCGTCTGCGTCACCTGCTTCCGCCGGGCGAATCGCAGTGGACTCTCGACCTGACCACGAACCAGATGAAAATCACGCAGAACAACGTCTCTTCCACCATGATCTTCGGCACGGAAGGCAGCAACAGGCTTTTCCGCTTCCTGCTGCCCAGCGCCGCCGGAGAACCGGGACGTGATTCGTTCTACGACAACATGTGGCGCAGTTCGACGGAACTGTTTTACGTCATGTACAAAGTCGGCGACTGACCGCCGCGCAAAGAAAGAAACGGAGACTGCTTTCGAAAGCAGTCTCCGTTTCTTTTCGATCCGAGCATTTCCGGCTTTGGAACCGATTGCCCGAGCAATTCAATTTACTTGATGCGCTCGTAATACTCGCGGGTGCGGGTGTCGACGCGGATCTTGTCGCCCGTGTTGATGAACAGAGGCACGCGAACCGTCGCACCGGTGTTGACCGTAGCGGGTTTGAGCGAGTTGGTCGAAGCGGTGTCCCCCTTTATGCCCGGCTCGGTATAGGTCACCTCCATGTCCACGATCGGGGGAAGCTCGGCCGAAAGCACGGTCTCCTTCTCGGTGTGGAACATCACCTCCACGATCTGGCCGTCGGCCATCAGGTCGTAGTTGGTGATCAGGTTCTTGTCGATGTTGATCTCCTCGAAAGTCTCGGTGTGCATGAAATGCGCCCCCAGGTCATCCTCGTAGGTGAACTGGTAGGGACGGCGTTCCACGCGTACGGGTTCGATCTTCGCCCCTGCCGAGAACGTATTGTCCAGCACGCGGCCTGATTCGAGGTTCTTGAGTTTGGTTCGTACGAAAGCGGGGCCTTTGCCCGGCTTCACATGCTGGAAATCCACGATTTGAAAGGTCTTGCCATCCATTTCGATGCACATACCGATCTTGATGTCAGCTGTAGTTGCCATAAGGTATTGTTTTGAATTGATTTTTTCGTGGGCGCAAAGTTATGAAAAAAATCCGGAATATCCTATTTCCCCCATTCATAGCGCTGTATATCGACCCCGAGCAATGCTGCGGCGCGGTCGGCGACCGTACCGCACAGCTCCTCGATGCCCTGCGGCGCGGCATAGAACGACGGCGATGCGGGCAGGATCACCGCCCCGGCCTCGGTCAGCGCCGCCATGTTGCGCAGGTGTATGAGCGACAGGGGCGTTTCGCGTACGACGAACACCAGCCGGCGCCGCTCCTTGAGCATCACGTCGGCGGCCCGCTCGATCAGGCTCTGCGCCGTACCGGCGGCCACACGCCCCACGGTACCTACCGTCGACGGCACGACCGCCATGCCGTCGTAACGCGCCGAGCCGCTCGCCGGAGGGGCGAACATGTCGTCGTTCGCATATTCGCGGATGCGCGCGTCCACGGGCAGCGACACTCCCTCGTGCGCCATCACCTCGCGGGCGTGGCGGCTGCACACGAGCGCGATCTCCGACACGCACGGCGAGGCGAGCAGCCGTTCTATCGTCAGGCGGGCATAGATGGCGCCGCTGGCGGCGGTTATGGCGACGACGAACCTCATGTCAGAATTCGATGGCTTTGCATTTGAGCCCCATCTGCCGGATCTTCTCCAGCGTGCGGGGCAGGGCGTAACGCATGTTGCGGAACGCTTTTTCGCTGTCGTGGAATACCACGATGGCCCCCGGGGCAAGGTATTTAGTCACGTTCCGCAGGCAGGTGCGGGGCGAGAGCTTACGGTTGTAGTCGCGCGAGATGATGTCCCACATCACCAGCTTGTAGCGCTGCCCCAGGAAACGCGCCTGCGCCGGGGTGATCCGCGCATACGGAGGCCGGAACAGTTCGCTGTGAACCAGATCGTTGGCAAAATCCACATCCTCCGTGTAGCGTTCGAGGCTCATCCCCCATCCCTTCTGGTGCGAGTAGGTGTGGTTGCCGACCCTGTGCCCGGCATCGAGGATGCGCTGGTAAAGGTCGGGGTACATTTCGACATTCTTGCCCAGCACGAAGAACGTGGCTTTGGCATCGTACTTGTCCAGCGTGGAGAGTATCCACTCCGTGACACCGGGCGTGGGGCCGTCGTCAAAGGTGAGGAACACGCCGTCCTGGTCGTCGATCTCCCAGATCAGATCCGGCATCAGGCGCCGGATTATTTTCGGTGGTTTTAAACGCATGGCTGCTTATTCCAGGCAAAAATAGTGAAATTCCGCGCTTTTCCGAAAAATATAACTATATTTGTAGTAGATTCAATTCCAGACCGGCTATGAAAACTATCTTCCGTATCGCGCTGGCCGCGGCCGTCGTCGCAACGATGGCAGGTTGCAAAGCATTCAGGACACTGACCGATTCGCGGCTCAAAACCGCACAAGGCGCCCCCTACGAGCTGATCGTCGTCTGCCCGCAGCAGGAGTGGACAGGCGAGGTGGGCGATACGCTGCGCGCGATATTCACGGCACCGATCCCCTACCTCAACCAGACCGAACCGTTGTTCGACGTGCTGCGCGTCACCGAACGCGGGTTCACGGGCATGGTCGCCGACCACCGCAACATCCTCAAGGTACTCAAAGACCCCACGCTCACCGAGTCCAGCGTCGCCGTCCAGTACAACGTGACGTCCGACCCCCAGATCGTGATGACGCTCATGGGGCCCAACGACAAGTCGATCACGGCGTTCCTCTCGGCCAACCGCGGGAACATCGTCCTCGCCCTCGAAAATGCCGAGCGCGACCGCGCCATCAAATACGCGGAGAAATTCAACGAGAAGGGCATACACGACGCCGTCCTGAAAAACTTCGGGGTCGAGATGAACGTACCGAAAGGCTATGCGCTGGCTGCGAACGAACCCGATTTCCTGTGGGCGCGCTACGAATACCCCACGGCCAGCCAGGGCTTCTTCATCTACTCTTACCCCTACGAGGGCAAGGAGTCGCTTTCGCCCGGGGCGCTGCTCGCCGCCCGCAACAAGTTCGCCGCCCGCATTCCCGGCCCGTCGGACGGTTCATACATGACCACCTCCGACGCCTTCGCGCCCGATTTCCGCATGTTCCGCATGGAGGGGCGCCTCTGGTGCGAGATGCGCGGCTTCTGGGACGTGCACGGCGATTTCATGGGCGGCCCGTTCGTAAGCTACACGACCGTCGACACGGCGACCAACCGCGTCTTCACGCTCGACTGCTACATCTACTCGCCCAAAAACCCCAAACGCAATTACATGCGCGGCGTGGAGCACCTGCTCTACCTGGTAAAATTCCCCGCCGCGGAAGCCCCGCAGGAAGAGCAGCGGCAATAGAGCCCGCCCGGCAGCGGTTCGCACCGAAGGAGAAACCCGTATGCAACAAATACTGACATACTTCTTCCTGGTTGTATACTCGATCACGATCCTCGGCATCATTCTGGTCATCATCACCGAAAACCGGAATCCGCTGAAGACCCTGCCGTGGATCATCGTACTGGTACTGGCCCCCGTGGTCGGGCTGGTCTTCTATTTCTTCTTCGGGCAGAACCTCTCCAAGCAGCGCATCATTTCGCGCCGCACCCGCAAGCGCATCACCATGCAGCTCGAAGAGCCCGAACACACCGAAGGCCCCGGCATCCCGCCCCGCTACCGGCCGCTCGCCTCGCTGCTGCTCAATACGCTGCACTCCGTACCGCTCTACGGCAGTCGCATCGCCGTCTATACCGACGGAAAGTCGAAGATGGAGGCGCTGATGGAGGAGATCGCCCGCGCACGGCACCACATCCATATCCAGTATTACATCCTCAACGACGACCAGACGGGTTGCCGCCTGCGGGATGCCCTGGTCGCAAAGGCGCGCGAGGGCGTCCGGGTTCGCATCCTCTACGACGACGTAGGCAGCCGGGGTGCAAAGAACTCCTTTTTCAAAGGGATGCGCGACGCCGGGATCGAAGTATACGCCTTCCTGCACGTCAAATTTCCGCTCTTCACCAGCAAGGTCAATTACCGCAACCACCGCAAGATCGTCGTGATAGACGGCCGCGTCGGATTCATCGGCGGCATGAACATCGCCGACCGCTATGTCCGCGGCACGCAATGGGGCACATGGCGCGACACCCATTTCCGCATCGAAGGCAGCGGTGCCGCCGGGCTCCAGGCCTCGTTTCTGAGCGACTGGTCGGCGACTACGAAAACGCATATTTCGGGGCCGGACTACTACCCGCCCGCCGGACACTTCACCGACGACATCCTGCAAATCGCCCCCAGCGGCCCGTTCGGCAAGTGGCGCGCCCTGCTGCAGGCCGACAGTTACGCCATCGCCCGCGCCCGGCAGCGGATCTGGATCCAAACCCCCTACTACCTGCCTTCGGACGTACTCAACACGGCACTGCACGAGGCTGCGCTCGCAGGCATCGACGTACACCTGATGCTCCCGGCCCGTTCCGACTCGAAAGTCGTCGACCTTGCGACCCACTCCTACCTGGACGACATGATGAAGGCGGGGGTGAAAATTTCGTTCTACACCCCGGGGTTCCTGCACTCCAAACTGCTGATCATCGACGACATGCTCTCGGTGATCGGCTCCGCGAACATGGATTTCCGCAGCTTCGAGCACAATTTCGAGATCAACGCCTTCGTCTACGACCGCGAATTCGCAAGCCGCATGGCCGCCATATTCGAAGACGACCTGGCACACTGCCATACCGTCACCCCCGGCGAATGGTTCACCCGCCCGCGCACCCGCCGCGTCGCGGAATCGCTTATGCGCGTCTTTTCGCCGCTGCTGTAAATTTCCGACGCGGCCGGCCGCCCCTGCCTGCCGACAAGGCCGCCCGTTCCCGCCAATCGTCCGCCCTCCGCCGCCAAACAAAAGAGAGGATGCCTGCCAAGTCTTTCACCCACCGCGAATCGCATATCCGGGAACACGCCCGCAAGCTGTGCGAATAAAATGAGGCTGCCCGGCAAGTCGCAGGCAGCCCCTTTTCCACATGCCGCACGGCGGCTATTCGTATCCTTCGGCCTGCAGTTCCCGCTGCAATTCGGTCATGATCTCCTGTCCCAGCGCCGCACCGGCGGACATGCTCTCCTGCATGATCGCAGGGGTCGCACCGACCGCCTTCCGCATGACCGGCTTGGCGTAAAGGGCATTCAGCTCACGCAGATCGGCGAGCGTCAGGTATTTGGAATAGATCGGCACATAGATATCGACCATGCGGGCGCGCATCTTCTCATTGAATTTCGAGATTATCTTCTCCCAGACGGCTTCCGAAACCGACGGGGCGGAGGTCTTCAGGTACCCGATCATCTGGGTCACGACCACATCGGCATTCCGGAGCGCCCCGGTCAGCTCCATCATCTCGGCGACCGCATCGCGGTATTCGTCCGACTGCGCACGGGCAGGCAGCGCCGCGGCAAACACGGCGCACATGGCAAGGCAAAGGATTTTTTTCATCGGTATGGGGTTTAGGTTGGGTGTCAGATCTCCACGATCCCCTTGCGGATGGCATAGACGACCAGGCTGGCGGTGTTTTTACAGCCGGTCTTTTCGAGGATATTGGCGCGGTGCTTGTCGACCGTACGTTTCGAGATGAACAGTTCGTCGGCGATCTCCTGGTTCGACAGGCCGCGGCATACGGCCACCAGGATTTCGCGTTCGCGGGCCGAAAGCTCCTCGTCGGGGACGTCCTCGCGCGTACGCATACGCCCCGCGAGCGACGACAGGAGCTGCGGGCTGAAATAGCTGCCCCCCGCCATCACCGTGTCGATGGCCTCGACCACGTCGCCGATGTCCGAGTCCTTGAGCAGGAAACCCCGTGCCCCGGCCTGCACCATGCGCGTATAGTAGCTCTCCTCGCCGAACATCGAAAGGGTGATGATCCTCAGGTCGGGACGCCGCGCCAGCGCCCGCTCGGTGGCCTGCGCGCCGTCGATACCGGGCATGGCGAAATCCATGAAAACGATGTCGGCCTCCAACTCCGGCAGCATGGCGAGGAACTCCTCGCCGCTGGCCGCCTCGCCCACCACGCGGCACCCGGCGCAATGCTCCAGCAGCCCCCTGAGCCCGTTGCGGAAAAGCGAATGGTCGTCTACAAGTACTATCGTGCGTTCCATATCATTTGCGTTTGCGGCGGCGAAGCCTCTGCGATGCCTGCTCCTCCTGCGTATTGACACGGATCGCGGCGCGCATCCCCCGGCCCTTGGCGCTGGCGATGTCGAACACGCCGCCCAGCGAATTGATGCGCGACGAGATGTTCGAAAGCCCCATGCCGCAGTCCATCATGGCCTGCGGATTGAACCCCCGCCCGTCGTCCGTATAGTCCAGTGCCAGTTCCGTCCCGTTCTGCGACAGCGAAAGGTTGATCGACGAACATGCGGCGTGCTTGAGCGAATTGTTGATCAGCTCGCAGATCACCCGGTAGAGGATCACCTCGACGTCCGTATCGAACCGCTCCGCACGGAGGTTGGTCGTGAAGCGGATTTTCACGTCGTGCATCGCGGCGCTCTTGTCGATGAAGTTCTGCACGCCCCGCGCCAGCCCGAAATCGTTGAGCACGTGGGGCGAAAGGTTGTTCGAAATCTCGCGCAGCGAACGGATCGCCTCGTCGATCACATAGGTCGTATTGTCGATGATCTCCTTCTGCTCGGGGCTGCGTTCGTCGCGTGCCAGTGCCGAAAGCGACATCCTCGCCGACGAGAGCAGCGGCCCCAGCCCGTCGTGCAGTTCCTTCGAGAAACGCGAACGCGCCTTCTCCTCGGTGCGGAGCACGGCCGTGAGGATGCGTTTGTTGAGCAATTGCCGCTGGCGGTTGAGCCTGCCGATGTACTTGAAGAGCTTGTGGGCGTACATCACGCCGATCGACAGACAGATCGAGATCACGATCCCCAGATAGGCGAACCACCACCGGGGGACATACTGCCCGCTGGCCATCAGCAGCTGCACGAACCGCTCGACCGAGAGCAGCGAAAAGCCCACGATGAAGAGAATCCATACCGAATTGTACTTGGTAGCCCGCACCAGTTTGAGGGCATATGCCGTCGCGACCGACTGGATGAGGATGGCGATGACAAGCAGTATCTTAATCAACATAGGCGTCCCGGTTTTTTACAAATATAGTATTATTCCAGCACATTGGCAAGGGCTGCGAGCTGGCGGTAATCCGTCAGGTCGACCTGCACCGGCACGACCGAAACATAGCCGTGCGCGAGCGCCCACTCGTCGGTATCCTCCGCCCCGGGCTCGCCGTTGACGAAATCGCCCGTGAGCCAGAAATACGCACGGCCCCGCGGGTCTTCGTGGCGGTAAAACTCCTCGCGCCAGAACCCGCGGTTCTGGCGGCAGAGGCGGATGCCGTGCAGTTCGCCGGGCTTGCCTACGGGGACGTTCACATTGAGGCACAACGGGAGTTCGACCTTCTTTTCCAGGACGCTGCGCACGATCCGCTTCCCGTAGACCACCGCCGCCTCGAAATCGGCGTCTGCGCCGTGGTCGTCGAGCGACAGCCCGACCGACGGGCAATCGTAGAAACTGCCTTCGATAGCCGCCCCCATCGTCCCCGAGTAGAGCACGTTCACGGCCGAATTGGAACCGTGGTTGATGCCCGAAATCACCAGGTCGACGCGCTCGTCACGCAACAGGTAGTCGAAGGCCATCTTCACGCAGTCGACCGGCGTACCGGAAAAGGAATACACTTCCAGCCCTTCCTCCTTCCGCACGCAGCGCAGGTAGAGGGGATTGTACATGGTGATGGCCTGGCTCATGCCGCTCTGCGTCGTCTCGGGTGCCACGACCACCACGCGGCCGAAGGCCCGCGCGACCTCGACGGCCGCCGCCAGCCCCTTCGAATCGTACCCGTCGTCATTGGTTACGAGTATCAGTTTTTCTTCTTTCATAGTCGGTATTTTACCTGCAAAGATAACAATAAATCACGCTCACGGAAGATATTTTCATGCCGCACTTGCACCGAATGAAAAAAACTTCGTATATTTGCAGTCCCTTACGGGGCGTATATCAACCTCTTTCATTGGGCGCTACGCAGTTGCGGGGACATAGGACGGCACAGCCCGTCCGGCGTGCCGGGAACGCGGGATTACGGATCAGGGTATCCGTATGGTACGGCGGGCGCAGCGGGAATGTTGGGTGCGAAACACATTAAATTTGTTGCAACAATGAACAAAGACGCAATCATCAAGCTCGTCAACGAGCAGATGTGGGCAAAGACGGATGCCGATGTACCGTCGTTCAAGGCCGGTGACACGATCACCGTATCCTACAAAATCATCGAGGGTAACAAGGAGCGCGTACAGAGTTTCCGCGGCGTGGTTATCCAGATCAAGGGTTCGGGCAAGACCAAGATGTTCACGATCCGCAAGGTTTCGAACGGCGTGGGTGTCGAGCGTATCTTCCCCCTCTATTCGCCCCACATCGACAAGATCGAGGTCAACAAGATCGGTGTCGTACGTCGTGCACGCATCTACTACCTGCGCGACCTGACCGGCAAGAAGGCCCGCATCAAGGAGAAGCGCATGACCAGCGCGGACAAGAAATAGTCCGGGCCGTCAGCAAGAAAAAACAGGAAGGTTCCCCTTCCTGTTTTTTTGTGCCCGCCCCGGAAAACCCCCGCCGCCCGGATAACGGCCCGTACAGGCGGCCATCTTCGACGGCCTGTTTCGACAGCAACAGAAGTTCCGGCCCGGAATTCCGCCCCGGCCGCGGCCCGCGCCAGCCTGCCGTCCGCGCTTACAGGCCCGCCGCCCCGAACTCCCCTCCCGGCGCAGGTTCTCCGCCGCACGATCCGGCAAAACCGGGAAAGACGGCGGGCGGAACCTCGAATTATTGGGCATCCCGTCATGAAGCGCCGCTGACAACATGCCGCAAGAAACCCGGCGTTCTCCGAACGCCGGGTTTCCCGTAACTCGCAACCGGTTCTGCGGATTACTCTTCGACCGGAATGTCCTTGTTGACGTTCTTCGAACCTACCAGCGCGTAGAAGAGCATGTAGGCCAGACCTGCGACAACCACCCAGTAGCTCGAGAGGTAACCTGCGAAGTCGGCTACGCCGCCCTGGATCAGCGGGAGGATACCGCCGCCGCAAACCATCACCATGAAGATCCCCGAACCCATCGAGGTATACTTGCCGAGGCCTTCGACCGCGAGGTTGAAGATCGTACCCCACATCACCGAGGTGCAGAGGCCGCAAAGGGTGAAGAAGATCACGCCGACGGGCACTTCCACCATGCCGAAGCCGGTTCCGGTGAACACGGGCATCGCGCCCTTCACGTCCGTCGGGGCGAAGATGCCCACGAGCACGAAGATCAGCGCCAGCGAGGCGACGAACGAAAGCTGTCCCTTGCTCGAAATCTTACCGCCCAGCAGGCCGCCCAGCAGACGGCCGCACATCATCAGGAACCAGTAGGTACCCACCAGCGAGCCGGCAGCGGCCGCCGCCATGCCCATACCGCTCGTCGCAGCATCGGGGGCCGACGTCAGGAACAGATTCATGAAGTTGGGAATACCGACCTCGACACCTACGTAAATGAAGATGGCGATCGTACCCAGCAGGAAATGGCGGAACGAAAGGGCGCTGTGCTTGTCCTTGACCTCGGCTTTCTTCTCCTGGATGGCGAACGGCTCGGGAATGTTGACCATGTAGAGCACGACGAATACCACGGCGAAGATGCCCATTGCGATCCACAGTGCGGGAGCCGCGTCGCTGATCGTGGCGTTGGCCGCGTTGCCCATCAGGTAACCCACCAGCACCGGAACGATCGTCGCGGAAATCGAGTTGAGCGAACCGCCGAACTGGATCAACTGGTTACCCTTCTTGCCGCCGCCTCCGAGCGTATTGAGCATCGGGTTGACCACCGTGTTGAGCATACACATCGAGAAACCCGAAATGAATGCGCCGACCAGGTAGATCGGGAAGCTGCCGGCCTCGCCCGAGAGGTACTGGATACCCACGCCGACGAACCCGATAGCCACGGCCGCAAGCGCCGTCTTCTTGTAGCCGATGCGCTTGAGCATTATACCGGCCGGAATACCCATCACCGCATAGGCGATGAAGTTGGCGAAGTTGCCCAGCTGCGACATCCAGTTCGCCACGGCGAACTGGTTCTTGACGATTACGCCCAACGGATTCGAAAGCCCCGTCACGAATGAGATCATTGCGAAGAGCAAGAACATCATGATGATGGGCAGCGTGTAATTTTTTTTCTGTTCCATACGATTTTATCTAAATTTAGGTTAATGAGTTTCCCGGTTATCTGTCCCTTTCGGCGATGTAGGCGCAGAGGTTGGCAAGCGCCGTACGGTACTCCGAGGGCTCGTATTCGGAGAGCATGTCGACGGCCCGTGCGACGTAGCTGCGCAACACCTCGGCGGCGAAAGTCAGTCCGCCCCCGGTCTCGACCGCGTCCTGCAGGTACTCCACCGACTCCTCGTCGTCGTGGCAGCGGGCCAGCCGCCCGAGCAGTTCCTCTCGGCGTTCGGGCTCGGCCTTGTCCAGCACCGCTAACAGCGGCAGGGTGATCTTCCCCTCGCGCAGGTCGTTGTTGGCGGGCTTTCCCGTATGCGCCGTACGCATGTAGTCGAGGATGTCGTCCTGTATCTGGAACGCCATGCCGACCGCCTCGCCGAAACGGCGCATCAGCGCCACCTTTTCGCGCGGGGCACCCACGGCCATCGCCCCGGCCGATGCGCTGACCCCGATCAGACATGCGGTCTTCTTATAAATAATGTCGAGGTACGCCTGGCGCGTCATGGTGTGCTTCTCGGCACACTCGCTCTGCAACACCTCGCCCTCGCACAACGCCGCCATCGAACCGCATACATGCGTCACCAGGTCGAACTGGCCGCTCGAAAGACCGATATTCATGTTCCTCGCAAGGATGAAATCGCCCAGTATCACCGCCTTGTGCGACTGCCAGCGGGCATTGGCCGACGGGCGGCCCCGCCGCGTATCCGACTCGTCGATCACGTCGTCGTGGATCAGCGACGCCACGTGGATCATCTCCACGAGCATCGCGGCCAGATGCACCCTCCGCCCTTTGGCCGCGCCCTCCACCGGGGAGTTCATCGCC